>NZ_JBJZOK010000016.1:0-204974 GCF_047200615.1 Nocardia sichangensis
CGCTGCCCGCGGGGGATCTCTGCGTCGGCGACCGGTTCAGCGCGTCTGCCGCCGGAAGATCGAGGACGACCACAGGTACCCGACCGCCGCGAGCCCGACGCACCAGGCGAGCGAGATGATCCCGTTGGCGCCGATCTCGGTGCCCATCAGCAGGCCGCGGATGGTCTCGGTGAACGGCGTGAAGGGCTGGTATTCGGCGAACTGACGCAACCCGGCGGGCATGGTGTCGGTGGCGACCAGGCCGCTGCCGAGGAACGGCAGCATCACCAGCGGAAAGGGCGAGTTGCTTGCGCTCTCAGGGGTCGGCGCGAGCAGGCCGAGCGCCACCGACAGCCAGGTGAGCGCGAACATCACCGACGCGAGCAGCGCGAACACGGCGAGCCACTCGACCGGGTTCGCGTTCGGGCGGAAGCCGATGAGCAGTGCGACGCCCGCCATCGCGGCGATGCCGATCAACGCCTGGATCAGCGCGCCGACCACGTGACCGGTCAGCATGGCCGACTGCGCGATGTCCATGGTGCGGAACCGGTTCACGATGCCCTTGGTCGTGTCGGTGGCGACCGCCACCGCGACCGAGACCGTCATGTACGCCGGAATCATCAGCAGCATGCCCGGCGCGAGATAGTCGATGTAGTTTCCGCCGGACGACTTCTCCAGCGCGCCACCGAAGACGAAGTTGAACACCAGCAACAGCACCGTCGGCATCACGATGACGCCGAAGGTCATGCTCGGATAGCGCTTGGCACGCACGAGATTGCGCCGCAGCATGGTCGCCGAGTCGGCGAGGGCGTAGGACATGCTCATCGCACGGGTTCCTTTTCGGTCGTGGGGTGGCCGGTGAGGGTGAGGAAGACGTCGTCGAGGTTGGGGTGTGCACGGCGAGGCCCTCGACCTCGATTCGCTCGTCGTCGAGCCGGTCCAGCACGGCGCGCAGGGATTTCACGCCGCCGTCGCTGGGCACCGCGAGGGTGAGGTCCTCGTCGTCGTCCGGCGGCGGGGCCACGGCGCCGAGCGCGTCGGCCGCCGCGGTCAAGGCGGCTCGATCGGCGAATTCCAGACGGATGTGGCCGCCAGGCACCAGCCGCTTCAACTCCGCCGCGG
The DNA here is from genome assembly GCF_047200615.1 of Nocardia sichangensis. Classification (NCBI taxonomy): domain Bacteria; kingdom Bacillati; phylum Actinomycetota; class Actinomycetes; order Mycobacteriales; family Nocardiaceae; genus Nocardia; species Nocardia sichangensis. The sequence goes on from NZ_JBJZOK010000016.1 coordinate 1,102, forward strand.
TGCCTTCGGCGACGAGCTTGCCCCGGTCGAGCACCGCGATGCGATCGGCGAGCTGGTCGGCCTCCTCCAGATACTGGGTGGTGAGGAAGACCGTGACGCGGTAATCGTCGACCAGCCCGCGGATGATGTCCCAGATCGCGCGCCTGCTGCGTGGATCGAGCCCGGTGGTCGGCTCGTCGAGGAAGATGATGCGCGGATCGCCGACCAGCGTCATGGCCAGATCGAGGCGCCTGGTCATGCCGCCGGAATAGGTGGACGCCGTCTTGTCCGCCGCGTCGACCAAGTCGAAGCGCTCCAGCAGATCCGCCGCCAGCCTGCGGTTGTCCCGCCGGGACAGATGATGCAGATCGCCCATCAGCAGCAGGTTCTCCCGGCCGGTGAGCAGTTCGTCGACCGCCGAGAACTGCCCGGTCACGCCGATCTGCGCGCGCACCTGCTTGCGCTCGGCGGTGAGATCATGGCCGCCCACCCGGATTTCGCCCGCGTCGGGAGGGATCAGTGTGGTCAGGATCTGCACGGTGGTGGTCTTGCCCGCGCCGTTCGGCCCGAGCAGCGAGAAGACCGTTCCCTCCGGGACGGTGAGGTCTATCCCGTCGAGCACGACTTGCTCGCCGAACGATTTCCGCAGGCCGCGCACCGAGACGGCGGGCACGCGATGGCCGTTCACCATGGTCTTTCCTTTCTGACATACATTTCACTATGCGCATATGGGCATGTGTTATCCACGCCGCTCCCCTTTTGGGGCGCGGCGTCAGTCGATTCGGTTGCGGCGGTTAGATATCCAGGTCCTCGATCTTCGGCCCTTCGGCCACGTCGACCACCCGCCGGTAGAGCTTGTCGGGCAGTCGGTCCTTCAACTCGTCGAGGGAATCCACCACGACGAAGATGAAGTCACCCCAGTCCTGCTGCCCGACGCCGAGCAAACGCCGCCAGCTTTTCGGGTCTCGCCAGTCCTTGAGCCAATTCGTGCCCGCCTCGGCGGGATACTCGTCCCAGTTCGAATACTGGGCGTGCATCACGAATTTGCCCTTGCGGCTGCGATACACCTGGACGTGCTCGATGCGCGTATCGTTCACCTCGTGCCACTCCCCTAGCAGGGTCCCGGAGAAGCGGACCTGTCGCACACCATCGCGACCGACCTTGAGCACGATCTCGTCATAGCCCTCCAGCCGCCCCTCCTCGAGTTCGATGAATCGGCGCAGCGCCGTGACCACCGCCCCCGAGAGGTTGCCGCCGACCAACTCCTGCGCGCGCTGGAAGAGCGGGAGGTCGTCATCGGCCACGTAGATCGTCTTGTTGGGCATGTCCCAACTATACGTAGATGTATACGTACACGCAAGGTTGGTCGGCACATCTTCTGCTCCGCCGTTGAACCGTTCGGCGACCAGGTCCGTATCACTCGTGTACGCAGTCGAAATTTCGTCAGCGGAAGGGAGTGCGGATGCGGACTCGAGTCGTGGACCATCTGGTGCAAGCGGTTTCGGCGTTGGGCGTGCGACACATCTTCGGAGTGGACGGCGCCAATATCGAGGACCTGTACGACGCGATCTTCGACGCGCCGGACCACGTCACCGGCGTGGTCGCGAAACACGAGTTCTCCGCGGCGACCATGGCCGACGGATATGCCCGTGGCACAGGCGGATTGGGCGTGGTCGCGGCGACCTCCGGCGGCGGCGCGATGAATCTCGTCGCCGGGCTCGCCGAATCGTTCGCGTCGCGGGTACCGGTACTCGCCCTGGTCGGGCAGCCCCCGACCGCGCTGGAGGGCAACGGCGCCTTCCAGGACACCAGCGGACGCGCGGGCGCCATCGATGCGGTCCGTCTGTTCGGCGCGGTCAGCACCTATTGCGCACGGGTGGAAACCGCTGCCGACCTGGCGGATCGGCTGGATAGAGCGGTGCAGGCCGCCCGCCGGGGCGGCCCGGCGGTGCTGCTGCTGCCCAAAGACGTGCAGCAGGCCGACGCGGGCCCTATCGCGCCGCTCTGTCCCGCCGCCAGGACACATCGGTCCGACCGGGCCGGACTCGCTCGTGTTCGCGCCGCGCTCGCCACGGCCCGGCACACCGGGAAGATCGTGATCATCGCGGGCGATCAGGTCGCGCGCGACGACGCGCGCGACGAGCTTGCCCGCCTCGCCACCGCCTTGGATGCCGCGGTGGGCGTCGCGCCGGACGCGAAGGACGTCTACGACAACGCCGATCCGGCCTTCTGCGGCGTCGCGGGCACCATGGGGCACCCGGAACTGGCGGCGGCCATCCGGTCCTCGGCCCTGTGCTTGCTGGTCGGCACCCGATTGCCGGTCACCACCCGCGCCGGCTCGGAGGCCGCGCTCGCCGAGCGAACCGTCGCGAGCATCGGCGTGGCGCCACCGTATCTGCCCGCCATCCATGCGACCAGTACCGACCTGTCGCGAACACTCGCCGAGCTCGCCGACGAATTGGACGACGGCAGTACCGGATCCGAACGCGTGCACGCGACGCAACCGCTGACTTCGCTGCGGGTGCCCGACTCCTCGGGCCCCGGTCTGCGGTACCGGGATGTGGTCGAGACGATCGATGCCGCATTGCCGGAGGGCACCGACGTGTTCGCCGACGCGGGCAACACCGGCGCGTCGGTCGTGCACCACCTCAGGGTGCCGCGGGACGGGCGGTTCGTGGTCGCCCTCGGGATGGGCGGAATGGGTTACGCCTTCGGCGCGGGCATCGGGTCCGCGTTCGCGCGGCATGCGCGGACCGACGGTGTCCGGCGGACGGTGGTCATCGCGGGTGACGGCTCGTTCTACATGCACGGCATGGAGTTGCACACCGCGATCGAGCACGCCCTTCCGGTCACCTTCGTCGTGTTGAACAACAACGCGCACGCCATGTGCGTGACCAGGGAGCAGCTGTATTACCGGGACCGCTACAGCTTCAACCGATTCCGCCCGGCCGACCTCGGCGCGGGCATCGCCGCGATGTTCCCCGGTCTGCCCGCGTTCTCGGTGCGCACCGTCGGCGAACTCGCCGCCACACTGCGTCGCTGCCTGGAAACCGAAGGACCGTCGTTCCTTTCGATCGAATGCGATCCCGACGAGATTCCTCCGTTCCTGCCCTTCATTAACGCCGTGGAGCAATCCCGCGATCTTCGATGAACCCCACGCGGCGGCGCCCGCCGACGCCTACCCGAAGGAGTATCACCGTGACCACCAGTTCCCTCCCCGCCCTCAGCGATATTCCGGAACAGGCCGTGCCCGGCGTGCTCCGCATCGAGAACTCCGACAAAGACGCGACCACGCCGATCATCATGGACATGCTGCGGTCGGTGTATCCGCACGAGCAGATCTTCGGCGAATACTGTCCGGTGCAGGCGTACATCGACGCGCCGCCGCGCGAGGTCTACGAATACCTCGCCGACACCAGGTCGCTGGAGGAATGGACCTACAGCCTGCGCGGGTTCGTGGAGACCGACGAACCCGGACTCTGGCTGGCCTATGACCGGCTGGGCTCGGAGACCGAGATCTTCACCCGCACCGTCGCCAACCCCGACGCCATGACCGTCGACTACCACTGTGCCTGGGACCAGGGACAACACCTGTGGATGATCTACCTGCTGCGCGTGGTCGACGCGCAATTGGTGTTCCACAAGCCGGGTTCGGTGGTGTTGTGGGTCAACTGCAAGCACCCCTTCTACGACGACAACCCGTACCCGGAGTCCGCTCCCCCGAACCGCCCGGTGTGGGTCGGCGACTTCTGGGAGATGTTCTCGGCGGGGCATCAGCTGGAGATGGACAACCTCAAAGCCATCTGCGAGTACCGGGCCGCGCACGGCCTGCCGATCAAGCCCGACTGGATGAAGTGAGGCTCGAGTGACCACCACGCAACAACATCTCCCTGAGGTCAGTCTCGTCGACGTGGCCTCGTACCTACCGGGCGAGCCGGTCGGCACCGAGTACTTCACCCAGTTCTCGCGCTCGGACCGGATGGCGAAGAACGTCATGTTCCGCTCGCCCAAGGGCCGCCACCACGTCGCGCGCGACGAGACCGCGGTGGACATGGTCGAGCGCGCCGTCGCACCGCTGATCGAACGCAACGGCGCCGACGCCATCGCCGAGGTCGACGTCTTGATCACGCACACCCAACTGCCGGACAATCCGGTGCTCGGCTGCGGGCCCGAGGTGGCGCGACGGCTCGGCATCCGTCCCTCGTACGTCTACGACGTGCACAACGGCGGGTGTGCGGCGTTCGTGCACATGATGGCGATGGCCCGGATGATCCTGCAGACCACGCCCGCCCGCACCGCGCTGATCGCGGCGACCCAGAACTGCGCGGGACCGGTGTTCACCCAGACCGATATCCGCAAGCTGGCGCAGGCTCCCGTGCCCGGTGACGGCTGCGGTGTCGGACTGCTCCGCAAGGACGACAGCGCGCCGATTCTCGACATCGAATGCCGGACCTATCCCGAATTCGCCGGCGACATGGACTTCTCCACCAACGGCGAGCGCAAGTACTGGGAGCCGGGCGAGGGCCAGGGCTGCGTCAGCTTCACCGAGTCCAAGATCACCAAGGTGTTCGCCAGGGGCAATCGGCTCGTTCCGGAAGTCGCCCTGGCGGTGTGCGATCGGATCGGCGTGCGGGGACGCGACGTCGACACGTTCGTCACCAACCAGCCGAACCGGCTGTTCCTGCGCAACTGGCACGACGCGCTGGAGCTCCCGCCGCACCGTCACCCCGACACCTTCGATTCCTGCGGAAACCTGTTCGCCGCAGGCATTCCGGTGACCCTGGACGTGGAGAACCGGGCGGGACGGCTGCCCAACGGATCGCTGGTCCTGATGTCGGCGTTCGCGCACGCGGGCGACTTCGCGGGCGCGGCCGCCGTCCGCTGGGGAGCCGCGCGATGAGCGTGCGCGTCGTCGACGGCACCCGGCCGTCGCACCGGTATCGGACGCACCGGGTGCCACCCCGCTTCGACCTCGCTCTGAGCGAGAATCCGTTCCCGCCGCTGCCTTCGGTGTTGCGAGCCGTGCACATGACGCTGGCTCAGGCCAATCGATACCCGGAGTTCCTGCCGCGCCGCCTGCCGACGCTGATCGCCCAGCACCTCGGTGTAGGGGCGGACCAAGTGGTGGTCGGGTCGGGGGCGACCGGCGTGGCACTGCAGATCTTGCAGACCCTGACCACGCCGGGAGACGAGATCGTCTACAGCGCACCGACGTTCGACGGGTATCCGATCATGGCCGAGATGGCCGGCGTCACCGCCGTGCCGGTGCCGCTGGATTCGGCGGGGAACCAGGATCTGCGGGCGATGCGGCGGGCCGTCGACCGTCGCACCGCGCTGATCGTGGTGTGCCGTCCGCACAATCCCACCGGAACGGTCATCCCGGCCGACGATCTGAAGGCATTCCTGTCCGACGTTCCCAGCCGGGTCCCGGTCGTTCTGGACGAGGCGTACGTCGAATTCCTCGGCGCCACCGCATACGTCGACCCACGGGCGCTGATCGCGAAGCATCCCAACCTTGTTGTGCTACGTACCTTTTCGAAGGCGTACGGCTTGGCCGGGCTGCGTATCGGCTACGCCTTCGGCCGGACCGAGTTGATCGCGCGAATCGGCACACTGCAATTGCCCTTCGGGATGGGCGCGGCGGCGGTGGCCGCGGTCGCCGCCTCGTACGCCGCCGCACCCGAACTCGCCGCGCGCACCCTGCGCATCGCCGAAAGGCGCGACGCACTCCGCAGCGCACTACTGGCTCATGGATTCGCGATACCGGAAAGCCACGCGAACTTCCTGTACGTACCCGGCCCTGGTGCGAACACGGCGCTGCGGCGCGCGGGCATAGCCGCGAAGTCCTACGCCGACGGCAGCGCACGCATCGCCGTCGGCGACCCGGCGTCCGACGACGCGGTACTCCAGGCCCTCACCGCCGATCCACCGCGCGTGACGACCTGATCGGAGTGGCTACCCAGAGCGGGCGTGCTGCGCACGCCCGCCATGCGGGGAGCGTGTGCGTTCGCGTCCCGCTTGCGGTTCGCAGTCCGGAGACCGGTCGTTGCTGATGTCGCCCCGCATCGGATCGCCGAGCGCGGCGCACGTGTCTCGGCCGGATCGAGTGGACCCCGGCGCGGAGAGTGGTTCGATCGAAGCGTGTGGTCCGATTTCGAGGTGAACGCGGCGCCCGCTCATGGGACGGCCAGTAGGGTCCTGTTCCGGTTCGCTCTGGGACGGTGGGCGGTCGTGCTGCGCCAGACGCTCATCGAGCCGGGTGGCAGCAGCGGGTGGCACTACCACGACGGGACATTGTTCGTGCTGGTCGCGCGGGGGACGCTGGATCATCCCGGTGCGGACTGCGCGCCGGTCACCTACCGGCGCCCGCGGATCTTCCGGGAACCGAGCGGGCCGCGCTACCCGCACGTGGCGCGCAATCTCGGAACGGTGCCGGTATTGCTGTGTGTGCTCTACTTCACGCCGGTCGACAGTCCGTTGTCGCGCAGCGTCCCGCCGCCGGAGTGCGCCGACGCGGGGTGATGGGCCTCAGCTCGCGGATCGGCAGGCGTCGCGGAGTGGACGGACACGGGCCATCGGCCTCGACTCATGGCCGACAGACATCGCGCAATGCGCGGACGCGGGGTGATGGGCCTCAGCTCGCGGGCTGGCAGGCGTCGCGGAGCGAGCAGGCGCCGCAGGAGTTGCCGCAACCACCGGTCTGCGGCGGCGGGGCGATGGCTTCGGCCGCCTGCGCGGCGGCATTCGCACCGGCGCCGAGGGTGAACAGGGCGACGACGGCGGCGCAGGCCGCGACGGCCAGCGCGACGAACCCGCCCGCGGCCAGCCCGACGAGACCACCGGCGAACAGCAGCGCCCCGGCCGCGATCGAGGTGGGAGCGGCGACCCGGTTGGCGACGCGGAACGTATCGTCCGTGGACAGCGCGGCCTCGGTGTGGACACCGAAGAAACGATTCCGGGGCAACCGGCCGGTCAGCCCGAGTGCTCCGGTTGTGACGGCCACGACAGCCAGCACGAACAGGACGAGAGCGACGACGAACACCCATGCAGGCTAGCGCATCGGTGCCCCGCGCCCGCCGACGGGCGCCTCGTCCGGCGAACCCGGCCGCAACCGCAGGCCAGCCCGATTTTCGGTCCTGCCGATGCGACGTTCTACCCTGATAGACGAAGTTTGTCGGGGATCGGCGACCACAAGAAGGCAGGACCGTGCAAGACACACGCGCAACCGAAAGCGATGTACCTGAGCACCGGTACAACGCGGAGCTTGCCGGCCGCATCGAGAGCCGGTGGCAGCGGACGTGGGACGAACGCGGAACCTTCCACGCGCCGAACCCGGTGGGACCGCTGGCCGGTCCGACACCGGCCGACAAACTGTTCATCCAGGACATGTTCCCGTACCCGTCCGGCGCGGGCCTGCACGTCGGGCATCCGCTCGGCTACATCGCCACGGACGTCTTCGCCCGCTACCACCGCATGCACGGGCGCAACGTGCTGCACGCCCTCGGCTACGACGCGTTCGGCCTGCCCGCCGAGCAGTACGCGGTACAGACCGGCGCGCACCCGCGCGACACCACCGAGTCGAACATCGCCACGATGCAGCGTCAGCTGGACCGCCTCGGGCTCGGCCACGACCGGCGTCGCTCGTTCGCGACCACCGATCCGGAGTACTACCGCTGGACACAGTGGATCTTCCTGCGGATCTACAACGCTTGGTACGACACGGAGCTGAACCGGGCCCGCCCGATCGCCGAGCTGGCGGCCGAGTTCGCGTCCGGCGCGCGGGCCGTTCCGGACGGCAAGTCCTGGGACACGATGCCGCCCGCCGAGCGCGGCGCGCTGCTGGACTCGTATCGCCTGGTGTACCAGACCGATTCGATGGTCAACTGGTGCCCTGGCCTGGGTACCGTGCTGGCGAACGAAGAGGTCACCGCCGACGGCCGCAGCGAGCGCGGCAACTTCCCGGTGTTCCGTAAGCACTTGCGGCAGTGGATGATGCGCATCACCGCCTATTCCGATCGCCTGGTCGACGACCTGGACCGGCTGGACTGGCCGGAGAACGTCAAGGCCATGCAGCGCAACTGGATCGGACGATCCCGGGGCGCGCAGGTGAAGTTCGACGCCGACGGCGAGCAGATCGAGGTCTTCACCACCCGCCCCGACACCTTGTTCGGCGCCACCTATGTGGTGCTCGCGCCGGAACACGAGCTGGTCGACAAGCTGACCGCCGCCGCGTGGCCTGCGGGCACCGACCCCAGGTGGACCAACGAGGGCGCCGCCACACCGGCCGAAGCCGTGGCGGCCTACCGCAAGTCGATCGCGGCCAAGTCGGATTTGGAGCGTCAGGAGAACAAGGAGAAGACCGGCGTCTTCCTGGGCAATCACGCGATCAACCCGGCCAACGGCGCGGCCGTGCCGATCTTCATCGCCGACTACGTGCTCAGCGGCTACGGCACCGGCGCCATCATGGCCGTTCCCGGGCACGACCACCGCGACTGGGAATTCGCGTCCGTCCTCGGGCTGCCGATCATCGAGGTGATCAGCGGCGGCGACCTGGAGCAGGGCGCGCACGCGGGCGAAGGCGCGCTGGTGAACTCCGATTACCTCGACGGCATGTCCGTCGAGGAGGCCAAAGCGGCGATGATCGCCCGGCTCGAGGCCGACGGACACGGCAAGGGCACCATCCAATACAAGCTGCGCGACTGGTTGTTCGCGCGCCAGCGCTATTGGGGCGAGCCGTTCCCGATCGTGTACGACGAGCAGGGCGCACCCCACGCGCTGCCGGAATCCATGCTGCCGGTGGTGCTACCGGAGCTGGACGATTTCGCCCCGGTGACCTTCGATCCGGACGACGCGAACTCCGAACCCTCCCCTCCGCTGGCCAAGGCCACCGACTGGGTGGAAGTCGAGCTGGATCTCGGCGACGGGCTGAAGCGCTACCGCCGCGACACCAATGTCATGCCGCAGTGGGCGGGCAGTTCCTGGTACGAGATCCGCTACGCCGACCCGACGAACACCGAGACGTTCTGCGCCGAGGAGAACGAGGCGTACTGGCTGGGCCCGCGCGCCGACGTCGGCGGGCCGAACGACCCGGGCGGCGTCGACCTGTACGTCGGCGGCGTCGAGCACGCGGTTCTGCACCTGCTGTACGCCCGCTTCTGGCAGAAGGTGCTGTTCGATCTGGGTGACGTGTCCGCGAGCGAGCCGTACCGGCGGCTGTTCAACCAGGGCTACATCCAGGCGCACGCCTACACCGACGAGCGCGGCGCGTACGTGCCCGCCGCCGAGGTGGTCGAGCGCGACGGCAAGTTCTACTGGACCGACCCCACCGGCGCCGAGGTCGAGGTGCGCCAGGAGTACGGCAAGATCGGCAAGTCGCTGAAGAACGCCATCTCCCCGGACGAGATGTGCGATCTGTACGGCGCGGACACCTTCCGCTTCTACGAGATGGCGATGGGTCCGCTGGACACCTCGCGCCCGTGGGCGACCAAGGACGTCGTCGGCGCGCACCGGTTCCTGCAGCGCGCCTGGCGTCTGGTGGTGAACGAGGAGACCGGCGCGGTGCGGGTCACCGACGCCGCCGCGAGCGAGGAGACGTTGCGCCTGCTGCACAAGACGATCGCGGGCGTGGACGAGGATTTCGCCGCGCTGCGCGACAACACGGCGGGCGCCAAGCTGATCGAGCTGACCAACCACCTGACCAAGAGCTACCCGGACGGCGCGCCGCGCTCGGTGGTGGAGCCGCTGGTGTTGATGCTGGCGCCGCTGGCCCCGCACATCGCCGAGGAACTGTGGGACCGCCTGGGCCACACCGCCTCGCTGGCGCACGGTCCGTTCCCGGTCGCCGATCCGGCGCTGCTGGTCGAGGAGTCGGTGGAATACCCGATCCAGGTGAACGGCAAGGTGCGCAGCCGGATTCAGGTGGCGGCCGACGCGGACAACGCGGCGATCGAGGCGGCGGCGCTGGCCGACGAGAAGATCGACGCGCTGCTCAACGGGAAGGCGCCGCGCAAGCTGATCGTGGTGCCGGGGCGCCTGGTGAACATCGTCGCCTGACGGCGGGTCAGCGCGGTGGGAGCAGCACGTCGTCGAGCGTGACCATGGACAGGTTGCGCTCCTTGATGATGTCGACCAGCTGTCCGTAGCAGTGGGTGACGGCGGGCGCGTTGGCGTGCCCGATGACGATCGTCTGCGGCCGGAAATACTGCCGCGCGCATTCGATCAGATACTCCTCGGTGATCACACCGGAATCGGACAGTGAGCCGTACCACATGGTGGGCACGGTGTAGCCGAGGTCGGCGGCCACCCGGTCGACCGTGGCGTTGTGCCTGCCGAACGGCGGGCGGAAGTACGGGGTGCCGTCCACCCCGAAGTTCTGGCGCAGGTAGGTCTTCGCCCGCTCCAGCTGCCCGGCGACGGCCGACGCGGACAGCTTGGTCAGATCCGGGTGATCCCAGGTGTGGTTGCCGAGCTGGATCTGCCCGGATTCGACCAAGGGCCGCAAGGCGTCCCGGTGGATCGCCCACGAGTCGTAGTAGGCGGTCACGAAGAAGGTGAACCGCGCGCCGGTGTCCTTGGCGAATCGGATGTAGGCGCCGACGACCTCGGGACTGGCTCCGTCGTCCACGGTGAGCGCCATGCTGCTGCCCGGCCCCGGCAGCGCGGTGATCGTGCCTGCCGGGATCGGCGTCTTCGGTCCGCCGGGCGGAGGCGGCAACAACGGCGGTGCGGGCGGCCGGGGCACGCCGCCCGCGGAACCGCTGTCGATCGGGTCGCCCTCGGCCACCGCGCATCCGGTCAGCGCGACCGCCGCGCCCGCTGTCAGCAACGCCAGCATGCGACGTCTGTCCACAACCCGATCCCTCTTGCTCGCTCGAACCTCCCCGCGACGAACCCTCGGGGATGGGGCCGGACGCTAACGAGCGAACGTGACGGGAACCTGAACCCGCGTGGTCCGTTGAGCAAATCACAGGGACGAGAGCACGGCGGTGAGCTACAGCGCGTCATCAGGTCGGTGGCCACCCGTCTCCCCGTCGATCAGCAGGTCGATCGCACGGGCGACAAGCCGATCGGCGACGTGCGTGCGACAGTCGCGAGGGAACGCGTGGGCCGATACAGCGTCGTCGGACCCGTACGGGATCAGTACCGACGGAACAGGCCATCGGCGATGTGCGCGCCGACAGCCGAGCGAGCGCTTCGGCCGAAAGAGCGCCGCCGGGTGACTCCGGGATCAGTACGGCCGGAGCACGACCTCGGTGGGGTGCGCGTCGCGCGGGGTGTCGATGGCGGAACGCACCGTGTACGCCACGGTCTCGGGGGCGAGGAAGTCCTCGGCCCGGTACTCGCGCCCCTCGCCCGCGATGATCGCCCGCTGCATATCGGTGTCGATTCGGCCCGGATGGATCGAGGTCACCCGCAGCTCCGGCTCCTCCTGGCGCAGCGCGTCGCCGAAGGCGCGCAGGCCGAACTTGCTCGCCGCGTAGGAGGCCCAGCCCGCATTGGCGCGCAGCCCCGCGCCCGAGTTGATCAGCACCACGTGACCCTGGCCCGCCCGCAGCGCGGGCAGCAGCAGCCGGGTGAGTTCGGCGACCGCGATAACGTTGGCTTCCAACGTGTTTCGCCACTGCTCGACGGTGGATTCCGCGATCGTGCCGAGATCGGCGATGCCCGCGTTGTGCACCAGCACGTTCAGGCTCCGGATCGGCTCCACCGCCGCGGCGACGGCGGCGTAGTCGGTCAACTCGACCGGCCAGCCCCGCGCGTCGGGCAACTCCGTCAGGATGCCGCGCAGCGATTCCGCCGACCGGGCGCCGAGCAGCAGGTCGTGGGTCGGCGCGAGCTCCCTGGCGATCGCGGCGCCGAGGCCGCGACTGGCGCCGGTGATCAACGCGGTCGGTTTCGTGGTCGCGGCGGAAGTCATGGGCCCCACCGTAACCGGCTGGGTGAAGAAGGCGTAAAAACCCGTAGCACTGGACGAACGACTAGCGATGCAGGCTGGTTCGGGGCGAGAATCTCGAGCAGCGAATCACGGACGGGGCATGCGAAAGTGAGAACCGCCGAACACGAAGCGGCCACAGGCCGATCTGATGGAGACGAAACGAACACCGCTGAGCGGGCATATCTGCGGGTGACATCGCAGAATAGGGGGATGGCACATCCGGGCTTCACCCCCACTCAGCTCGCGGCCCGCGCTGCCTACCTGCTGCGCGGCAACGACCTGGGCACGATGACCAGCGCGGCGCCCAGGTTGTACCCGCACATGTGGAGCTGGGACGCGGCGTTCGTCGCGGTCGGGCTCGCGCCGCTGAGCGTGGAGCGGGCCGTGGTCGAGCTGGACACCCTGCTGTCCGCGCAGTGGAAGAACGGCATGATCCCGCACATCGTCTTCGCCAACGGCGTGGACGGTTACTTCCCCGGCCCGGCCCGCTGGGAGTGCCGCAAGCTGGCGGCCAACGCGCCCGACGGCCCGGACACGTCGGGGATCACCCAGCCGCCCGTGCACGCCATCGCGGTGCAGCGGATCCTGGATCATTCCCGCAGGCACGGCCGCAGCACCAGGTCCGTGGCCGAGGAGTTCCTCAACCGGCGCTGGCCGGATCTGGTGCGCTGGCACCGCTGGCTGGCGCATGCCCGCGACCCCAAGGAGACCGGCCGCATCACGCTGTATCACGGCTGGGAGTCCGGGATGGACAACTCGCCGCGCTGGGATCGCGCCTACGAGCACGTGGTCCCCGGCGATCTGCCGCCCTATCGCCGTGAGGACGTGCTGGTGGTCTCCGATCCGACCCAGCGCCCCACCGACCGCGAGTACGACCGCTATCTGTGGCTGGTCGAGCAGATGCGCCGAGCGGGTTATGACGACTATCAGCTCGCCTCGACCATGAGCTTCGCCGTCGAGGACGTGTTCGTCACCGGAATCTTCGCGCTGGCCTGCGAGGTGCTGGCCAATATCGGCGAGGAGTACAAGCAACCCCACGCCGACGTGCGCGATCTCTACGCGTGGGCCGACCGGTTCCGCGCGGGCGTCGTCGCGACGGCCGACGCCCGCACCGGCGCGGCCCGCGATTTCGACGTGCGGTTGCAGCGGTGGATCAACACCGAGACGCTCTCGATGTTCGCGCCGCTGCTGTGCGGCGGCCTCCCCCGCGACACCGAGCGCGCTCTGCTGCGCCTGTTCGAGGGCCCGCGCTTCTGCGGCCATCCGGATCTGCGTTACGCGCTGCCGCCATCGACCTCGCCGGTGTCCAAGGACTTCCGTTCCCGCGAGTATTGGCGCGGGCCGGTGTGGCCGGTGATGAGCTGGCTGTTCTCCTGGGTCTTCGCTCGGCGCGGCTGGGCCGAGCGCTCGTTCATGCTGCGCGCCGAGGGCTTGCGCCAGGCCAGCGACGGCAGCTTCGCCGAGTACTACGAGCCGTTCACCGGCGAACCGCTCGGCAGCATGCAGCAGTCGTGGACGGCGGCGTCGGTGTTGGATTGGATGGGGTGAAAGCTCAGAACAGTTCTGACACCCCAGCCGTCACACTGGTAACGGCCAGAGCGAATGGCTATCGTCCTGCGGCATGGACATCTGGAGGTCGACCACTCGCCGCGGCGCGGCGCTGTCACTGATCACGCTGTCCGGCATCTTCGCCGCCACGCTACCCGCGACCGCCGCGCCGACCGGTCCGGACGTCTCCTCGTGGCAGCACACCGACGCAACCGTGATCGACTGGTTCGCGGTCAAACGCTCCGGCCACGACTTCGCCATGGTCAAGGCCACCGAGGGGCTCAGCTACGTCAACCCGTACTTCGTGCCCGACAGCCTGCTGATGCGCGCGGCCGGAATGGCTCGGGGCACCTACCACTACGCCCGGCCCAACCTGCCCCCCGAACCGCAGGCCGCGCTCTACGCGGCGGTGGCGCTGGGACAGAACGGGCCGCTCGATCTGCCGCCGGTGCTGGATCTGGAGAACACCGGCGGTCTCGGCCCCGCGGCGTTGATCGACTGGACCCGCCGCTATCTGAACACCGTGGAAATGCTCACCGGCCGCGCCCCGATCGTCTACACCTACCCCAACTTCTGGCGTACCGCGATGGCCGACACCGACGAGTTCGCCGAGTACCCGCTGTGGATCGCCGACTACCGGGGCAACCCCCAACCGGAGGTCCCCGGCGGCTGGTCCACCTGGACGTTCTGGCAGACCACCGACAGCGGCACCATTCCGGGCATCGCGGGCCGCGTCGACCTCAACGTCTACAGCGGCGCCCAGGGCAGTTTCGCCGGTTACGCCAACATGAGCGGCACCGGCAGCGGGTAGGCCTTCATCGACCGACCGCCACACCTTCCCTCCGGGTTTCAGCCGACAGAGGGGCGGCGAAGGCCGGCGAGGAGGCGGGTGATGTGCGCGGGGGCGTCGGCGGGGTCGAGCGGGGCATGGGCGACGAGCAGGCGGTACCAGAAGGGGCCGAAGATCAGGTCGGTGGCGTGGTCGAGGTCGAGGTCGGCGGCGAGTTCGCCACGGGCCACGCCGCGAGAGAGGATGTCGGACATCACTTTTCGGCGTGATTGCACCCATTCGCGGAAATGACCGGCGAAATCCGAGTCGAGCTGGGCTTCGGCCATCATGCCGCGCAGCGCCTCGACGCGGAGCGGGAACTCGACGACGCGATACAGTGCGGCGGCGAAGGCGATCAGGTCGGCCTCGACGGATCCGGTATCGGGTTCCGGCATGCGCTGCGCGACCGCCTCGGCCTGGGCCTCCATCACCAGCGCAGGCTTGGATTTCCACCAGCGATAGATCGTGCTCTTGGCCACGCCGGAGCGCGCGGCGACACCTTCGATGGTGATCTTGCCGTAGCCCTGTTCGTCCAGGAGTTCGGCTGTCGCGCACAGGACGGCCTGTCGCGCGGAACTGCTGCGCTGCCGTCCGCCGGTCCGACCGATTGTCATGGCGCCGAGTGTATCGGTCTGCTACCTTTTTATCGAAACGCTACGGAGCGTTTCGATTGAATCGAGTCAGAGGTGACAATCCGATGAGCACGATCATCGTCTCGCACGGCTACAACGCGGCCGGCGACAGCGTGTGGTTCCCCTACTTGTCCGCGGAGCTGACAGCGCTCGGCCACACAGTGGTCGTCCCGAACCTCCCCGACCCCAGCGCACCCCGCCTCGACCCGTGGCGAAAGACTCTGGCGGCGGCAGCTTCCGAGGCCGGCCCAGCCCGCGACACGGTCGTGATCGGCCACAGCATCGGCGGCGTCAACGTACTCCGCATGCTCGAACAGCACGATCCCGACGCACATGGCCGCTTCGCGGGGGCGGTCCTGGTATCCACCGCCGCCCACGAAGTCGGATACGCCGAATTGGCGGAATTCTTCGAGCAACCCTTCGATTGGGAACGAATTCGCAATGCCGCCGGCGAGTTCCGCGTCCTCTCCGCAATCGACGACCCGGTCAATATCCCCGACCCCGTCGAACACGTCGGCCTGCTGGTCCGCAACCTCGGCGCCGCCGCTGTCGTCCTTCCCGGCGGACGGCATCTGGGCGACTACCCCGAGGACCACATCGAACTCCCGGAGGCGGTCCGCCTCGTCACCGACATCCTGGCGGCCGGCTCGTGACCGCCAAGACCGGTACCGGCCCGACCAAATGGAAGATCTGGCTGCTGACCGTCGTCGGCCTGTATCCCCTCCTCGTCCTCCTGGTGACTGCCACCGCCCCGCAGCTCGAGCAGCTGCCGCCCGCGCTCCGGCTGGCCGTCATCGTTCCCATCGCCGTGGCCGCCATGGTCTGGGTTGTGATGCCGTTCCTCACCCGCCGGTTCGCCGGTTGGCTGGGCGGATGAAGCGGCGTCGGGAGGAAACGCCGAGTCAAGAGCGGAGCCGCTACCCGCCCAGTCGAGTAGCGGCTCCACTCGCGGGAAAGCCGCGGAGGGTGGCCGTGGTTGCAGGGGGCCGGGGGTGCCGCGGCTGTGGTATCAGACCCCGATGCGGCCGCCGGCCTTCTTCCAGACCGCCACCACCGAGGGGCGGGGCTGGGCCGTACCACCGTCGGGCCAGTGCGACAACGGGTTCTCCGGAGTGGCGTCGTCGGCCTCGCCGGGATGCTGTACACACACCATGACCCGCGCCTCGCTGACCACCGGACCGCAGGTCTCCGCACCACGCGGCACGGTGAGGAATTGCTTGGTCCGGCCGCGATTCGGACCGTCGAGCACCACGGAGAACAACCCGTCGTTCGACTTCAACGCGTTGCCGTCGGTGGCGATCCACAAGTTGCCGTACGGGTCGAAGGCCAGGTTGTCGGGGCAGGAGATCGGGCTGACCTTGGACTTGTCGTACCCGGCGAAGTAGGTGTCGGCCGCCGCGGGATCGCCGCAGACCAGCAGCAGCGACCAGGTGAACGTGGTGCCGGTGTGGTTGTCGTCGATCTCCAGGATCTGGCCGTTCTTGTTCAGCTTGCGCGGGTTCGCCTCGTCCGGACCCTGCTTGCCGTCCGCGCCGCGGTTGTCGTTGTTGGTCAGCGCCACATACACCTTGCCGGTGTAGGGGTTGGCCTCGAAGTCCTCCGGGCGGTCCATCTTGGTCGCGCCCACCTTGTCGGCGGCCAGGCGGGTGAAGACCGCCACCTCTTCCGCGCTCATGCCCTCGACCAGCGACTTGCCCTTGCCGTCCGCGCCGGTCTCCAGCAGTGGGATCCACTGGCCGGTGCCGGTGAAGCCCTTGTCGGACGGCTTGGCGCCGGTGCCGTCGATCTTGTCCGCGTGATCGCCCGCGAGCTTGGCGACATACAGCGTGCCCGCGTCCAGGATGGTCAGATTCTGCCGCATGCTCGCCGCGCCGGTGCCCGGCTGGATCTTGCGTGAGGACACGAACTTGTACATGTATTCGAACTTCTCGTCGTCACCGGTGTAGGAGACGACATCGCCGTTCTTGGTGACGTAGATGGTGGCGGCCTCGTGCTTCACCCGGCCCATCGCGGTGTGCTTGATCGGCGTCGAGTTCGGATCCCACGGGTCCACCTCGATGACGTACCCGAATCGGTTGGCCTCGTTGGGTTCCTGCGCCAGATCGAAACGCTTGTCCGCGCGCTCCCACAGGTTGGTGGTCTTGCCCGCGGCGAAACCGTAGCGCTTCAGCCGCGCAGCGGCGGCCGACTCGGTCACCTTGTCCGCGTTGGCGAAGTAGCCGTGGAAGTTCTCCTCGCCGGACAGCACGGTGCCCCACGGCGTCAGGCCGCCCGAACAGTTGGCGAAGGTGCCGAGCACCTTGGTGCCGGTCGGATCGGCCGAAGTCTTCACGAAGTCGCTGCCCGCGGCCGGACCGGTGAGCTTGAACTCGGTGCTCGCGGTGATCCTGCGGTTGTGCTTGCCGAAGGCGGGAACGAGCTTGCCGGAACCGGCTTCGCCTTTCACCTCGACTACGGTCAAGCCGTGCGCGGCCATGGTGACCGCGATCTGCTCGTCGGTCGGCGCGTCCTTGTTGTAGCCGCGGAACATGTGCGGGCTGGTGGTGTACTCGTGATTGACCACCAGTAGGTAGCTGTTGGCTTGGCCCTCGATCGGCAGCAGGGCGGCGAAGTCGTTGTTGTAGCCGAACTGCTCGGCCTGCGCGGCGGCGGTCTGCTTGTCGAAGTCGAAGGCGGGCGCGTCCGGGAACAGCGGGTCGCCCCAGCGGATCACGACGGACTGCTCGTAGCCGTCCGGGATCACCACGGCGTCTTCCTTGTTCGGCGCGACGGCGGCGAAGTCGGTGCCGGTTCCGGGCGGGCCCGCGGGCGAGGTGGAGCCCACTGTGGTCGGCTCGCTGTCGTCGCCGCAGGCCGCGAGGACGCTGCCCGCACCCACCGCGAGCACGGCGGCCGCACCGCCCTTGATCAGTCCGCGCCGGTTCATGGAGCTGACGATGTCACCGAAGTAGGCGCCCGAGGAGGTGTTCGGCGCCTCGTGGAAGCACGCGTTCGCGCACTTGTACTCACATGTCACGGCAGCGCGCGACGACTGTCCGTCGTGCTTCACGAAAAGGGCGAGTGGCTGAAGACTCACGGTGACTCCTGGGTTTGGCCGATGGCCGCACGGTAAACCATCCGGACAATCCGGAAGGGACGGCAAAGTGAACAACCGCCCAATTAGGTAACCCTCAAATTGCCGGGCCGCCAGAGCTGGGAACAAACGAATGCCGCGTCGATTCGATGATCTCGAATCGACGCGGCATGGGTGTCGAAAGGCACCTTCGTCCGGCTCACCCATCAGGCGTTCACCGGAAGGGCGATGACGACCTCGCTTTCGTTCTCGGGAAGGTAGTGCGCCCGCAGTACCCGGCCCACCTGCACGTGGCCGACGCTGGCCGGTGCGAGGAACTTCGTCACGCGGGTCGCGAAGCTCGAGCCATCGGGCCGGGTGACGACCAGTCCGAGTTCGACCTCGGAGTGTCCGTCGCGGATATTGCCGGTGACCGACAGCGACTGCACCACCGCCTGGGTGGCGATGCCGCGCTCGGCGATGTCGAGCTTGTGCCGCGTGGTTATGCCCTTGCGGATCAGGGACTCGTTCATCGCGTGCTGCGCGGCGGCCGCGTCGCCGGACAGGTCGACCTCGACCTTGTCGGTCCGGCCGGGCAGGTAACGCACGGGCAGCACCACCCCGGCGCGCAGCAGGGCCAGTTCGGTGAGCCGCACGATCATCTTCGCGGAGGAATGGAAGATCTTGCCGTCCGAGCCTTCCACGCTGAACTCGACGTGGACCTGCGGCTGGTCGTTGACGGTCACGCCGGTCTGCCGCACCGATCGGACGGTGCCGAGGCCGGTGAGCCCGTCGCGGAACTCCGCGCTGTTGCGTCCGGTCAGCGCGCTCAGGATGCCTTCGCCGGTGAACGCGAACACGATGGGGATCAGGGTGAGCGCGATGATCGGCAGCGCCATTTCGACGCCGAGCCAACCCATTCCGGCGGGCTCCCATTCGCTGGTGGGGACGTAGGTGACGGCGTGGTAGACGTAGTAGCCGATCGCGGCGGCGCCGAGGGCGAGGGCGGTCGAACGGATCTTCTTCATGGCACTTCCTTTGTGAGAGTCGAGATTTCACCGCGCCCCGTCATCCCGGTAGGTCGCCAGGATGACGGGGGCGGATCGGAGGGCATGCGGCGATCAGGCGCCGACGATGGACGAGCAGGCGAAGGTGATGTCGAACTTCGACGTCTTCGGCCCGGCCAGTGGGTTGGTCAGGTCGGGGGCGCCCACGCCCTCGCCGGTGACCTTGAACGTGTTGCCGTCCTTGACGACCTTGGCGGAGCCGCCCGGCATGCCGTTGCCGAAGCCGACCGCGTAGGGCAGGCCGTTGTCGCCGCCCTTGCTGCCCGCGATCGCGACCGCCTGCACGGTGTTCGCGTCGGTGATGGTCGCGCTCACCGAGAGGTTGCCGTAGGCGGAGTTCGCGACGTCGGTCAGCGCGAGCGCCAGGGTGCCGCCCTGCTTGGCGCAGGTGGTGTCGAACTTCGCGTCGAAGGCCTTGCCGTCGACCGAAGCGACCGACTTGCCCGCCGGGGTCGCAGGCTGCGCCGAGGAGGGCGCGGCGGGCGAGCTGCCCTTGCTGTCACCGCATCCGGTGAGCACGCCGACTGCGGCGGCAGCGGCGATGGCGGCGGCGGCGATGCGGAGCGAAGTGGTGTTCATGGTCTGTGTCCTTGTCGTTCGAGGGGCGGCGCCCCTGGTTCGGTTCCTCCGGCCTCCTGTCGGGCCGTTGAGAAAAAGGTAGGAACGATTCGCGCCCTACCGATCCCAGGTTTTCGGCGTTTACGCAGGTAGAGGACGTGCGACTACCCGCTGCTGATCACGAAGCGACGTGGAGTCACGCACGAAACACTTCGGAGTACCGACGGTCGGCATCCTCGACTTGTCCTGTCGGACCTAGCCGTGCGTCGTGAAAGAGTGGTGTCCATTCGATGCAGTCGGGTTCTGCGATTACCCGATTGGGCGGCTGGTAGGAATCTGAAGCGAGGAGCGGCTTGGTGGAAGCGACATTCGATGTGGCCGGGCAGGTGGGGCATCACTATCGCGTCGATGACTATTACGAGGTGGGTCGGGAGAAGATCCGCGAGTACGCGCGAGCCGTGCAGGACTTCCATCCCGCGCACTGGAGCGAGGATGCTGCCGACGAGCTCGGGTACGCGGGCCTGGTCGCGCCGACCACATTCATCTCGATCGCCGCGATGCTCGCCAACCGCAAGCTTTTCGAGAGTGTCATCACCGGCTACGACGTGTTCGTGCAAACCGATCAGGTCTTCGAGATGTACCACCCGGTGGTGGCCGGTGACCGGCTGGTCAGCGATGTCGAGCTCGCTTCGGTTCGCCGTATAGCGGGCAAGGATCTGCTCACCGTCAAGAACACCTTCACCGACCAGACAGGCCGGGTTGTGCAGGTCATGCACACGACCGTCGTCGGCATCACCGGCGAGGACGTCGACGCGGGCATCAGCGGCGCGATCGAGCGCGTGGTCATGCACGGTATCGAAGTGCCCTCCCGAACCGCCACCGCAGGCCACGCAGTGGCGGACAGGCAGACGGTGACACACCCGGTTTCGGAGCCCCGCCCGCACCAGTCCACGACCGTCCGGACGCGAGTCCCGCGCACCGGCATCCGCTTCGAGGACATCTCGGTCGGTGACGAGCTTCCCACACGGATCGCGCGGCTGACGCGGGGCGACCTGGTGAACTACGCCGGCGTCGCTGGAGACGCCAACCCGATCCACTGGCACGACGACATCGCGGCTCTCGCGGGCCTTCCGGACGTGATCGCGCACGGCATGCTCACGATGGGTTTGGGAGCAGGCTTCATCACCGAGTGGCTCGGTGACCCGGGCGCGATGACCAGGTACGCGGTCCGGCTCTCGAACTACACGATCGTGGAAGCCGCCTCCCCCGGAAGTGTCGAGTTCACCGGGCGCGTGAAGTCGGTCGACCCCGACACCAGGACCGCCGTCATCGTCATCGTCGCCAAATCCGCAGGGCGCAAGATCTTCGGCCTCGCCACTGCGGATGTCCGCCTCGCATAGTCGCCAGCACGCAAACTTCGACGCCAGGCCACGCACGGCTGAACCGACCGCATGCCCTTCCAGATCCTCAGCCACCTAACAGCGCGAAACGCGCCATAAAGCGCCGCGTATCACAACGAAAACGGCCCGGCCCCAGTCCATTCGAGGACAGGGGCCGGGCCGCGGTGGTTGCTTACTGCTAGGGGCGCTTGAACTCGCCGTCGTTCACGCCAGCGGTGAACGCGTCCCATTCGCCGGGGGTGAACACCAGCGCCGGGCCGGTCGGGTTCTTCGAGTCGCGGACGCCGACCATGCCGCCTTCGAGGTGGGCGACCTCGACACAATCCTTCGTCCCGCTACGGGTGCTCTTGAACCACACCGCGCCGGATAGATCAACGTTCACCGTTCATACTCCTTCGCAACCTGGAGGACGAGATTTCGGCTCGCAGCCCGGTCCAGTGCCAAGCGGTCCAGCTCGGCAGTGACTTGACGGTACTGCCGCACCTCGTCGGTTTTCTCAAGGTACAGGTCGCCGATGAAGCCTTGGAGGTAGACCACCGGGGGCATGGTGAGATCTGCGGTGGATTGCCGGGGGAACTCGAGGAGGACGAAAGAACCGATCAAGAGCGCGCGGTAGATGCCGGTCGATGTCGGCACGACCCGTATCGCAATGTTCGCCGACTGTCCGACATCGGCGAGATGCTGAAGCTGTGCAGTCATGACCGAGGCGCTTCCCGCAGTGCGGCGAAGGGCGGACTCGTCAACGAACACATCCATGGCTACTGGGTTCTTCTTGGCAGTGAGCCGCGATCGACGCTTCCGTCCGACCTCCAAGTGCCGCTTAACGTCTTCCACCGGCATGTTCGGGTACTCGGCCCAGATGATCGCTCGCCGGTAGTCGTCGGTTTGCAGCAGGCCGGGCAAGACAGTGCTCTGGTACGACGTAATCCGGTTGGCGGCATCTTCTAGACCTACGAACAGGTTGAAGTCTTTCGGGATCGTGTCCTCGGCAAATGCCTGCCACCAGCCTTTTGCGCCCTTGGTTTCCTTGACCAGCTCTAGGACGACCTGCGTCTCCTTCTCGGTGGCGTTGTAGAGCTGACACAGTCGCTCGATCAGGACCGGGTTGAAGCGCACCGGTTGACCGGTCTCCATCTTCCAGATCGTTGATCGGGCGGAGGCGATCGCGGTAGCTGCGGCATCTCTTGTGATATCAGCGCGCTCGCGCAGCGTCTCCAGCTGCATGCCCAGGATGCGCCGGGCGATTGTGGAATCTGTTGCCATCTCGACCTTCCGGAGTGTGTTGCAACTCGAACAAGGATGCGTCAACAACTAAAACGGCAACAGATTTTTGCGAACGTTTGCGTTGAAATCGTCGCGGCGAGGGGATTTTGGGTGTCTCCTGATCGTGCGCCCGGCGGCGTGAGCAAGCGACGGCGATCTTCCGCTCACGCTTCCGACGCCGGTGCACCGCCCAGCACGGGGGCCGGGGCCGGGCGCACCTACCCGCCTTCTACGTGAGTTGAGGTCTACCGATGGATGAAGGAGCGTTCGGGGACACACCAGTGTCCCGCTGCATGTTCTACCGCAGGAGTTGCGGTTTCAACGCCGTGATCGACCCACCGGAACTCGGCCGGATCGTGATGCGCGCCGGATCGGTGTGGGCGGTGACGATGCCGAGCAGGTTGGGCCGAGCGGTGAAAGCGCACATGCAGAGCAGAGGCGTCGCGCTCGGACCTATTGTCGGACACCCGCGTTCGGGTCGCTGGACGTTCCTCATCAGTCCCGACATCGAAGACGACGACGTCAAACTGTTCGCCGAGATGTTCCGCAGGGACGTGAGCATCGCGCGAGAGGGAGCCGTTATCGCACTCCCCTCCCCTAGCCCGAACGGCTCCATCCGGCAATGGATTGTCCCGGCTCGGAACGCCTTCCTACCGTCCGGCCTTGCTGTCGTCGATGCCGTGCGGGCATGGTCCGACGTGGGGTTGCAGACTGCTACGGCTCCGCGCTACGGCCGGTAACGCGATGATGCCTGCGCTCATCGCCTTCGGCGTCGTCTCGTGGCTCGCGATCTGTTTCTTCGTGAGCGCCGCCATCCTGGAGTACCGCGTCACCTACGCCGAAAAGCTCTATCTGGACCTGGCCGCGAGCCGAACACTCCCATTCGACGCCGATGTCCAGCACATGTGTGACCTCACCGAGCCGCGCCGCGAGCCGTGGGTGCACGCGGAGCTGATTCCGGCGTAACCGCTGCCCGTCCATCTAAAGGGCGGCGGCCATACGCACTTAACTCCGAAATTCCGTGGCGGCTCCGTGCCGCCGTTTCGCGGGAGGTGTTCGAAACAGGATGGCAGCCAACGGCGATGCCGAGGCCGACCCGAGCGGACCGTGCTACGACACCAACGTCCTCGCGCGGACGCTTTCGTGGTTGGACCACAACAACCCGCACTGGCCGATGCAAAGCTACGAGGCCGCGCGCACGGCCTACCACCATCACCAAGATTGCCCACCCATGACCTGCGCCACCTACATAGCGGCGCTGTACAGAATCAGGAAATCGGAGGGTGACGGTACGCCCGTCGCTCCTCCCGAAGTCCACCGTCAGGGAGTGTTCATGCAAGCCGCCCGCACGGAATCTGCCGTACGGCGCAAACGCCAACCCGCCCTCGACCACACCCGAGAGCAGGTATCGCCGCACCCGGAGCAGCCGGACGTGCGCTTGGCGGTGGTGATCGACGGTCACCGCCTGGACTTCGCCGCCTGCCTCACATCCGCACTATGGTTCCTCCAGGAGCAGCACCGACGACAGTTCGTCGACTCCGTCGAGGTGCTTCCCGGCGACACGACCGGCCTACGGCGGTTGCCGAACGAGCGCCTCTACGACGGACCATGAACGCTCAACGCCAACAGGAAGAGATCCGCGAGTGGCGCATGGTGGAGAGGGCTCTCGGGCTTTGCCGCAACCATGTGCCACTCGTGGTCTTCCCACCATGCGAACCACATACGTCCGAGGCGGAATCAGCGAGGGGTGACGATGACCTGGTAGGGATCGTCGTAGAGAACATGGCCTGGGTCATCCGATTCCAGACGAGTCCATGCGACGCCGTGGGTATCCAGTATCGCGAGGTAGCCGCCCACACGGGCGATGAACGAGAAACTGTACGACGGACCATGAGGCTCAGAATTATTCGGGTGCATAAAGTTCGGGCTCGAACAGCGCTTTGGCTCCAGCACGGGTATGGAGCTTCCGTTGCAAGGAACGCAGGATCGTGATCGCTTCGGCGTCGCGTATTCCGTTGACGATTTTAGACTCGACACCCGCGCCGAATAGATCGCTGCCGAAAGCCAGTTCGCTCAGAAACAGCACCCTGGCAGTCTCGACCTCGGTCAGCATGATGCCGTCGCGGACAGCGTGACGGAGCCTGACGGTTTCGTCATCGAACCGATCACGATCGGCGAACCCCAGTGCGCGCACTGGGATCGGCGCGTTCGTCGAGACTCCCACCCAGCTGGCGAGAGCTCCGTCCACGAAATCGCGTTCCGCGGGGGTCAGCTTCGACATATCGAACTCCAACAGTATCTCCTGCAGTTTTGGTCGCTGCCTACCGGTTGCCGCCAGGTTTTCCGGAAGGAGTCCCTCCGGTGCTGCCGGGGAGCCTGTCAGGAGCCTTACGGACCTGCACCAGCCGATAAGCCCGCTGCGCCCCTTCGATCTCTAGCTTTGCCTCGGCGACATGCGCCGGATCAATGAGTCCCTGCGCATGCACGTCATTTTTCACGTCCTTCCAACTACGTGCCATCGTCCTCACTGTCCTTCGTGTCGAGCCATCGTTGACAACTTCTACGTTATTTCCCACTGGGCGGCCCAACCCTGGAACTGCCGGACCGCTGCGTGGTGGGGGCACCGGCACCGAGCTTCTGGCGGTCGAAATAGGCGGGTCATCTGTCCTCCTCCCTCCGGGGTGATATCGCCACGGCGGAGCCCGGCCCAGGGGCACAGGGTGGTTACGAAGGTCGACGACAAAGGTCCGCATCCCCTGAACGGGGCGGTGGCTGCTCTAGGGTTCGGAAGATGGGCGCTGTCCTGGGCGATCTGTTGCCGCTCGCGGTAGGGGTCGCGATCTCACCGATTCCGATCATCGCGGCGATCTTGATGATCCTGTCGGCCCACGCGGGCGGAGCCGGTCGCGGGTTCGCGCTCGGCTGGGTCGTCGGCATCCTCGCGGCGACAACGCTTGTGGCGCTGCTGTCCGGGTCGCTGGGTGGTTCGGCGGATCGGCAACCCTCGACGGCGGGCGCATGGGTCAAGATCGTGCTCGGGATACTGCTCCTGGCGCTGGCCGTGGCACAGTGGCGGTCGCGCACCGACACCGAGGTACCCGGGTGGATGCGCGCGGTCGACCGACTCACCGTCGCCAGGGCCACCGGGCTGGGGATCTTGTTGTCGGCCGTGAACCCGAAGAATCTGCTGCTGTGCCTGTCGGCAGGCGTGATCATCGGCTCCAGCAACACCAGCGTCGGCGGCCAGATCGTCGCCGTCGCCGTCTTCACTCTGCTCGCCGCCTCCAGCGTGCTAGCCGTGATTCTCGGCTACATCCTCGCCGCCGACCGGCTACGCAACCCGCTCGAACGCCTGCGCAATCGGCTCCAGGCCAACAGCCACCTGGTGTTGGCCATCGTGCTGCTCATCATGGGCACCGTCGTCTTCGGCAAAGGTCTGCGCGGCCTCTGACAACCTCGTGTTTCGCGATCAGGTGCCGGTGTTTGCCCAGGCCAGGCGAATGGTGTGAATTTGTTCAGGGGTGGGGTCGCCAGGTAGGTCGGCACCATATTGGGCAGCGATCAGCGTGCGGCGCAGCTTGGCGAGCATGTCGGGATAGCTGGGATGGTGTTTGGTGGTGTACCAGCGCGCCCGGCCGCGGTGCTCGGCGACGACGCCCGGTGAATGCCCGGCGAGGTGATACCAGAGGATCACCAGGGTCTGGGTGAGCATCCCGAAAGGGACGGTGCGCTCCACCGCGAGCCGGGTGCGGTTGCGGGCCTCGTCGGCGCCGGTGACATGCTTCGCGTCGAAGAATGCGACCTCCCACGGACCACCTCATCGAGTACCGCTCGATGAGTTCGGCTGCCGCGGTGGTGGTGTCGGTGGTCAGCAGCGCCAGACCGGATCGGCGAGGTTCGCGCACGACCAGCACCCGCACCGGCTGGGATCGGAACGCGCCGTACCACAGGCAGCGGCGTTCGTGCACGGTCACGGTGGCGGTGCGACCGTAGCGGGTCACCGTGACCTGCTGTCCGGGTGTGGTGGCGGCGAGATCGGCCGGGGTGCCGATACTTTCGCCGCGGGTGCGGGGCCAGCCCCGTCGCCCGCGCATATTCGGCGGGTTGTCCAGGTCGGGATGCACCTCGTAGAGGGCGGCATTGCGGGGCAGCGGCCCGGTCAAGGTCACGTTGACAGGCAGCTGCCGCAGAGTGCTGCACACGTAGGCGCCGTCGGCGACGACGTGGATGCGCCGGTCGGAGCGGGCGGCGGCGATCAGCCGGACCAGGTCGCGGGCGAGGACGGTTTTCGTCGGCCCGCCGGGGCGCCACAACCGGAACAGCACCGGCAACGCGATCGGACGCTCCGCGAACGGCAGCGCCACCACCACCACCGCCGCAACGACGAAAGTCGTGCCTTTGGACAGTTTGGCCTGGCCTTTGGCGACCTGGCGGGAGCCGTCGTAGGCCCACACCGCACCGTGCACCTTCTTGCCGCTGCGCCGGAACAGCATGTCATCGACCGCGATCAACAGCGGCGCACCGGCCGGGGTGAGCCAGCCGACCACCAGCCCCAGCATCACCACACCGACCCGGTCCAGGCTCCAGCGGGCAGAAGCGAAGAACCGATGCGCGCGACTGTGATGCCACGTCCCGCCGAGCCGGGCGGCGGTGAGCATGCCGCACACCGTCCGCCGCGTGGGCGCGGCGATCACCCCGACCGTCAGGGCGACGAACGTGGTGAAGGTGGGGGTGGTGAAACACGGCCGGAACGCATCCAGCAAGGGCCGCAACGACTTCGGTACCGCAGGAATCGACACAAACCGCCGATCATCACCCCACACACCCGCCGCCGATTCCCCGACACGCCGACAAGGTCACCTGCTGTCACACGTCAGCTGCCATTCCGGTCGCTCAGACCTACCTGACTATCCTGAACCATAGTGCTCGGTAATGCCGAGCACGGTTACACCGCAGCCGTGGAAGTGAACGTTCAGCGTGTAATTGGTTATTGCATCATCTGGATGTGTGGGTGCTCATGTGACACCGGGCAGATTCGGATGATCTGGTCGTTGACGTCGGAGACGCAGATCTGGGTCGGCGTGCTCGGCCCGCCTTGGTAAGCGCCCCATGAGATGTTGGCGGCTTGGTCCTCATACGGAATCCAGTGGTGGATGTCGGATCGCCACTCGCGGCTGGCGATCGTCAGTAGCGGCTCGGTCGGGGTGCCGCAGGTGGGGCAAGGATTCGGATAGGGATCTTGCATGCCCCATCTGATAAAGCCGCCGATCTTCCATCCGGGTGCGATACACAAGAAGTTGTAAGGGTGATCGTCGTCTTCGAGACCGCCGAACTCGACTCCGGGAATCTGGGCCATGGTCCACTGGTCCACTCGTTGCCGAAGCTCCCCCTCGAGCTCCCCTGAGTGCGGGTATTCGATCACTTGTTCCGGATCGATCATGCACGAATCGGGCACCAGGTCTTCCTCGTACTCCGCGGGTTCCGGAGGATCCATCAGAACGTCGGTGATCGCCGCTGCCAACCGCCAGAACAGTGCGGTCTTGGGCATACCATCGTCGTCGTGCTCGAAGGGGCACCACAACACTTGCAGCAGGTCCGCCCCCTCGGGCGGAGACAAACCGGGCACGTCACGGACATACAACTGCGCGACCGGCACCATCGCAATCGAACCGTCGGAATCCGGTTCCAAATCGTGGTCCTCAGCGTGGCAGTACGGCCATGGCTCGCTCGCCGGCCACAACAGTGGCCCCCCGATCGAACTGTCGTGCGCCGATGGTGTTCCCGGACTGGGGTGCAACCGAGTCGCGGTGCGGGCCAGTGGCGCCAGCTCAGGAAAGACGGCCACGAGATCGACCGGACGTGGCGGCGTAGTGCGAGTCATACAACAACCTCTGGAGGAACGCGGAAACGTTCGATTTCGATGATGGATGGGACCGGCGCGGTCTCGTCCCGAGGCTAGGGGTCCGGGCCTCGATCAACTTCCCATCATTGGGTATCCGCCAGTGCATGGCCTCGGGGGCATGACATCTCGACATGAACTGACATTGCTGTCGTAATAGCCCCTGCCTGCCGTCGGGTGACGCAGTTGGACCACGGCCATGGTGTGCAGGACGTGGTTGATCTTGCGGTTGCCGGCTCGGGAGAGCCGGTGTCGTTGCTGCTGGCCGGAGGAGGCATCCAAGGGTGCGGTGCCGTTCCAGGAAGCGAACCGGTCCCGGGACACGAAACGGTGGACGTTGTCGGTGTCGGCGAGAATCCGTGCCGCACCGCAGGGTCCGATGCCGTTCAGATCCATCAGAGTCGACCCGCGTGCGAGAACCAGTTGCTTGAGTTCTTTGTCCGCAGCTTTTGTTTTCCGGTCGACGACCTCGAGATCGTCGATCAGCTCGTTCACCAGCCGTAAACGAACCCGGGCCGCGGCATCGCCGGGTTCAACGGTCTCGGCCAGGGCGCGGGCCTGCATGGCCGACAGAAACCTCTTGGCACCTCCGGGCACCAGTTCCAGCAGCAGCCGGTGAATACGGTTCAACAGTTCGGTGCGGGCACGGCCGGGCACGTCGATGACGGTTTCCCCGTCGGCCACGAGCCGGTGCGCCACATGCCGTCCGACACCGTTGCAACCCTCGATCGCCCATACCCGTTGCGGGAATCATTGCGGCGACGAGCATTTCACTGTATCCGGCGGTGTCGGTGCCGTAACGCCCGGTCGCGAGGATCTTCGCGTCGGAGTCGATGATTTCGATGGTGGCCGAGCGTTTGTGCGGGTCAATGCCGATGATGACCGACATCGGTATCCTTCCAGATCGACGGATCGGTATCCGTGCAGGAAGGCACCGCTACTTCGAGCCAGGGCAGACCCCTTTCCAGCCACGCCCGCACGGTAACCCGATGGGACGCAAGCCATTAGCGAGCCACACCGACGACGCTGGTGGGCAGCCGCTTAGAGAGCCTCCCACCGGGTACCTGGGACTGATCCTGGCCGGGATCGAGCCCTACCACCAGTCTTGAGTAGCCGCTTACAGATCGGGTTCTCCTGGTCGTGGCGGGGTGGTCAGCGCTGGAGTGCGGGACTGTAAAGACTCTTTACACGCTGTCCGGCGGGGTTGGCCGCGCGCCCGTAGTTGGTAGCCGAGAACATCGCCGTACGCGTCGAACACCCGTTCGCCCAAAACTGCGAAAGTGAAGTGACAACCCGTGCGATCGTTCATCCGTTTCGGATGACTCCGCCCCCGCTCTACTCCCAGTTCGCGGTGTCCGGGTCGATGTCGTGGGCGCGCGCGCTGGCGTCGATGATTCGACGGAACCACGTGGCAAGGCCTGCGCGGATGCCGTCGTAGTGGGCGGCGAATCCCGGGTCAGCCTCGTACCTGCGGCCGAGACAGACCTGCATCTGCCTGGTGAGTGGAAAGTACGAAGCGAAAACTTCGCGGTGCCGCTCGACGAGCTGATTCGCTTCTGGGCTCCCCGGTGTGACCCCGGCTTCCATCGCATCCCCGAGGGCACGGTCGAGGTCGGCCATGGCGTCGGCGATGGCCTGCCATTCCTCCGGACCGCGAGAGGCTGCGCGTTCGGCGTACTGCTGCCATTGCGTCGTGTCTCCGTAGCGCTGACGGGCTTGGGCGGGCCAGTCCGGCTGCCACTGGGGGCCGAAGATCGCGGCCTGCTGCTCCACGGTCAGCAGCAGGCCGCGCTCGTGGGCGTCGATCATCCGATCCAGTCCGGCGCCGAGTTGCTGGAGCCGGTCGATCCGTTCGGCGATCTGGGTGCGCTGCGCGCGCAATGCGCCGGGCACGTCTGCGGCCGAATCGTCCAAGATGGCCCGGATCCTGTCCAGGCCGAGACCGAGCTCACGGTAGACGACGATGCGGTGCAGGCGTTCCAGATCACCTGCGGTGTAGAGCCGATATCCGGCAACCGTCCGCAGCGACGGGCGCGCCAGACCGATCTCATCCCAGTGGTGTAGCGCGCGGACCGTCACGCCCAGACGCGTCGAGACCTGACCGACAGTCAGGCCATCGGCGTCAGTGGCATCAGGCATGCTCAACATTGTCGCCGCGACCGACACCCGGTGGGGTGATCCCGACGGCCTCGAGATTCCGCGCCTCCTGACTGGCCGGATCGAAGGGCTTCGCCGCAGTGAAAACGATCCGCGCGTTCTCGGGGGTGATCACCTCCACGTCACGGGTGTTCCACGGGGTATCCCGTGGACCGTCGACCGAGTTCGGGCGCAACGCACGACAGTTCTCAACAAGGGAATCGACCTGGCTGAGCACGCACGCGAAACTGAAGCTCACCGCCGGCGCCTGCTCCGGAACGCTCCCCGCCGGGACGAGGAGGACGTCCTGAAAGGCCCACCGGCGCAGATGCACAACTCTGCCGGGAATGCTGAACAGCTCGAAGAACCCGAGCCCACGAATCCAGAAATCCACCGACGCCGCCAAATCGCTCGTGGGGATAGTCACGAACGCGGGCATTCCATAAATGCCACGAAACGGCTCCGGCGGGACCGCGTCCGGGCCGGGAGCGGGCACGGGACTGATCTCGAACGCGTTGTAGTAATCACTCATGCACCCCACCCTCCAGCCTCACGCTGCGTGAGGGTCAAGCCGTCAGGCGGCGCCGCCACCGCGATTGCCTCGGACACACTCGGTTGGTGCGCCGCCGACGGCAAGGGCGCGCCCGACCAGTGGGGAACGAGGCTCTACGGCCCGGATATGGCGTGTTCACGCGATCGTCGCAACACTCCCGATTCGGGAGGTTGCGACGATCGCCCCACTCGCACACCCGCTATGCCGATCGGCACTCCTGACTACTCGGTGCGGCGACTGGTGAAGTCGAAGGGTCCGCCGTCGATGCCCCAGGAGATGACCTGTTCGGGGTGAATTCGGATGATCGCGCGTTCCTGGGGGTGGAACGGTGGCTCCTCGTCATCGAGCGCCTCGGCGGTGCCGCGTACCTCGATGCCGCGAATCACGTATGGCTCCAATGAAACCTGTTGGTCGATGACGAACGAGACCCGGCTGCCTGCCTCGACATTGCGGTACTTTCGACTGGCGCGCATCCGCATGCCCCCGATGTCGATCGTGCCGTCGGCGTTCACCCGATAGCTGGTCGGGTTGTTCTGCACGACGCCGTCGGGCGACACCGTGGCCAGCCGGCCGATCCCGGCCTCGGCGAGGAATTGCTGTTCGTTGATGGTGAAGGTCATGTCGGTTACTCCTTGGTGGATTCGATATCAGATGTGCGCCCGGCGATCAGCTGTGAGTTGTCGGGCGCGGGAAGCGCAAGCTGTTGCCTGCCGCGTGCTCTGAGGTCAGAACAGGATCAGCGCGGCGCACAGTCCGGCAATGGCGACGAACTGCAGGGTGACCCGGTATTTCAGAATGCTGTCCCACTTGTCCTGCAGGGCACGGGCATTGGTCGGGATGATGCCGCTTCGCGCGGCGGCGGTCTGCTGGGAATTGATCGGCTTGGCGATGCGGACGTAGAAGGCCAGCCAGGTGAGCAGTGCCGCCACCGTGATCCCCGCCGCGACAGCGGCGCCGATCTGCCCGGCCCACAACGCGATCAGCAGCGTGAGTACCGCGCTGACCACACCGACCACGCCGACGACCGGCATGCGCCTGTCGCCGTAGTAGTGACCCCATCCCGCACTCATGGTCACGGTCGCGTCGTCGAGCTTGCGGTAGACCGATCGGGTGATCATGGCCACGGAGACATCGGTGCCATAGACGATGGCGTTCGAGACAACGGCGGCGGCGGCGATGATCTGGCCGGTGACGATGAGCATTCTCGGCTCCCTTTCCAAATTCTAGCGTCGTTAGGAACTGGAGCAACGGTAACATTCGCTCGCTATCTTGTCTAGCTTTGCTAGATTTTCGATCGCTACCGCAGGGTCCGGCTCGGATCAGCAAGCCGCACATGCGTGTTCCGACCGAGCGGACACCGTCGCCCGGCAAGCCGGTCACCTGACGCTGACAGGTCTTCGGTCCGCCGGATCCGCCGGTAGGACTGGGGCTCATTACCGTCCCGGCCCTCGTCGACCGAGTTGCGGGCAGCCCGACCGCTTCGGGTTCGGCGATCGACGGCACCCGACAACCCCCACCTCGACGCGGGCGATCCGACCAGCTGCCCGGTGACGCCGCCGCAGCTCGAGCGACGGCATCACTGCCGCACACCGAGGCCACCCGCGCAGACGCACCCCTCTGCCGCATACCGCGCGATGCGATGGGGCGAAAAATGGCCGTTTCCGGCCTGACCTGGATTCGGCGCACCGGAAACAGGAAACCGCGGCTCGCCGAAACCGCGAATCGGTCACAAACCGCGTACGGAACTACGCGACGAAATCAGGGATGTAAGAGTCTCTGGCAGACAAGAGTTCTGGGAGCGCCCGGGCCAGGGCAGAAATGACGACCCAGATCGGTGCGCTCACCACTGCAGAGGTCTACCGGGTCCACTGGTCGATCAACACCGCCACACGGGCGTCCCGCTGAGCCGGTCGCAGACGTCCGCCGCGGTCCAGGGTCGCCAGGCCGTGCAGGGCGCTCCAACCGACCTCGGTGAAAGTCTCCGGATCGTGCTCGCCCGCGAACGGTGAGAAAGCGGCGAACATGACGGCGAACGCGTCCCGCAGCGGCTGCGAGGCATTCTCGCCGAACGCGAGGTTCACCTTCATCAGGAACATCGCGTCGTAGAGCGCGGGCCGCGCGGTCGCGAACTCGAGGTAGGACCGCGCCACCGCCGCCAACGCCGCGCGCGGCTCACCGCCCGCGGACTCCAACGCCGCGCGGCTCCACGCGGCCATCTCCGCGATCCCCTCCTCGGCGACCGCCGTGACGATCTCGTCCTTGCCCGCGAAATGCGAATACAGCACAGGCTGGCTGTATTCGATCCGTTCCGCCAGCCTGCGCACAGTCACCGCGTCCCAGCCCTGCGACTCGGCCAACTCCCGAGCGGTATCGATGATCAGCCGGTGCCGCTCGGCGCGCTCACGTTCTCGTCGCGTCTGGATCCCCATAGCCCGACTGTAGCATTGCTTGACAATCTAGTGCCACTAGATTTGGTGGCAACGGCACAAGGGCGTCACCTGGATTCTCAATACCTCATGCTGCCACGGCGAGTGTGAGGCGGTGGTTCTCGTGGCTGTCCGCGTTCGTCGAGGTGATTGGCGGATAGCCTGCCCCACGCAGGTTGCTACGAGCCCTTCCGTCGTGCACCGCTGGTTGATCGCCTTCCCGGTTGGCCACCAGCAGCGCCTTGTCAAGTTCCGGACGGAGGCGAGCTTGCCGGAAACCTTGTCGAGGAAGATCTGCTCGCACCCGGCCGCGGTGAGCGCGGCGTGCTGGGCCCCGGATGCTGATCGCGGGTGGATACCCGCCCGTAGCCGATTCTCATGCACGGAATGTATTGGTAACCCCCGACAGGTTGACGTTGCCGCGTACACGGGATGCTTTACACATTCAGCATGCGGAAACATGTTGCGGGGCAGCGTGTCTCGTGAACAATCGTGCACGAGACACCTCGGCCGCGCGGCTCTCCAAGAAGAAACTACGGCTGAGCTGGCCGGACTTCGCTTGCCTTGCGGTACTTTCCGTGTCCGCCTTCGCCGATGGACCATGTCACCGGCATGCCCGGGGTAATGAGTTGTTCGTCGCCTTTGTACTCCCACAGGCAGAACCACACGTCGCCGGAGTGGCTGGCAATGAGCCCGTCGGAATGGCGGGGCAGCCACCACCGGACCACACCGTCGAGGTCCGGATCGGGATCCTTCGCTGCCTCGACCTGCCCGAACGGTGTCGAGCCGCCCTGTCCGCACCATCCGTCAAGGGTGGGCAGCAACGGCTGGTCCCCACCCGCAGGGTCGGCGGGCCAGATCTTCCCGCTGCGGGACAGGACGTCGTCGTGGATATGCCAGGCGAGCTCGCATGCCACACCGCTGGGCGTGAACTCGCCGGGGCTGGTGCCGACGAAGACGTTCAGTGCCGGGACGCTGAATTCGATCCACCAGGCCGGTGCAAAAGACATCCGGCGCCGATGCTCGGGGATCGTTTCGTCGATGTGTACCTCGAAGCCGAGAGCCGACTCGATGTCGGCCGCCAGCAGGTCGGCGCCGGCTCTCGAAATCTCCTGATCCACGCCCTTATCTTCCCGCATCTCGGGGGCTGTTCGCCGTGTTGGTCATCGCGGCGGCTCTTGTCGGCCCGCCGCAGCGGCACAACCGGGTACCACGATGCCGATTTCCCCGACGCGGACGACATCGACTACGTCCGCGGTCCCTACATCGCCGGTGACCGGGCCGAGCCAGCCGGATAGCCTGCCGCACGCAGGTTGCTATGAGCCCTTCCGTCGTGCACCGCTGGAGGGCTCGTACAGTACGGCCGGGTCCGCGGGCGACCGGCCGTGTCGAGTCGGCCGCTATCTCACCTGCCCTGGTTGGCGACAAACCCCTGTACGGCATCGAGGAACTCCGGGCCACCCATGGCGTATCCGCCGATGGTTCCACCGATCAGCGCACCGATGGGGATGCTGACTCCCCAGACCAGGATCACGCACGCCCCGAGGAGACCGCCCACGATGGCACCGGCGACGACGCCGGGCAGGTTCTTGTTGATCTGCTCCTTGAGCCGGTCGTAGGAGCTGATGTCCTTCAGCTGCGCGGTATCTTCTGCGGTCGGTGTCGAGGTCAGGGTGCGGCCGTCCGCGCCGATGTGCTGCGCGATCGCGATCGAATGCCCGTCGACGTCGTACTGTTGCGGCACTTCGGTCACTGCCGCTCCGTCGCCGGACTCGAGCACCACCGCACCGTTCTGTGCGATCTCGAACCTGCCGTTCTCGACGGTAGTGGTAACGACGCCGTCGACTGGCGAAACAGTGATCTCGTAGGGGATTCCGTGATCCACACCGGAAGTCGTGTACCCCGCAGTCGGCTGCTCCGTTATGGCCGGTTCCGCATGGGCGGTCGCCGCGGTGATACCCACGGCCGAGACGGCCAGGAAAACGGCAGCGGTGATCTTCTCGAACTTCATTCTTCGAATCCCTCCACTCAGCTGCCCCCGATGGGCGGACCGAGTCAGACCTTAGGCCCCGGATTCAATGGTGTGTGGTAAGCCACACCCAGTTCGAAGTCACACCACTTCGAGACAGAACCTAACCGCGATAAATCTCGACGTAAGCGTTGGTCGCCACCGCCACCACACCGGGACCCATTCCCGTGCATCCCGTGGTGACGCGCTGGCCGCTCGGCGTGAAGGGGTAGCTGAGCGCTTGATAGGAGCCGACACCATACTGCGGGAACGGCCCGCTGGCGTAGAGGCCGAAGCAGTCGACGTGCAAGACGTAGTTGCTTCCTCCGTCGGGTTGGCAAGTCGTCGACGCACCGAAAAGGTCTCGCTCGACGACGCAATCCTGCGGCGCCGCTTGGGCGGTCCCGGAACCGACAATTGCGACGAATGCCAAACCCGAAACACCGGCCGCCGCGACGCGTACAGCGGTAGTCAACACTTTCTTCATAGAATCTCCTCCTGTTCAGGGTTCTCTTCGGCCGTCAGCGGCTGGATGTTACGACTGGCAGATCTGAAACCGACAGTGAGTGTGGACAATTCGGTGTCCGATACGAAACGTCCGTTCCTGGTGGTGACGGCTTACCTCGGAGCCCTTGAAGAGATAAGTGCTCCGCACAGGTAGCAGCGCGACTGCTTGCGGCGCCGGTTCGTGTACGACCGACGCCGAGGAATCCGTCGTGAGGTTGCCGCGAACCCGCCGGGACGAGAGTCGCGGCAATACACTGCACGCATGCGACGACCGCGCGCCATGGTGCTCGATGAGGTGTGGCGCAGGCTCGAGGGTGTCGAACCGCTCAGCGGCCCGCACGGGGGTCCGCTGCGCCGGACGGTGAAGCTCGTGCTCGACCCGTTGGTGATCCGGCCCGTGCAGCATCCGTTGTGCGCGGGGCCGATCCTGACGGCGGATGGCGCGGTGTTGTTGGAGGCGCGCATTCAGGCGGCGGCCGATGTACTGCGTGCGACGGCGGCCTGGTTCACGGTGCTCAAGCAGGTGCGGCGGACGCTGCGGATCACCGAGGGGCACCCGCAGGATCTGTATTTCCAGCGCTGTTTCGAGCTGGCGACCACCTCGGGTATGCCGGATCCGGCGCGGGCGCGCGGAGTCGCGGAGGACGCACTGCGCGAGATCCACGAGTACACCGCCGGACGCACCACGCAAGCGCTGAAGGAATACCTCACCGACCGCGAGCGGGAACGGGAGCTGGCCGGTCTGCTCGAGCTGGCCTGGCGGCGGCGTCCGCTCACCGGCCCGCCGGGCGGTGACCACGACGCGGAGGTGGACGAGCTGCTGGAAGCCTGTGCGGCCGCACGACTCGGTGAGGACGCCGACGGACAGGAGACCCTGGACCGGCTGATCGCCGCCCATGCGGGTACGCACGCGGGGATCCGGCTGTGGCAGGACGCGTCCGCTCAGGAACTCGGGTTGACCACGCATCCGGTGCCGCCTCGCCCCGCGATCGGTTCTTCGGCCTCGAAATCGACCCTCGGTCTCCCGTTCGATCGCACCGTGTACGAGCGGGTGTTCACCGTGCTCCAGGCATCCACCGAGCGCGCGGAGCTGCCGCCGATCCCCGAGCTGGTCGACGCCGAGATCGCGCGGAGTTGTGCACCGTGGGCGCTGCTGGACGAGTCGCTGCGCGTAACAGCGACGGCGGGGACCGCGCTGGCGACCGGTTTGGCGCCCATCGAGCACCGTCGTGAACAGTCGACGGGCCGACCGCGGCTCCGTCTAGCCGAAACAGCGACGGAAACAACGCAATCCACGGCGCATCAGGTGGTGAACAGCCGCTGGCAGCGGGAAGCATACGTGTTGCAGGCGCGGCGGCTGGTGGTGTCCGCCGAGCGGCCCACCGGTCCGCTGGCCGCCATCGCCGCCGAGCTGATCACGCCGTGGCAGCCGTACCTGCGGCGCTTGTGGGTCCGCTTGCACGGCAGAGATGTCCGAGAGTTCGCCGTTTACGATCCGGACGAGCTGTGGGATCTGCTCGACGGTGTGGCGCGTTCGGTGATCCTGGACCATCGCACGCGGGTCAAGCGGGCGCTGAGCGTGCGGGCGAGCGTGGGTGAGCCGGACGCGGCGGAAACGAAGGCGAGCTGATGACGACCGTACGCATCCGCCGCCGCGACGGCCTGTGGATCATCGCGCCGGACGACGCTCCGACCGTCGTGGACGGCGCGGCCGGGGTGGACGTGCTCGTGCTCGAGGTGGCGGGCGGGCATCTGACGTGGAGCCTGCTCAGCGGGCAGACGACCCCGGCGGCGGTGCTCGACGACCTCGACCTCGCACAGGAGTGGATCTGGGCGGTGTACGGCCCAGAGGTGGCCATCGCTCTCGACGAAACGAGCGGTAGTGAAGGGGAATACACGGCCGAGCCCGCACTGCCCGACCTCGCCGCGCATGCCTGGCGGCTCGGCTACGCCCGCTGGGCGGCACGCTGGTGGCCCGCGTCGACTCTGGACGGCATCGCCCCGCTGGACGAAGACCTGCTGGAAGACGAGATAGCCACGCTGAGCGAGGAATGCGATCTGATCGTCGACGGCGCCGACGCGACTCCCGAAGAACGCACGGCCGCACGGGCACTCGGCCGCGCGGAGGATTACGCGCTCGCCGCCGGACCGGCCACCATCGTCGCGCCCGGCGCTCTCGTCCTGGCCAGGGGCAGCGCGGGCTGGGACTGGCATCGCTGCCCGCCGGGCCTGCTCGACGCCTCGGAGCGCGCCGTGTCCTGGGAAGTGGTGCGCGCGGCGGGGACCACGATAGTGCGGGTGAGCGCGGTCGCCGCCCCACTTTCGCCAACGGACCTACCGGCACACCTGCATCCCAGGGCCGGAATTCGCACTCCGGCAGACGCCGCCGACGTGCCGCTGATCCGCGACGGCGAGCTCTGGCGGGCCGAGAGCACGGCCCCGGCCGGAGCGGAAGCGGGCGTGACCGTGCACATCTACGTCCCGGGCGTCGGCGTGGACGAACAGGAGCCGGACGCGGCGACGCGCCGAGCGCGGATTCGCGACCTGGTCACGACGCGGCTGCACCGCGCGGACGAAGCATCCGGCAACTCCGCCGACTCGCTCCTGCTGGCGGAAATCGCCGCTGCCGCGTCGGATTCGGACTTCTGATATGACCGAGGCGACTCCGGACGACGGCCGGGAACTGCTCGCCGCTGGCGCCGCCGCATACACCCGCGGCGACCCCGCCGAGGCGAAACGCCTGTTCGAGGACGCCGCTGAACGAACAACCGGCGATATCCGGCTCGGCGCGATCATCAACGCCGCGAGCATGGCCGACGAACTCGGCGACCACGCCGCCTCGCTCGCCCTCTACCGCTCGGCGTTGGCCGAGATGCCCGAACACGCATCGCGATTGCGCCCGAATGCCCTGGTCAACATGTCGCAAGCGCTCCAGCATCTGGGCGATCTCGACGCGGCGCAAGCGGCGCTGGAGCAAGCACGCGCCTTGCTCGCCGACAACACCGACACCGATCTCGGCGTGCTGCGCGTGGCCTGCCTGCTCTCCCTGACCGCCGTCGCACTGCACCGGCAGAACTGGGCCTACGCCGCCGAGATCGCCACCGAATCACTCGACGCGGCACGGCGTTTCGCGCCGCAACTGGCGGGTCACCCGCTGATGAATCTCGCCGCCACCTACTTCGAGACCGGACGCCGCGACCTGGCCGTCGATTTCACGCGGCAAGCGCTCGCCGCGTTCGAGTCCGCGGGCGACCGCAACGCGGTCGCCGAGACCGAACAGAATCTCGCCACCATGCTCGTCCGCCTCGAGCGGTACGACGAGGCCGAGGCGCCGCTGCGATCCAGTCAGGCCTATTTCGAGCAGGCCGGGCTGGGGTATCGGGCCGGGGTCGGACTCAAGACCATGGGATTTCTCGCCGAGGGCCGCGGCGATCTGGCGGACGCCCAGGATCTCTACGGGCGGAGCCTCTCGTATTTCGTCACGTCTAGCGCCATACTGGATGCCGCCGACCTGCGCATTCGTTCCGCCACCGTGGCGTTCAAGTCCGGGCGGGTCGCAGAGTGCGAGGAATTGCTCGCCGCCGCGTTCGCGGTCTATGCCGAGCGTGGCCTAGGCCTGCACTGCGCCCAGCTCGATTTCTGGCACGCGACGCTCCTGGAAGGCGCGATCGACGCGTCCGAGTCGCCGCCCGCGGAGTTGCTCTGGCGCGCTGTGGGGATCGCCGTTCCCGCCGCCCTGGCCATCGACGCCGTGCGCCACACCTTGCCGAACGGTACGCAGCGCGAGCAGTGGAACCGGCAGATCGCCGACCCCGCGATGCGGCTTGCGTTCCGCTTCGCCTACCTTTCCGGCAACGGTGTCCTCGTCACCGATTTGGTCGAAACACAGTGCGCTGGGACAGCTTTGGCGCTCGATCGCACCGAACGGGCGACTCGCACACGGCTTCCGCTCGATCTGCTCGACCCGCCGGAGGACTTCACCGATCATCCCGGCAACGCCGCCCTGCAACTGGGCGCCG
Organism: Nocardia sichangensis; assembly: GCF_047200615.1. Classification (NCBI taxonomy): domain Bacteria; kingdom Bacillati; phylum Actinomycetota; class Actinomycetes; order Mycobacteriales; family Nocardiaceae; genus Nocardia; species Nocardia sichangensis. Next base: position 40,913 of record NZ_JBJZOK010000016.1, read on the forward strand.
CCTTGGCAGAGGTCGCGGCTGGAGCGGGTCTGCCGGTCGCTCCGCCACCGCGCCTGGCACTTGCCGCGGAAGGCCGAATCGCGCTCGCGCCGTTCATCGCCGCCGCCGAACAGCGCTACGGCCGGGTGATCCGCGACGATCGGGTGCTGACGGTATGACGCGACCGACGGTGCTGGTCCGCATGGCGGACGCGGGAGACATCTACGTGTCGTGGCGATGGGTCGACGACAGCCCGCCTCGCGGCGCGGGAGTGCTCCCGGAGGACGCGGCGATGCGGGCGGTCGGACTGCTCGCCGACGCGCTGCCGCGTCCCGCCGAGCCCGGCGGTCTCGAGCAGGCGCTCACCACCGGCGCGTTCGCCGACTACGAACGGGAATATGCCGTCGCACAGGCGCTTTCGCGAGCACTTTTGCCTTATGGCCTGGCCGCACAGCTCTACGAGCTGTGGCAGCGCGGCGTGCGCCCGCATATCCGGCTGCAACCGTCACCGCGTGTCGCCCAGGTGCCGTGGGAACTCATCGCGCCGGATCGCGACGTCCGGCTGATCGACATCGCCGACGTCAGCCTGCTCGCGCCTGCCGGCGTCGCGCAAGCGCCCGGACGGGTCGCCCGCACCTGGACCGAGACCGCCGCGCGGCCGGTCGTCGCGGTGCTGGATCCGCGCATTCCCGGCTTCCGCGCCGATTCGACGCTCGGCTCGGTGCTGGGCCGGATGACCGCTGAAGCCCCGCTCGCACAACGAATGGCGATGTACACCGCGAACGACCGCTTGCGCCCCGCGGTAGCGAACCCGGTCGAGACCTTCCGGCGCACGGATGTCGATCGCGACTGGCTCGGCTCCGTCCTGCGCGCGGGCGCGAGCCGCTTGCTCTACGTCGGACACGTCACCGCCGCCGCGCCCGGATCGGGCCGCAGTGAGGACGCCGAACTGCATCTCGCCTGCACCGCCGATGCCGTCGGCTTCGCGGAACCGTCCCGCACCCACCGGCCGCTCTCGGCCAAAGACCTCCTGCTCGGAACGCATACCATCGAATCGGAACCTGTTGCCGGACAACGACTGTGGCCGATCCCGAGCCGGGTCGCGCTGATCGCCTGTGAGAGCGGCGGCGACCTGCGGTTCAGCGAAGCGCTCGGCTTGACCGCCGCGATGATCACCGGCGGCGCGGAACTGGTCACCGCCAGCCGGTGGCCGCTGCCCACGGATTTCGCCTTTCAGCGCGTCGCGGGCGCACCGGCGCAGGTCCACCCGCTCCAGGAGACGATCTGCGCCATCGACGAGGCGCACGAGCGACCCGACCCCGTGACCGCCATCGCCGAATGGCAGCGCGACCGTCTCAGCGCATGGCGCGACACCGGCCGGATCGAGCATTCCCCGGTGCTCTGGGCGGCCTTCGCCACCGTGTGCGCCTAACTCGGGCAAACCATCCCGCGCGGTCTCCATATACCGGTCTACGTGCAGCGATGCCGCGGGAAACGCGCGAGAATGGGTAACGCAACTAGTGCGCAAACCGACACTCAGCTTCGAACGTGTGGATAAGCTCGAACGCCGTCACCCATCACGATTCGCGACCAGGAGAACCAGCAACACCAGTTGGATGACCGCCTCGACCGGCCTCTGAGGAGCCCACCAATGCGCTACTACGCCGTCTACGACAACGACGGAAACCTCGCCACCATCCTCGGGCAACCCGACGACGCGCCGCCGCTGCGCCCCGCCGCCTTCCACCGGGGCCAACGGCTCACGGAACTGGCTCTACCGGAAGGGGCCGTTGACCCCACCGACCCCGACAATCTGACCGCCCTGCTCGACCTGGTCGCCGACCGGCGAGTCGACGCGGCCGACACGCGCGCCCGCCGCTAGTCCGGTGCTCGTCACGCCCGCGTGAGGGCGACCACCGGGATGACCCGGGACGTCTGCATCTCGTGTTCGGCGAAGAACGGGTAGGCGTTCTTCAGCATCGCCCAGGTGCGGGCACGGTCGTCGCCGGTCAACGGGGCGGCCAGCGCCGGATAGCTCTCCTCGCCCACTTCGACGGTGACGCGCGGGTTCTCCCGCAGGTTCACGTACCAGTCGGGATGTTTCGGCGCACCGATGTTGGAAGCGACGACGAGCAGGCGGTCGCCGTCGTGGTGGAACATCAGCGGGGTGGTGTACGGGGCGCCGGTTCTGCGGCCGATCGTGGTCAGCAAGATCAGACGGTCGCGTTGCATGCCCTCGATCTCGCCGCCCGCTCGGAACTGGGCGATGGTTCGCCGATTGACTTCCTTGACGTCCACGGTTCACCTCCCTTGCCTGTCGGTGGACGAGACTCAGCTTTCCCTCCGTCCGCACACCGTGTGCGGGGAACGGCGGGATGAACAGCGCCGCCGAGGCATTCACCCGCGATGGGCGAGCAGGTGCTGGATCAGCAGGCGGGTCAGCGCCTCGGGCGCCTCTTCCGGAACCCAGTGCGAGACGTCCTCGAGCATCTCGAATCGGTACGGGCCGGAGACGTACTTTCCGGTCGCCAGCGCCGCGGTGGAGCCGAAGGTCGCGTCCTCGGTGCCCCATACGTACAAGGTGGGAACGCACACCGGGCCGGTCGGACCGGCGAGGTCCATGGCGCGATACCAGTTCAACGCGGCGGTGAGCGCGCCGGGCCGCGACAACCGGCCCACGTAATCCTCGACGCGTTCCTCCGGGATCTTCCACTCGAAGATCCGGCGCAGCGCGGCGGCGTCGTCGGCGAGCAGAGCCCGCTCCGCGGTGCGCGGCTGCCGAAGGGCGATCACATGGTGGGACCGCAACGCTTGATCCTCGTCCTCGGCTATCGCCTGCTGGAGCGCGGAAGGATGCGGATGCGACACCGCGCTGAACGTGCGGACGCGCTCCGGCAGCTCCGCCGCCACTGCCCATCCGACCCGCGCGCCGCAGCCGTGGCCGATCAGGTCGAAGCGCTCCCACCCCAGCGCGTCGGCTATCGCGACCACGTCGCCGACCAGTTCCTCGAGCCGATAGTCGGCGGCTCGCTCCGGCCGCACTCCCGGCGAGTACCCGCGCTGGTCGGGCGCGACGACGCGGCACCCGCCGCCGCCGAGCACGCGGAGCTGGAACTCCCACTCCCGTGCGCCTTGGGGGAACTCGTGCAGCAACAGCACTTCCCGTCCGCCGGGAGCGCCGGCGGCCAGTACGTCGAAGGTTCCCGCCCCGGTACGAATCTCGAGTTCTTCGATCACCCGCCCGACTCTAGAACCGGAGACCGACGCGAGTCAGTGCTCGTCGAAGTGACCGTCGTGGGCGGCGTGACGATGGCCGTCGTGCAGGTAGTCGACGTGGTCGCCGTGCTGGACGGCCTCGTGGCCGCAGTTCGGACCGTGCCGGTGCGGGTGATCGCGGCATTCGCAGTGCTCGGACCGCTCGCATTCGTCGTAGTGACCCGCGTGTTCGCGATGCAGATGACCATCGTGGGCGTAGTCGATGTGATCGCCGTGCTGGAACGCCGTGTGCCCGCAGTCCGGGCCGTGCACATGGTCGTGGCCGGTGTGCTGGGCGTGTGCTGTGGTCATCGAATTTCCCTCTTTCCTCGCGCGGATAGCTGGAATCGTGATGACAAATACATTAGCAGATGCGCATCAATGAAAGTTGCCCCGAATGTGCTACCGACTCAGAGCACCTGGGCGAGGAACCTCTGCAAACGCGGAGTCCGCGCGTCGTCGAACAAAGCGTCGGGCGTGCCGGTCTCCACGACCTGCCCCTGATCCATGAATACGACGCTGTCGGACACCGTGCGGGCGAAGCCCATCTCGTGGGTGACCACGACCATCGACATGCCGCCGGAGGCGAGGTCGGTCATCAAACCGAGCACGCCCTTCACCAGCTCGGGATCCAGCGCCGAGGTGGCCTCGTCGAAGAACATGAGTTCCGGCTGCATCGCCAGCGCCCGTGCGATGGCCACGCGCTGCTGCTGCCCGCCGGACAGGTTCCCGGGACGGGAATCGGCTTTGTCGGCCAGACCGACGATCTCCAATTGCTCGACGGCCAGTGCCCGTGCTCGGTCCTTGGACAGGCCGCGCAGCTTGCGCGGGCCCAGCGCGACGTTCTCCGCGACGGTCTTGTGCGGGAACAGATTGAAATGCTGGAACACCATGCCGATACGCTGCCGCAGCCGGTCCGGATTCTCGGTGAGCACGGACTTGCCGTCCAACAGCACGTCGCCCTGATCGGGCTCGTACAACCGGTTCAGCACCCGCAGCAGGGTCGACTTGCCCGACCCGGACGGCCCGATGACGGTGACGGTCTTGCCCGCGTCGACGTGGATGTCGATCCCGCGCAGCACGTGGTTGTGTCCGAGCGTCAGATGCAGTCCGGTACCGGTGAGGGAGGCACTCATCTATCCGCGCCCTTCCGTGATCGTGGCCGCCTCCACCTGGTCGATCGGCCGGTCGGGTCGGCCGGTCCGCATCCGGCGGTCGATGTAGTTCACCAGGTGGGTGAGCGGGATGGTGAGCAGCAGATAGGCCAGACCGGCGGCGACCAGCGGCGAGAGATTGCCGGTCTGCGCGTTGAGATCGCGGCCGACGGCGAACAGCTCGCGCTGGGTGGCGAGCAGGCCGAGGAAGTAGATCAGCGAGGAATCCTTGATGAGGGCGATGAACTGGTTCATCAGAGCCGGGAGCACCCGGCGCACGCCCTGCGGGATCACCACCAGCGTCATCGCCTGGCGGTAACCGAAACCGATGGCGCGCGCCGCCTCCAACTGCCCGGCCTCGACCGATTGGATGCCGGAGCGGAAGATCTCACCGATGTAGGCCGAGGCGAGCAACGCCAGCGCGACCGCACCGAGCCAGTACGGGTTGTTGCCGGTCAGGTTGCGCACCACCGGCCCGACGCCGAGACCGATCAGCAGGATGATCACCACGGCGGGCAAACCGCGGAAGATGTCGGTGTAAACCCGCGCGGGCCAGCGCAACCAGCGAGTCCGCGAAATACCGGCGACCGCGAGCAGCATGCCGATCACGGTGCCGAGCGCACCCGAGACCACCGCGAGGATCAAGGTATTGGGCAGGCCGGTCTTCAACAGATCGGGAAATGCCTTGCGGTACAGCGACCAGTCGAAGAACGTCTCCCGCAACTGCTGCACCGTGGATTTCGGCGCGTTCTGCTCCGTCTCGTCCTTTTTCTTGCCCGCCGCGAGCGCCGCGAAGTCCGGCAGCTGCGGCGCGGGCGCGGCCCGCGAGCCCGGCTTCCAGCCCGGCGGCAGCTCCCGTGGCACCCAGTCGGTGTAGAGCTTGGCGTAGGTGCCGTCCGCGATCACCGCGTCCAGGCCGCTGTTGAGCGCGTCGATCAGCGGCTGGTTGTTCTTGGCGACCGCGTAGCCGACGAAGTTGTCCAGGCTGAAGGTGTTCTGCGACACCGATGTTCCGTCGCCCGGCTTGATCGCGCCTTCCGCTTGGGCGGACGGGGCCACCCAGGCGTCCACCTGGCCGGACTTCAAGTTGGCGTAGGCGGTGTTGTAGTCGGGGAACTTCACCGGGTCCAGATGCAGCTGGTTCACGACGAACTCGTCCTGCACGGTGCCCTGCACCACCGCGATCCGTGTGCTCCGGTTCAGGTCGGCGAACCCCTTGATGCCGCTGCCGCTCGGCACCACCAGGGAGAAGTAGCCGAAGTCGTAGCCGTTGGTGAAGCCGACCAGCTGGCGGCGCGCGTCGGTGGTGGTGATGTTGGACGAGCCCACGTCGAAGCGACCGCCGGACACCTGGGCGAGCAGCCCGGCGAACTCGGTGCCGGAGAACTCCACCTGGAGGCCGAGCTTCGCGCCGATCGCCTTCAGCAGCTCGTTGTCGAAGCCGGTGAACGTGCCCTGCCGGTCGACGCAGATGCTCGGCGGCGCGTCCGAGAGCGTGCCGACGCTGAGCTTGCCGGGCGTGATCAAGCCGAGCTTCGAGACGTCGATCGAGGTCAGCGGCGCGGTGGTCGCGGTGGTGTAGCGGTCGCTGCCCGCGGCGGCCGACGAGGCCAGGTTGGTCGGCGCGGCGGAGGCGGCGGCCGGGCCGGGCGGTGCGCAGAGGTTGCGCTCGGTGCTCGCGTCGTCGGAGCCGGAACCGCACGCCGTCGCGCTGAGACCGACGGCAAGCAATATCACGGCGATCAACGCACGAGACCGAACAGCGGGCAGAACAGCCATGACGGACAACCCTAGCGGCGGAATTCTGCTAACCCACGGCTACCCCAGGGCCGGAATTGCCGGAATCCATGCCGCCGCGGCGGTCCAGAGTTTCGATCACGGTGATTCGAACTCCACACCGCCCTCGCGCAACAGTCGCCGGGCAATCCGGATCAGGCCAGCCCGCTCACCGGTTCCGGGTTGACTTCGTCGCGCCACCGCACGGCCTTCGCGACCTCGCTCAGGTCGTAATCCGGTCCGCTGGCCCCGATGGTGAAGGTGGTCACCCCCGCCTCGACGAAAGCGGGCGCCTTCTCCAGACCCGGCCACTGCACCGAGCGCTCGATGCGCGCTTGATCGGTGCCGACGGCGGCGCAGTGCTCGGCGAGCACCTTGTTCTTGTGCGCGAGCACGTCCAGGTCGGCGAAGGTGTGCCACATGTCGGCGTACTGCGCGACCAGCCGCAAGGTCTTCTTCTCGCCACCGCCGCCGATCAGGATCGGCAGGTCGCGAGTCGGGCGCGGATTGAGCTTCGGCAGCCGGGCGCTGATCCGGGCGAGCGTCTCCTTCAGCAACTCGAGCCTGCTGCCCGGGGTGCCGAATTCGTAGCCGTACTCGTCGTAGTCCTTCTCGAACCAGCCCGCGCCGATGCCAAGGATGAGCCGCCCGCCGCTGATGTGGTCGACGGTGCGCGCCATATCGGCCAGCAGATCCGGATTGCGGTAGCCGCCGCCGGTGACCAGCGCGCCGATCTCCACCCGTTCGGTCTGCTCGGCGAACGCGCCCAGCATCGTCCAGCACTCGAAGTGCGCGCCGTCGGGATCGCCGGTGAGCGGGTAGAAGTGGTCCCAGTTGAACACGATGTCGACGCCCGCGTCCTCGCACCGCAACACCGCGTCACGGATGAGCCGGTACTCCGGCGCGTGCTGCGGTTGTAGCTGAACTCCGATACGAACTGGACGACTCATGGCATTACTCCTCGTCGCTCGGCCCGCCCCCGCCCCGAGGCTACCGGCGCGGTGGGGTTCCCGCAGGTCGCCGCACGATGCTTCCGGCGCGTCCGGCGGGGGCTAGGTTGAGACCCGATGCCGAGCCCGGCGAAGGGAGGTGTCGCCAGTGGCCGACGGCGAGAACGAAGTGGTTCGCGCGGTCGTCTCGACGATGCTGCGCGGTCGCGATCAGCTGATCGCCGAGCTGTCGGCGGTGATGCGCGCGCAAGTCGCGGCGCTCGACCTGGATACCCGGCTGCGGGGCCTGTTCGAGGCGGGCACCACCGACAATCTGATGTCCGTCCTCGACTTCGTGCAGAACGACGCCGCCGAGCACGACGTGCACGCCCCGGCGCGGGCGCTGGTGTACGCGCGCACGCTCGCGCAGCGCGACGTCCCGCTGTCGGCGCTGATGCGGGCGTACCGGGTGGGGCATGCCGGGTTCCTCGACATCGCGATGCGTTACGCGGCGGAACTGGGTGGCTCCGACAGCGCGGCGGCGATCATCCGGATCGTCAATCGCTCCGCGGTGTACATCGACCGGGTGTGCGAGCACGTCGGCATCGCCTACGAGCAGGAGCGCGACCGGTGGGTGGGCAGTCGCGGCGGCCTGCGTCAGGAATGGGTGGCGCGGGTGCTCGACGGCTCGGCCGACGACATCGGCCAGGCCGAGCAAGTGCTCGGCTATCCCTTGTCCGGCCGGCACGTCGCGGTGAACGCCTGGACCGAGCCGCAGCTGTCCGCACGGGCCGCGGTGGATGTCCTGGACGCCGTGCGCGCGGCGCTGGTTCCGCTGCTCGGCCACCCCCGCCGGGCGCTGCTGGTGCCGACCGACGAACGCGAAGTGCGGCTGTGGTTCTCGATCGCTCGGGACACGACCATCGATGCCGAGGCCATCGAGCGTGCCCTGTCGGCACTGGCGTTGCCGGTGCGTGTGGCGGTGGGCGGGCGCGGCTCCGGCGTCGCGGGATTCCGCCGCAGCCTGCGGCAAGCCGATCGGGTGCGCGAACTCGTGCTGCTGGCCGGTCCCGACGCGCCCCGCGCGGTGTCGCACGACCAGGTGGCGGCCGTCGCGCTGCTGGGCGGCGACATCGAGGAACTGCGCCAGTACGTGGCCGACTGCCTGGGTGAACTCGCGACCGGCAACCAGCGCAATCTCTGGCTGCGCGAAACCCTGCGCGTCTTCCTGGCCAACAACCGCAGCTACGCCGCGGCCGCGCAGGAGTTGGCCGTGCACCGCAACACCGTCCAGTACCGGGTGCGGCAGGCACTCGACCTGACCCGCCACGACTTCGACGATCACGATCGCACGCTGCACCTGCATCTGGCGTTGCAAGCCGCCCGCTGGTTCGGACCGGCGGTGCTGCAACCGTGCCCGGTGGCCTGAGCCGCGTCCTTCTGTGCGATGCGCACGAAAGTTGTACGAAGATTCAGCACCGGAGAATATGGCCCACCTCACATACCGGTTCGTACGATTCCTGCGAATGCGCAGCTCAGATGAGGAGAAATCGCTGTGTCGACGCTGGAAACCGTGCGCGGGCCGATCGATTCCGCCGAGCTCGGAGTGACACTTATGCACGAGCACGTCTTCGTGCTCACCGGGGACGTCCAGCAGAACTACCCGGCCGAATGGGGCTCCGAGGACGAACGCATCGCCGATGCCGTGCGACGGTTGCGGGTCGCCTACGACGCCGGGGTGCGGACGATCGTCGATCCGACGGTGGTCGGGCTGGGCCGCTACATCCCACGGATCCAGCGGATCGCCGAGCAGGTGCCGCTGAACCTGGTGGTCGCCACCGGCATCTACACCTACGGGGATGTCCCGTTCTTCTTCCACTACCGCGGCCCTGCGTTGAACGAGATCGTCGGCGCGCAGGTCCCCGACCCGATGGTCGACATGTTCGTCGGCGACATCCGCGACGGCATCGCGGGCACCGGGGTCAAGGCGGGCATGCTCAAGTGCGCGATCGATAAGCAAGGGCTGACCGCGGGCGTCGAACGGGTCATGCGCGCGGTCGCCAGGGCCCATCTCGAGACCGGCGTGCCGATCACGGTGCACACCCATCCGGAGTCGCGCGCCGGGCTCGACGTGAAGCGCGTGATGTGCGACGAGGAAGGCGTCGACCCGGGTCGCATCGTGCTCGGGCACAGCGGCGACACCACCGACTGCGATCACCTCGCCGAACTCGCCGACGCCGGCTTCGTGCTCGGCATGGACCGCTTCGGCATCAACCTCGACACCACCTTCGAAGCCCGCGCCGACACCCTGATCGAGATGGTCCGCCGCGGCTACACCGACCGGATGGTGCTGTCCCAGGACGCGAGCTGCTATATCGACTGGATCGAGCCCGCCGCCATGGCCGCCCTGCCGCAGTGGCACTACACCCACCTGTTCGACGACGTGTTCCCCTACGTGCTCGAACGCGGCGTCACCGAGGAGCAGATCGACACCATGCTCGTCGACGTCCCGCGCGCGTTCTTCGAGGCGCGCACCCGCTGACGTGGCTCGTCGCCGGCCCGCCCGATAGGATCGCCGCACCCTTACTCGGATCGTCCGGCACGTTCCTGCCGGGATGGGATGTGAATTCGTCATGGCCACTGTGACCTTCGACAACGCGACGCGGCTCTACCCCGGATCCGCCAAACCCGCGGTGGATCGGCTGAACCTGGAGATCGAGGACGGCGAATTCCTCGTCCTGGTCGGTCCCTCCGGCTGCGGGAAATCGACCTCGTTGCGCATGCTCGCCGGGCTGGAGGAGGTCAACGGCGGACGCATCCTGATCGGCGAGAACGACGTCACGCACGCCGAGCCGAAGGAACGCGATATCGCCATGGTGTTCCAGAACTACGCGCTCTATCCGCACATGACCGTCGCGGAGAACATGGGCTTCGCGCTGAAGCTGGCCAAGGTGGCCAAGGCGGAGAAGGAGAAGCGGGTCCTGGAGGCGGCCAAGCTGCTGGACCTGGAGCCCTTCCTGGATCGCAAGCCGAAGGCGCTGTCCGGCGGCCAGCGTCAGCGGGTGGCGATGGGCCGCGCGATCGTGCGGCAGCCGCAGGTGTTCCTGATGGACGAGCCGCTGTCCAACCTGGACGCCAAGCTGCGCGTGCAGACCCGCACCCAGATCGCGCAGTTGCAGCGCAGGCTCGGCACCACCACGGTGTACGTCACCCACGACCAGGTCGAGGCGATGACCATGGGCGATCGGGTCGCCGTGCTGAAGGACGGCCTGTTGCAGCAGTGCGCCACTCCGCGCGACCTCTACCGCGATCCGGCCAACGTGTTCGTCGCGGGGTTCATGGGTTCGCCTGCCATGAACCTGTTCACGCTTCCGGTCACCGATAGCCGGGTGGAGCTGGGCGGGCACGCGATCGCGCTGCCGCGCACGGTCGCGGACGAGGCGGGGAACACCGTGACGGTCGGTATCCGCCCGGAGCATTTCGAACTGGGTAACGGCTCCGGCATCGAGATGGAAGTCGACGTGGTGGAGGAACTCGGTTCCGACGCCTACATCTACGGCCGCACCGTCGCCGAAGGCGGGACCGACGGCGCCGGGGAAACCATCGTCTCGCGCGCGGATTGGCGCAATCCGCCTGCGAAGGGCGCCCGGCTGCGGCTGGCCACCGCGCCGGAGCACGTCTACTTCTTCGACACCGAAGGACGCAGGCTCAACTGAGCACGCTGCCGGGTGGGCCGCACGGCTTCGGCTCTCGGCTCGATCCAGCGCGAGGCGGTCACCGCCGGCGGCTCGGCAGCTCAGGTGTGGTCGCGGCATCGCAGGTCGACGGCCCGCTCGGCACAGCGCCGCGAGCAGGCATCAGTCTGTCGCGTCCACTCGACGGCGCTCGCGCCGCTGCTGGGCGTACTCCTCGTTGAGCCGTACGCCCAGTTCCTCGAGTTCGATCTCGCGGCCGGACTCGCTGCGCACCTGCACCCGCACCGGGGCGCCGGTCGACTCCTCGACCAAGAGCAGTGGGGCAGGCCCCGGCTGCAAGTAGGCGTCGCCCCACTGCATGAGCGCCAGCACGGCGGGCAGTAGATCTCGTCCCATCCGGGTGAGCACGTATTCGTGCCTGGTGCGCTTGCCTTCCTCTCGGTAGGGCCGTTTCGCCAGCAAGCCCGCCTCGGTGAGCTTGCGCAACTGGGCCGCGGCCGCCGCGTCGGTGATGCCGACGCGGCTGGCGAACCCGTCGAACCGCCGGGTCCCGTAGTACGCCTCGCGCAGGATGAGCACCGCCGAGCGCGTACCGACGATGTCCATCGCCTTGGCGATCGAGCATTCCTCGGCCTTCCACGCGCTGAGATCGGCCAACGGTCCTTCCATCACTGCTGCCATGACGAACATCATACCGGAGCTGACTTGTGTCAACTATTGCCAGGTGTAATCTGACTATGTGTTGATAGAGCCAGGCATGGCGGCCCGGCTCTCGGTCCGGAAGGAAGCACCATGAGAGACGCGGTGATCGTCGAAGCGGTACGCACGCCGATCGGCAAAGGCAAGCCGAACGGAGCACTGCACGATGTCAATGCGGTTGATCTGCTGGCCCACAGCCTGCGCGAGGTGGTGAACCGCAGCGGCATCGATCCCGCCCTCATCGATGACGTGATCGGCGGCGTCGTCACCCAGTTCGGCGAGCAGGGGGCGAATATGACACGGCGGGCCGCATTGGCCGCCGGATATCCCGAATCGGTCCCGGCCACCACCGTCGACCGGCAGTGCGGCAGCAGCCAGCAGGCGATCCACTTCGCCGCGCAAGGCGTGATCGCGGGCGCCTACGACATCGTGGTCGCCGCGGGCGTGGAGTCGATGGGCCGGATTCCCATGGGCGCCAATCTGGTCGGATCGGACGACATCTCCGGCGTCGGCTTCGCCGAGCGCTACCCGGAAGGCCTGGTGTCGCAGGGCATCAGCGCGGAGCTGATCGCGGCGAAATGGGGACTCACCCGCACCCAGCTGGACGAGTTCGCGCTCGCCAGCCACGAGAAGGCCGCGCTCGCCACCAAGAACGGCCTGTTCGCGCGGGAACTAGCGCCGATCAACGGACTCGCCACCGATGAGGGCATCCGGGTCGGTAGCACGCTGGAGACGCTGGGCGCACTCCGTCCCGCCTACTACGACCCGGCCATGGCCGCCCGCTTCCCGCAGATCGGCTGGGCGATCACGGCCGCGAGCGCGAGCCAGGTCAGCGACGGCAGCGCGGCGGTGCTCATCATGACCAGCGAGCGCGCGAAGGAACTCGGGCTGAAGCCGCTCGCCCGGCTGCACAGCTTCGCGGTGGCCGGCGACGACCCGCTACTGATGCTCACCGCGGTGATCCCGGCGACCAGAAAGGTCTTGCAGCGGGCCGGTTTGCAGCTGTCGGACATCGACCTGATCGAGATCAACGAAGCGTTCTCGCCGGTGGTCCTGGCCTGGGCGCACGACACCGGTGCGGACCTGGCGAAGGTCAACGTCAACGGCGGCGCGATCGCGATCGGGCACCCGCTCGGCGCGTCCGGCGCACGCCTGATGACCACGCTGGTCCACGCCATGCAGGACCGCGGCGCCCGCTACGGCCTGCAAACCATGTGCGAGGCAGGTGGTCTGGCGAACGCCACCATCGTGGAGCGGCTGGGCTGATCCGCTTCTGTCCCATCCGAATCCATGGGCGGATCTGTGGGCAGTTTTCGACCGGCACCCTCCGCTCGAAAACTGCCCACACCTGGGCAGATCGAACTCGGAGCAGCGGCAGATCAATAGGAGACCAGCACGACCGCGATCAAGAAGCCGACCAGCCAGGATTCGAGGATCAGCGGCACCGCGATCAGCGGAGTCCAAGCGATCGGCCTCCGGTCGCGCACCTTCTCCAGGGCCGAGACGACCGCTGCGAGCACCGACGCCACGATGCCCGCCCAGGCGATGACCTGTGCCCACGGCAGGTACCCGACGCCTCGGCCCTCGTGTCCGTCGCGCAGGAGCACTTCGTAGAGCGGGACGAAAGCGGCCATCACCCAGCCGAATCCGAGGACGATCACCGACCCCAGCGCCACGCGCAAGGCATCGGCCGTTCGTCGCCGGATGTGCCACGCCATTGCTTCAGCATGACCGGTCAACGGCCGCAGGGCATCTCAAGCGCCTGTGTAGACCTGGGAAGCCAGCGCGACGCCGCCGGCGAACGACAGGACGATGAGCGCCATCGCCAGCACCGGCCAGTACCACATGTACCAACGCTTGATCGCGGCGAGAACAAGGATTGCGGTAACCCCGACGATCGCGGTCGCCGTCCCGCCCCACGACACCGCGAACGCCCAGCCGAGGTATTCGGTGCGGCAGTTGTCCTGGCCGCACGGATCTGAGGCGAAGGCGAAGAAGACGGTGAAATAGGCGGCGGCCGCACCCAGAACTACGGCGACGGAGTACAGCACGACGGCGAGTACGACGTCCCAGGTCCGCACCGGCCGCTGCCCTACGGGCGGCGTGCCGTACGGCCAAGGCTGCGGAGTACCGGTGTGGATCATGACGCCAACGATCCCGTCTCGCGCGCCGGGCCGACTCGGGGAAACTACTCGAGTCCGCATGCGCAATCCCGCGATCGGCCGCCGCAGCCGCATAAGCTGGTCGGCGATGAGCGACTCCGCAGCGCAGAACGTCGTCTACGCCATTCCGATGCGCACCCGCTTCCGTGGCATCACGGTGCGCGAGGGCATGCTGATCCACGGGCCGCTCGGCTGGGGCGAATTCTGTCCGTTTCCCGAATACGACGACCGGGAGGCCGCCGCGTGGCTGGCCACCGCCGTGGAGCAGGTAACCACCGGCTGGCCCGAACCGGTGCGGGATCGCATTCCGATCAATTGCACCGTGCCCGCCGTCGACCCGCGGCAGGCGCACGCGATCGTGGCCCGATCCGGCTGCCGCACCGCCAAGGTGAAAGTCGCCGACCACCCGGAATCGCTCGCCGAGGATCTGGCCAGGGTGGAGGCGGTCCGCGACGCGCTCGGCCCCAACGGCGCGATCCGAGTCGACGCCAACGCGGTCTGGGATATCGACACCGCGGTGCGCCACATCGAGCTGATCGACAAGGCCGCGGGCGGGCTGGAGTACGTGGAACAGCCGTGCCGCACCATCGAGGAACTCGCCGCGGTGCGCCGCCGCGTGGACGTGCGCATCGCCGCCGACGAATCCATCCGCCGCGCCGAGGACCCGATGCGGGTCGCGGTCGCCGGGGCCGCCGACATCGCCGTCCTCAAATGCACGCCGCTCGGCGGAGTCCGCCGCGCCTTGCAGGTGGCCGAGGCAGCCGGGCTGCCCTGCGTGGTCTCCTCCGCCTTGGAGACCAGCGTCGGCCTCGCCGCCCAGCTGGCGCTGGCCGGGGCGCTGCCCGAACTCGACTTCGCCTGCGGCCTGGGCACCTTGAGCCTGCTCACCGGCGACGTGACGCGCGGCTCCCTCCGTGCGGTCGACGGCTACCTGCCGGTCCTGCGCACCCCACCCGAGCCGGAACCGGAATTGCTCGAAAGCCATCGGCAGCCCGATGCCGATCGCGCCGCCTGGTGGCAGGACCGCTTGGCTCGCGTCAGTGCCCTCGCCGCACAGAAGAACCCGGCCACATAACGCGCGTGGTTGCAACGGGTCCACCTCGCACCCCCAAGCGACACCTGTGTTCGGGGTCAGGCAGGTGTGGCAGCGTGCACCGAACCCCTCAGGATCTGCTATACCCTGCTACTCCCGAGACCGAGACGAGCACGCGTACCAGCGGCGCAGGTAACGCACCAACTCCACGGCCAAGATCAACGCCGACCCGTTACTCGAGCCTTCTCCTACTCCAGCAGCGCACCTCGATCCCACCAGACCCTACACAGGACCGCTAGGCTCAACATCGCCTCATATTCGCAGGCAGGGCGGCCTAGCGGCCACGATGACAGCCGCCTGGATCGCCATTCCGGTCACCAGGTGAATGCCTGATCGCGGAAACCTGGTAAAGAATCGCCGGCCGCTCACCCGATCCGGACGCCGCATCCCAGCATCGTCGTGCGCAAGAGCAACGCTGCCTCAGGACCGACGACGCCGTCTACGAGGTCCACGTAGCGGTCGCAGAATTCCGGGCCGTGCGGGGCTGCCGACTCGGGGGCGGATTCGAGGTGATGCGCCAGTTCGTGCAGGATGACCAATTCCCGCAGCGCCCACGCGGTGCCGCCGGTGTGCAGCGGAACCGCCAGAACGTTCCCGGCCGCCTCGTAGTGCGCGGCCGTTGTTCCGGCGCGAGAACGGACGCGCACCGCCACGGCGGCCCGCTCCCAGCGCGCCCGCACCCAATTGAGCGCCAGCACCTTGTCCGTATAACTCTGTACGGATTCCACCGAGGCGAAGCGGCGCTCGATCGGCAACGTGAGCTGCGAACCATAGAGTTCGACGGTGCGCACACCGTGCTCGTCCGCGCGATCGAACACTCCCCGTACCAACTGCTCGGCGTCGTAGACCTTGGCACGCTGGCCGTCGCGCACGGTCATCGCCGCGCCGCCGATCCCACGGGCGGCATCGGCCTGTCGCCGAGTTGCGCCGACCGGACCCCGGCAGCCGCTCGCCCGGTTCGGCCCGTGACGTCCACGCCGGTCAACCGCCCTCGGAAGAGTTCAACTTCTTACGCGCGGCGGGCAGTTCGGGCGAATTACCGATCCGTGCGGCCCGCCCCGCCCGGTCCCCCGCCGCCCGCGCCGCCGCCGAATGTCCCGCCGACTCCTGCGGCCCGCGCCAGGTGCCGCGCGCCTCCGACGTCTTCGCGTAGAAGTCTGTGAGCTCGATCTCCTTGTTCCGCAGGGCCAGCGCCGTCCCGGACACCTCGGCGTCGCGTGGCAACACTTCGGCTTCCACCTCGGCCTTGACCTCCGACAGCCGCCGCCCGATCCGCGCGGCGAACGCCATCTGGAAATTCAGCCGCGCCGTCACACCGGCGACCGGCGCCTGCACCCGGCGCCGCACCTGGCGACCCCACCGCTTCTCCACCACGATCTTCTCGACGGTGGCCGATCGGTAGGCCCCCGACTTGATGTACTGGTCGGACGCGCGCACCATCTGCACGAGCAGGCTGGCGTAGAGCGCCTCGCAGGTGTCGATGTCGGAGTCGAACCCGTAGGCGTAGACCTGCGTCGAAGTCCGGGCGACGTCACAGCGCACGTCGTTCGCGGCCGCGATCGCGACGAACAGCTGGACATAGGTGCGCAACCCGCGTTTGCCGGGCTCGCCGATCGGAATGATCCGCTGCACCGGTGTGGGCCTGCGCTCGCGTCCCGCGATGTGCGCCCGCGCCACGGCGAGGTCGATGGACGACTTAGTGGCCAGCCGCTGAGCAGCGGCGAGAAACGCCTCGGCCTCGTGTTCGTTGTCCGTGCACTCGGCCTTGCGCAGCAGCCCACCGATGCGCGTGAGCATCCGATCGGGAACCGCGTTCGGCGAAGACATCGCGCCCCAGCCTAGTGGGCGAGTTCCAGCCACTGTCCCGCACGCCGGATCGGCACCATGTATCTTGCCTTGTGCACCGGCAGGGTGTGCTGCCGCTCACGAACGATCCTGGAGTGTTTGCGATGGCTGTGAAGAAGGTGACGTCCCTACGTTCGTCGCTCGTACCGCGGGCCGCGGTGGCCCTCGCGGCGGTCGGGCTGCTGACCGCGACGTTCACCAGCGCCTGCTCCAGCGACAGCAGCGGGAGCCCGATCAGCCAGAATCTCACCGGTCGCGGCCCGATCACCTACGTCGAGGGCAAGGACACCACCGAGACCGGCGCGGTGAAGCAGCTGATCGAGCGCTGGAACGCCGCGCACCCGGACGAGCAGGTGACGTTCAAGGAGCAGTCGAACGACGCCTCGCAGCAGTACGACGACCTGGTCGAGCACATGCGTTCCAAGCAGTCCAACTACGACGTGGTCGCCTTGGACGTGCCGTGGACCGCCGAGTTCGCCGCCAAGGGCTGGATCCAGCCGCTGAAGGATTCCTTCGCCATCGACACCAGCGCGCTGCTGTCCCCGCCGGTCGCCAGCGCCACCTACAACAACACGTTGTACGCCGCGCCGCGCAACACCAACGGCGGCCTGCTGTTCTACCGCAAGGATTTGGTGCCGAACCCGCCCAAGACCTGGAACGAGCTGCTGGCCCAGTGCCCCATCGCGCGCCAGCAGAACATCGGTTGCTACGCGGGTCAGTTCGCGCCCTACGAGGGTCTGACCGTGAACGCGGCCGAGGTGATCAACGCCTACGGCGGCAGCTTCGTCGGCGCCGACGGCAAGACCCCCACGGTGAACAGCCCGCAGTCCCGCGCCGGACTGAAGGTTCTGGTCGACGCCTACAACAACGGCGACATTCCCAAAGAGGCCATCACCTTCAAGGAGCCCGAGTCCAGCAACGCCTTCGCGACGGGCAAGCTGATGTTCCTGCGCTCGTGGCCGTCCACCTTCGGTGACGTCGGCGGCGAGGCCTCCGCCGTGAAGGACAAGTTCGCGGTCGCCCCACTGCCGGGGGAGAACGGCGTCGGCGCCTCCACCCTCGGCGGCTACAACGCGGCGATCAGCGCGTACTCCAAGAACAAGGCCACCGCGCTGGACTTCCTGCGCTTCCTGATCAGCGAGGACGCGCAGCACATCGTCGCCGCGGGCGCGCTGCCCTCGGTGCGCGCGTCCATGTACGACGACCCGGCGCTGATCGCGAAGATGCCGTACCTGCCCGCGCTCAAGGACTCCATCGCCAGCGCCGTGCCGCGCCCGGTGACGCCGTTCTACCCCGCCGTGAGCAAGGCCATCCAGGACAACGCCTATGCTGCGTTGAACGGAACCAAGTCCGTCGACGACGCGATCACCGGTATGCAAAAGGGCATCGAAACCGCTGGATCGTGAGCGGTTGAACGCAACGGACCCGACGAACCCGCAGGAGAGAAACGGTGTCGGATCCTTCGGGAACGGCGACTAGCGTGCCGAAAGACGAATTCGTTCCGGCCAGGCGCGGCTTCGCCGCCAGGCTGGCCTCGGAGCTGCGTCGCTCCGGGAAAGCCTGGCTGTTCGTCACCCCCGTCCTGATCGCGCTCGCGGTCGTCATCGGTTATCCCGTGTTCCGGGCGCTGTGGATGTCCTTCCAGAAGGACTCGGGACTCGACCCGGCGACCGGCATGTTCGTCGAAGGCGGCAACGCCGGGTTCGACAATTACACGCACTGGCTGCTGCAACAGTGCCAGATCGCGACCGGCGAGACGGTGCCGTGCCCGACCGGCAATCTCGGCTCGCAATTCTGGCTGGCCATCGGGGTCACGCTGTTCTTCACGGTCGTCACCGTCGCGCTGGAGGCCACGATCGGCCTCGGCATGGCCATGGTGATGGGTAAGACCTTCCGTGGCCGGGCGCTGCTGCGCGCGGCCGTGCTGATCCCGTGGGCGATCCCGACCGCCGTCACCGCGCGGTTGTGGGAATTCATGTTCCAGTACGACGGCGTGGTGAACCGCGTGCTCGGCACGCACATCCTGTGGACTTCGGACCCGTGGCCCGCCCGGATCGCGGTGATCGCGGCCGACGTCTGGAAGACCACGCCGTTCATGGCGCTGCTGCTGCTGGCAGGCCTGCAAGTCATCCCGGCCGACGTGTACGAGGCGGCTCGCGTCGACGGCGCGTCGGCCTGGCAGCGGTTCACCCAGATCACGCTGCCGCTGCTGAAGCCGGCCCTGCTGGTCGCGGTGCTGTTCCGGACCATGGACGCGCTGCGGATGTACGACCTGCCCGCGATCATGACGCTGGGCAACCCCGCCACCCGCACGGTATCCATCCTGGTGGTCGATCAGGTCCGGCAAGGCCCCAACAGCGCGGCCGCGTTGTCCACGATCACCTTCCTTTTGATCTTCGCCGTGGCGTTCGTGCTGGTGAAGATCCTGGGCGCCAACGCGGTTCGTACCCAGGAAGAACAGCGGGAGGCGCACTGATGTCCGTGCAGACAGCGGAGCAGGCCGTGACGAGCGAATCCGCCGCGGCGCCGGTGCCGTGGACCAAACGCATCGGCTCGGTACGGCTGTACCTGGGCGCGCTGATCGTGCTGGTGTGGGGGCTCGCGCCGTTCTACTGGATGGCGGTCACCGCGTTCCGCGATCCCGACTACACCTTCGACAACACTCCGTGGCCGACCCACGTGACGCTGGAGAACTTCCGCAACGCGTTCGACACCAGCCGCGGCAACGACTTCGGCAAGGCGCTGGTCAACAGCCTCGTCATCGGCTCCATCACGACGGTGATCGCGCTGGGGATCGGCGTGCTGGCCGCGTACGCGCTGGCCCGGCTCACCTTCCACGGCAAGTACGTGGTGTCCGGACTGATTCTCAGCGCCTCGATGTTCCCGGTGGTCGTCCTGGTGACCCCGCTGTTCCAGCTCTTCACCAACCTCGGCTGGATCGGCGAATACCAGGCGATGATCATTCCGAACATCTCGTTCGTGCTGCCGATGACGGTCTACATCCTCGCGTCCTTCTTCGCCGAACTGCCGTGGGAACTCGAAGAAGCCGCGCGGATCGACGGCGCCACCAAACTGCAGGCCTTCCGCTTGGTGATGCTGCCCCTGGCCGCTCCCGCCGTGTTCACCACCGCGATCCTCGCGTTCATCGCGGCGGTCAACGAATACCTGCTCGCCCGTTTGCTTTCCAGCGACAAGACCGAGCCGGTCACCGTCGCCATCGCCCGCTTCTCCGGCAACAACCCGCTGGTGCAGCCGTACGCGGCGATCATGGCGGCAGGCACGATCGTCACCATCCCGCTGGTCGTCATGGTCCTGATCTTCCAGCGCCGGATCATCTCCGGCCTCACCGCGGGCGGCGTGAAGAGCTGAGTCTTTTGCCGCTTCGCTCGAAACCCGTGGTTGAGCTGGTGTGGTGGCGTTGGCGGGATCGCTAGGGACAGATAGGTTCGCCGCTTCGCGCAGCACGCATATGGTCTGCGTGCACCGCTGTGTCAACGGCCCGAGAAGTGGAAACCCGGTTGTGAACGTACGCGGTAAACTCGGCCTTTCGATGCTCTTTTCCGTCCGTTCGTGCAGGTGAGTTCGTCCGACGCTCCGGGAGGAGATGATCGTGAGCTCGTTCCGCAAACCGCGTGAACGCAGGCGTGGCGCCAAGGGGGGTCCTCCGACCGCACCGTATGCCTCGATCGCGGGCTGGACGCAGCGGCCGGATACGGCGAACCGGAACGCGCGGGAGCGGCGCGAGCGCGCGGCGGCTCGCCGGAAATCGCGACCGACCGCGCCACGCCCCGCGGAGCCGGATCGTCCGCCGCGCAGCCGGGCCGAACGCATCCGTCGCCTGCTGCTGGCCTTGTTCATCATCTTCGGCGTGGTGCCCGCGTTGCTGTCGGTCCTGGCGTACTGGAGCGCCGAGATCCCGGATCCGAATGCGGTGCAGACCAATCAGATCGCGACCGTCTTCGCCGCCGACGGCAGCACCGTGCTCGCGAAAATCGTCCCGCCGGATGGGAATCGGACGCCGGTCCCGTTGTCCGATGTGCCGCGCCCGGTGCGCGACGCGGTGCTGTCGGCGGAGGACCGCAATTTCTACACCAATCCCGGTTATTCGACTTCCGGCTTCCTGCGCGCCGCGCGAGACAATCTGCTCGGCAAGGACAACGCGGGCGGCGGCTCCACCATCACCCAGCAGTACGTGAAGAACGCCTTTCTCGGCTCCGAACGCACGGTCACCCGCAAGATGCGCGAGCTGATCATCGCGGCGAAGATGGCACGGCAGTGGAGCAAAGACGACATCCTCGCCGCCTACCTCAACACCATCTACTACGGCCGCGGGTCGTACGGCATCGGCGCGGCGGCCAAGGTCTACTTCGACAAGCAGGTCGACCAGCTGACCCTCGCGGAGGGCGCGGTGCTCGCGGCGCTGATCCGCACGCCCTCGATCCTGGATCCGGAAACCCACCTCGCGGACCTGAAGGCGCGCTGGCGGTACGTGATCGACGGAATGGTCGAGATGGGCGCGCTCGCGCCGGGCGATCGGGACGCGACCACCTTTCCGCCGATCATCCCGCTCAGCCAGATCCCGGACGAGAACGTGGCTCGCGGCCCCGAGGGCCTGATCCGCAACCAGGTCGTGCGCGAGCTGCGCGACTCCGGCATCAGCGAGCGCGACTTGAACAAGGGCGCGCTGCAGATCACCACCACCATCGACGCCAGAGCGCAGCACGCGGTACTGGGCGCGGTGCGCGACCGGCTCGGTGCGCAGCCACCGGAACTGCGCGCCGCGGTGGTGTCGATCGATCCGCGTTCCGGCGCGGTACGCGCGTACTTCGGCGGCTACGACGGCATCGGCTTCGACTTCGCCCAGGCGCCGTTGCAGACCGGCTCGGCGTTCAAGGTCTTCGCGGCGATCGCCGCGCAACAGCAGAGCATTCCGCTCTCCCGCGTGCTGGACAGCTCCCCCGTGACCGACCGCGGTACCCGGATCACCAACGTGGACGGCGAATCGTGCGGCAAGTGCACCATGGCCGAGGCGCTCAAACGCTCGCTGAACACCAGCTTCTACCGGCTGACCATGACGATGTTCGACGGTCCTCAGTCCATCGCGGACGCGGCGCACGCGGCGGGGATTCCGGAGGAGCTGCCCGCCGTCGCGGGCAAGACCCTTACCGAGGACGGCGGGAAACCGCTGAACGGAATCGTCCTCGGGCAGTATTCGGTCCGGCCGATCGATATGGCCTCGGCGTATGCCACGATCGGCGCGTCGGGCGTCTACCACCGGCCGTACTTCGTGCAGCGAGTGGTGACCGGTGACGGGCGGGTGCTGCTGGATCGCGGCGAGCAAAAGGTCGGCGACCAGCCGCCCGCGGGTCAACAGCGCATCTCCAAGACGATCGCGGAGAACACCGTCGAGGCGATGCTCCCGATCGCGGCCTACTCCAACGGGCACGCGCTGAAGAACAACCGCCCATCGGCAGCCAAGACAGGTACCACGCAGTTCGGCGCGAGCGAGTCGAACAAGGACGCGTGGATGATCGGCTTCACCCCGTCGCTGTCCACGGCGGTGTGGGTCGGAACCGATCAGCCACAACCGATCCGCACCGCACGCGGAGCCGACATCTACGGCTCCGGCCTGCCCGCCGACATCTGGAAACAGGTCATGGACGACGCGCTCGACGGCGCTCCGATCGAACAGTTCCCTGGTGCGCAGGCTCCGGGCGCGCAAGCCCCGGCCCGGCCGAATCCGAGCAAGCCGCCCTCCGGCGGTCCCTACGACATCCTGAACCCACCGCAGCCGTCATCGCAGCGCGAGCCCGTCGTCATCATCCCGCCCAGCCCGCAACCGCCCAGCGAGGTCGAGATTTTCCCCGGACTGAGCATTCCGGTTCCTGGATAGCGATGATGCTGTGACCTTCCGTGGCCCGGCGGAACGCATGACATGGCAGCATCGTTTGCCAGAGTGAGAGCGAACAGCGAGTGCGTCGGAACGGGCCGACGCCGAAACCGCGAAAACAATGCGGAAGGATATGCGCCCGAGCGACGACAGCGCGGCGCGAGCGACGGGCCCGGAGGCGGTAGCCTGCGTCACCACGGAGGGCACCGGGACCGACGCCAATTGAGGACAGACGAGACATAGGGGCTACGCCGGTGGATTTCAATGTCGTTGACCAACCCGAGACGCTGGTGGCGGGAACAGTGCTTCGCAGCCCCGCGCTCGCGGTCGAGGGGCCGCGCCGCGCGAAAGTCGAAGAGGCGTGGAAGCGCAACCTGGCCCGCAAGCTGCCCGGACCGCCGACCACCGCGTACGTCGACCACGCGCCGGAGATCAATTCGTACCTGACCCATATCGTCGGCTACCGCTGTCACGGCTTGGCCGACCTGCAGCCCGGAGACGTGCTCGCCCGGGTGCCCGCCGGGCGCTTCGCCCGGTTCGTTGCCAGTGGAGACAATCTCGGCGACACCATCGTGAGCATCTGGCGAGCAGTGTGGGACGCGGAGGCCGCGGGGCGACTCATTCGCGCTTATACCGGCGACTGGGAACACTATCCGGACGCACGGACGGTGGAAGTTTTCGTGGCAGTGGCAGACGATCAGGGCAACGGGTAGGAACAGACAGTGGACTTCGAGATCGTCACATTGCCGCAGAGCATGGTCGCGGGCCTGACCGTGCCGCTGGCCGGCCGGGAGGTGACCGCGCGTGACCTCGACCTGGTGAACTTCACCTGGGATCGCTATCTGGCGCGGGAGAAGAACGTGCCGCGGGTGGCGGCCTACATCGGTCAGAACGACCACGCCGTCGCCGTACTCGGCTACGAGATCGGCGCGATGGACGAGTTGGACTCCGGCGATGTGCTCACCATCATCCCGCAGGGCCGCTACGCCAAGTTCGTCGTCTCCGACAAGCCCTACGACCTGCTGCGCACCGCCTGGGCACAGGTGGCGAAGGCGGAGAACGCGGGAACCATCACCCGCTCCCACACCGCCGAGGTGGAGCGCTACACCGGCCCGGCGTCGGTGGAGGTCTACGTCTCGCTGGACTAGCGCGGACGCCGCACAACGCAGCTGGCCGGAGGCTTCTGCCTCCGGCCGGCTTGCGTCGGTGTCACCGAATCACTCGGCGCCGATGATGAAGGCTTCCAGCTGGGCGCGCGCGATGTCGTCGGCGAGCTGCTGCGGCGGGGACTTCATCAGGTAGGCCGAGGCGGGGATGACCGGTCCGCCGATGCCGCGGTCCTTGGCGATCTTCGCCGCGCGTACGGCGTCGATGATGATGCCCGCGGAGTTCGGCGAGTCCCACACCTCGAGCTTGTACTCCAGGTTCAGCGGTACGTCACCGAAGGCGCGGCCTTCCAGGCGGACGTAGGCCCACTTGCGGTCGTCGAGCCAGCCCACGTGGTCGGACGGGCCGATGTGCACGTCGTTGGCGCCGAGTTCCTTCTTGAGGTTGCTGGTGACGGCTTGGGTCTTGGAGATCTTCTTCGACTCCAGGCGCTCGCGCTCGAGCATGTTCTTGAAGTCCATGTTGCCGCCGACGTTCAGCTGCATGGTGCGGTCGAGCTGCACACCGCGATCCTCGAACAGCTTGGCCATCACGCGGTGGGTGATGGTCGCGCCGACCTGGCTCTTGATGTCGTCACCGACGATGGGGACACCGGCTTCGGTGAACTTCGCCGCCCAGACCGGGTCGGAGGCGATGAACACCGGCAACGCGTTGACGAACGCGACACCCGCGTCGATCGCGCACTGCGCGTAGAACTTGTCGGCCTCCTCCGAGCCCACCGGCAGGTAGGACACCAGCACGTCGACGTTGTTGTCCTTCAGCACCCGCACCACGTCGACCGGCTCGGCCTCGGACAGCTCGATGGTCTGCGCGTAGTACTTGCCGATGCCGTCGAGGGTCGGCCCGCGCTGCACGACGACGTCGCTCGGCGGCACGTCGGAGATCTTGATCGTGTTGTTCTCGCTGGCGAAGATCGCCTCGGCCAGGTCGAAGCCGACCTTCTTGGCGTCCACGTCGAACGCGGCGACGAACTTGACGTCGCGGACGTGGTACGGCCCGAACCGCACGTGCATCAGGCCGGGGACGGTCGCGGATTCGTCCGCGTCCTTGTAGTACTGCACGCCCTGGACCAGCGAGGAGGCGCAGTTGCCCACACCCACGATGGCGACGCGAACCTCTGTGGCGTTGTCAGCCTTCTTGACGTCACTCATGGCCGATATTTCCCTCTTTCTGTGGTGCCGCCTTCGTCGATTGCTCCGCCGCAATCAACTCGTTGAGCCAGCGCACTTCGCGCTCGCTTGATTCGAGTCCGAGTTGATGGAGCTGCCGGGTGTAGCGATCCAGCGACCCGCTGGCCTTCTTGATCGCCTCCCGGAGCCCCTCTCGGCGCTCCTCGACCTGACGCCGCCTGCCCTCCAGGATCCGCATCCGCGCTTCCGCGGGAGTGCGGCTGAAGAAAGCCAGATGAACGCCGAAGCCGTCGTCGGTGTAGTTCTGCGGCCCGGTGTCGGCGAGCAACTCGCTGAACCGTTCCCGCCCGGCCGGGGTCAATTGATAGACCCGTCGCGCGCGGCGTGTCGTCGCGCCCGCGGGGATCTCCTCGGCGATCAACCCGTCCGCCTGCATGCGACGCAGTGTCGGGTAGAGCGATCCGTAGGAGAAGGCACGGAAGGCCCCGAGCAGGCCCGTCAACCGCTTGCGCAGCTCGTACCCGTGCATGGGCGCTTCCAGGAGCAGCCCGAGGATTGCCAGTTCGAGCACCGGGCTTCACCCCCTGACTGTGTACAGAACCTAACCGATGGATGCGACTTTCCACTATATCGGAGCGATACATCTGTGCACAGCCGTAGGCCCGGTGGGGGTGTCGGGCGCAGTCAGCGAGTGGGCGGGAAGACCGCGAGCGGCTCGCCCGCGAAAGTGGCCGTCAGGGAGCCGGACGAACCGCCTTGGTCCTTGACATAGATCTGTAGCACCGGGCCCAGATCGACCGGACCTGTGGAGCCGAAACTCAGCATTACGTGGGTGACCACACCATTCGGTCTACGCACGGATTGCGGCGCTCCGGCCAGCAGACCGGCGACGGCGGGCACATCGATGGTCGAGAGGTCGAAGGTGCGAGTCCCGCGTTCCCGCTCCGAGGTCCGTGAGCTGCGGAAGTCGCCGTTGTAGTAGTAGTCTCCGGTCTCCGACGCACTGCCGGGCTGCTGCCGGTCCACGACCACGTACTTCGGAAACAACGTGACCTTGTCGGCGACCAGGTCGCCGAACTCGGCCCGGTATTCCGCGAGGAAATAACCCAACCCCGCACCCGTGGTCAGGTCGGGAACGTCCTCGGAGGACCCGGGCAGGTCGACGCCACATCGGCTGATCCCGCCGATCATCGCACCTGCCACGAAGGCCGCGACCAGCGCCGATACCGGCGCCAGCCAGCGGCGTGGACGCCGCCGGTCCACCCGGACCGCCGGGGCGTTCGCCAGCCCGTCCGGCACCTGGAGATCATCGATCAACTCGTCGAGCTCGCCGAAGGACTTCGCGCGCATGGCTCGGGCGGTGCGCGCGGCGTGCTCGGCGGCGGTGAGCTGGCCGTCGGCCAACGCGGCGTCCAGCAGGCCGCACACGTCGGCGCGATCGGTGTCGCGGGCACGGACGTCGCTGTATCGGGTGGTCGCCATCGCTCTCATCCTCCGAAGGGCCAGACGCGGCGCACCTCGCCCGCCGGGGTCAGCACGAAGTGGCCGCTCTCCTTGACGGAGTTGCCCACGTGAATTTCGACGACAGGTTGCCCGGTGGCAACGCCGTAACCGGGGGACAGGCCGTTCACGCCCACCCTCAAAAGCGTGACGACGCCGCCGGGCACCCGGGTCGTCGCGGGCGCGTCGACGAGAGCCCGGCCGATCGTGTCCACATTCAGCGCGGCCAAGTCCACCGACGGGGTATCGGTCTTGCGCGTCTCGATCTCATGGGACTGGGCGAAACCACCGCGGTAGTCGTACTGGACCTTCCGGTTCGGCTGGCCGGGCACGGCCCGGGTGAGGGTGGCCAAATCGTCGTGCAGATACAGCTCGTCCACCTGCAGATCGCCGAATTTCCGCTGGTAGTTGCGCAGGAAGAGGGCGATTCCCTCGGCGGTGACCAGACTCGGCGTCGCGACCACAACGGGCTGCACCGACCCGAGTTCCGCCACCGTCGGTGCTTGGGCCGCGGATCGCGGTTCCGCTTCCCTGGTCACCGCGAGAAAACCGGCGCAGGCGGCCAGCGCCGCGGCCACGGCCACCGCGGCCCGATACCACTGACGCCGATGCGAACGCGGCGGTCGCGGGGCGGGGGCGACGTCACGGGGCCGCTGGAGATCCGCGACCAGATCGTCCAGATCTCCCAGGGTGCGCGCTTCCGCGGCGAGTTCGGTGAGGGCGTCGTGCTCGTCTTCGGACAGCTGGCCGTCGGAACGGGCGCGGTCGAGCAGTTCGCGCGTAGTGGCGCGATCGGCATCGCGCGCCCTGGTGTGACCGGGATAACTGCCGCCGGAACCGGAGCGGCGCAATACTTTTCGCGCGCCCGACGGGCGCCGCGCGGCGAACCCGCGCGCAGCGGCCGGGGTTTGCAGGTCGGCGGTGAGCGCGGCCAATTCGCCGAGCGTCTTCGCCGCCGCGGCCTGCGCGATCCGGTCGTGGTACTCGTCGGCGCCGAGCTGCCCCTCGGCGTAGGCGGCATCCAGAAGACCGGATGCGTCGGCGCGGTCGAGATCACGCGCTCGCATGCGCCCGGATGCTGCGGTGGACACAGACGGATCGTAGTCCGGGTAGCGGCGCGACGCGCTGGATCGGCCCGGTCGGGAACGGTCAATCCGCAGCAGCCCGGGGCGGCCCGATTCCATCCCCGCTACTCTGGTTCTCGTGCGAATTCAGCGGCAAGTTGTCGACTACGCCCTGCGGCGCCGGTCGCTGCTGGCTGACGTCTATGCGGGCCGGGTCGATGTCGCCGAGGTGTGTGATGCGAATCCTTATCTCTTGCGTGCGGCGAAGTTCCATGGCCGCGGGAGCGAGGTCACATGCCCCATCTGCCGGAAGGAACAGCTGACCCTCGTATCCTGGGTCTTCGGCGACGGCCTGGGGCCGGTCGCCGGATCGGCTCGCACACCCGAGGAGCTTGCGCGACTCGCCGAGACGCGCGAAGAATTCTCGGTTCATGTCGTCGAGGTATGCCGGACCTGCAGCTGGAATCATCTGGTGCAGTCCTATGTACTCGGTTCCGCGCCGGCACCGCCGCGACGCCGCTCCGGGACACGCGCGAACCGGCGCACCGCCGCCGAATGAAGTGCCTGGGTCGTCCCCGGCGGGTGACTCGCGGAGCCGGCATGCGTCCGCCGCGGTGACGACTACCGCTGATTGCCACCTGGACCGCTACGAGTTATGGAGATCTTGTCAGTGAATTCGCCCTACGAGCCCTACGGCGATGAGCCACATGGCGGTCGTCCTCCGCAGAGTTCACGTCCAAGTCCCAACCCGTATCAGAATCCCCGTCCCGGACCACCTCCCGGCGCCCGTCCGGTCCCGCCGCCCGGTGCGCGTCCTCTCCCCGGTGAGCCGCGCGGCCCCCAGCCGCCGCGCCGTCCCGGCCCTCCGCCCAACGGTCGTCCTCCGCAGGGCGGCCGACCGCCCCAGCCGGGCCGACCGCCACAGCCCAACCGCGGCGCGCCCAATGGTGGCGCTCCCGGCCCCCAGCCTGCCCAGCGGACGCAGCGGCCGGGTTCCCTGACCGAGGCGGTGAACGAACGCGACAGGCGCGGCCCCGCCACCGGACCGCGTCCGGCCACCGGCGCACGTCCGGCGGTGGACCGTGACGGACGTCGCGTCCCCGGTAGCGGCCCCACGACCGGCGAACGCAGGCAGGCCGCGGGCGGTCCGCCGTCGGGCCCGCCGCCGCGCCGCGGCGGCAGCGGCGGCTCCGACGGGCCGGGAAGGCGGCAGCCCGGGCAGCAGAAGAAATTCCCATGGCGGATCGTGCGCCGCACCCTCTACGTGCTGATCGCGCTGGCCATTCTGCTGCCCAGCGGCATCTTCCTGGCCGCGTACACCACGGTGTCGGTGCCGCAGCCGGGCGACCTGAAGTCGAACCAGGTGGCGACCATCTTCGCCTCCGACGGCACCTCGGTGATCAGCAAAGTGGTTCCGCCGGAAGGCAACCGGACCGACGTCACCATCGACCAGATCCCGCCGCACGTGCGCAACGCGGTGATGGCCGCCGAGGACCGCGACTTCTACACCAACCCCGGCTTCTCGATCTCCGGCTTCGCGCGCGCGGCCAGGGACAACGTTCTCGGCCGGGAGAGTGCGGGCGGTGGCTCGACCATCACCCAGCAGTACGTGAAGAACGCGCTGGTCGGTGACGAGCACTCGCTGACCCGCAAGATGCACGAGCTGGTCATCTCGGCCAAGATGGCGCGGCAGTGGAGCAAGGACGAGATCCTCGCCGCGTACCTGAACACCATCTATTTCGGTCGCGGCGCGTATGGCATCGACGCGGCGGCCAAGGCGTACTTCGGCAAGCCGGTGTCGGAACTCACCGTCGCCGAGGGCGCGGTGCTCGCCGCCACCATCCAGCTGCCGTCCAGTCTGGACCCGGAGAAGAACCCCGAGGGCGCGAAGACCCGCTGGAACTACGTGCTCGACGGCATGGTCTCCGGCGGCAACCTGAGCGCGACCGAGCGACAGGGCCTGCAGTACCCGCGGGTCGTCCCGCTCTCCTCGACTCGGGACAAGGCGCAGGACTCCGGCCCCGAGGGCCTGATCAAGACCCAGGTGCTCAAGGAACTCGGCGCGGCGGGCATCAGCGAGCAGCAGCTGAACACCGCGGGCTTGCAGATCACGACCACGATCGACCCGAAGGCCCAGCAGGCCGCCGTCGACGCGGCCACCTCGAAGATGCAGGGTGAACCGGAGCAGCTGCGTACCGCCGTGGTCTCGGTCGATCCGCACACCGGCGCCGTGCGCGCCTACTACGGCGGCAGCGACGGCCAGGGCTACGACTTCGCCAACGCCGGTTTGCAGACCGGTTCGTCGTTCAAGGTCATCGGCCTCGCGGCCAACCTGGAGCTGGGCATCCCGCTGTCGCAGATGTACGACAGCTCGCCGCTGACCGTGAACGGCATCAAGATCTCCAACGTCGAAGGCGAGGGTTGCGGCACGTGCACCATCGCCGAGGCGCTGAAACGGTCACTGAACACCAGCTTCTACCGGATGGAGCTGGACATGCAGAACGGCCCGCGCAAGATCGCCGACATGGCGTACAAGCTCGGCATGCCGGACACCATCGCGGGAGTCGGCAAGACGCTCACCGAGTCGGACGGCTCCGGGCCCAACAACGGCATCGTGCTCGGCCAGTACCAGGCGCGGCCGCTCGACATGGCCTCCATGTATGCGACGCTGGCCGCCTCCGGCGTCTACCACGCGCCGCATTTCGTATCGAAGGTCGTGACCGCCGACGGTCAGGTCCTGCTCGACCGTGGTGAGGTAGCCGGTGAGCAGCGCGTTTCGGCCGCTGTCGCCGACAACGTCACCGCCGCGATGAAGCCGATCGCGGCCTACTCCCGTAACCACGGGCTGGCCAACGGGCGCGAATCGGCGACCAAGACCGGTACCGCGCAGCTGCTGGATACCGGCGAGAACAAGGACGCCTGGATGGTGGGCTACACCCCGTCGCTGTCGACGGCGGTGTGGGTCGGCAGCGTCGACAACTCGCCGCTGCGCAACTACAGCGGCGGCATGATCTACGGCTCCGGTCTGCCCTCCGACATCTGGAAAGCGACCATGGACGGCGCGCTCTCGGGGACTCGCAACGAGACATTCCCGAAGCCCGCCCCCATCAAGGGCCAGGCCGGTGTCCCCGAATGGTCGGCGCCCTACACCCCGCCGTCCACTGTCGACTCTCCGCTTCTGCCACCCGTGGTGGTCGCGCCGACCCAGGTGGAGATTCTGCCCGGCATCACGATCCCGGTCCCCGGCGTCCAGCCCGCACCTCAGCAGCAGCGCCCGCAGCAGCAGCGTGAACCGGACTCCGGACCGCTGCCCGGCCAACCGGTCGCACCGTCCGACGGTGCCGCACCGACGGCCACCGGCTCACCGAGACCCGGCAACAACGGCAACTCGGGTAACAACGAAGGCACGAACGGAACCGCTCCGACACGGGGCCGATAGTTCGCCGGCGCACAGGCCGGGTCCGACCGCATCAGGTCCGGTCCCGGCCTTCGTCGTATTTGCGCCGGATTGCCGAGAGACGGCTTGCTCCCTGGGCTGGTAATTCCAGGAAGCCGTGATCGATCGGTCCGGTCGGCGAATTCCATTCCCGGCGCCCTCGGATGCAAGTACATATCCGAACTTCGGTGGACAGGATCACCGTGAAAAACGCCCCTCTGGGCAGACATTATTGGTCAGCAGGCGGATCACCGAACTCGCCAAGGATGTCCAGACCAGAATGCGTTGATCATGCGGGCCATCCCCGCCCGGCGTCATTCATACCCAACGCATGAGAAAATACGGAAAGGCTCGACCGCCCAACAGCGGTCGAAAGACCGAATCCTTTCAGCCCTGGCCAACGTATCCGATCGCAGCCAGGGCAGACACGAAGGAAGAGATCAGATCGGAGTCTTGTACCAGAAACCATTCGGATCCTGGTAGCACCTCTCCCTGGCACCCGCCCAGTTCGAGCATTCTGCGTACTTGAAGTATCCCTGCGGGACGACATACGTTCCGAATTACGCTCGCGATGCTCGGAGGCCGTGCGCGGATGGCAACGCGCGGAAGACCGAAGCCGACTCGGTCCGGACCGTGGGCCGTACTCCGGGTAGCCTCGGTTTCCGTGACCGATCAGCAGCTGGTGGAGCCACGGAGGAATGGGAGGGCACCGCTGTCGGACCAGAAGGCGCCCGGTGGGGCGTACTACGCCGCCCCTGCTCCGCTCGCCTCTGATCTGCGATCGGCGGACGCGCGGGACCGGCCGAGTCGCAACGATTCGCTCGCCGCGCAATTGTCGACGGTGATCGGTGGGCCGGTCGGTGATCATGCGCTGATCGGGCGGGTGCGGTTCTGGACGCCCATGCGGGTGCTGATGGCGTTCGCCCTGGTGTTCCTGGCGCTCGGCTGGTTCGGCAAGGCGGGATGCATCCAGCAGACCACCGGCGCGGACGGTCCCACGCTCGACTGGAACAACGGCCGCCAGTACGTGGCGATGTGCTATTCGGACACCGTGCCGCTCTACGGGGCCGAGCGCCTGAACGAAGGCGCCTTCCCGTACAAGAAGCAGTGGACCGAACAGACTCCCGACGGTGGACGGGAGACGCGGTACATGGAATATCCCGTGCTCTCGGGCCTGTACCAGTACCTTTCGATGCGGATCGCGAAGAGCTGGGACGCTTCGCCGCTGCCCGGCGCACTCCAAGTGGTGATCTACTTCAACGTCGTCGCGGTCGGTCTCGCCATGGCCTGGCTGATCACCGTCTGGGCGTCGGCGTTGCTGTCCGGCCGCCGGATCTGGGACGCGGCGCTGATCGCCTGTTCGCCGTTGGTGATCGTGCACGCCTTCACCAATTTCGACGCGCTCGCGACGGCCTTCGCCGCGACCGGCCTGCTCGCCTGGGCCCGGCGCAAACCCGTGCTGGCGGGAGTGCTGCTCGGTCTGGGCGGCGCCGCCAAACTGTATCCGCTGCTGCTGCTCGGGCCGATCCTCGTGCTGTGCCTGCGTACCGAGACGAGGCAACGCACGCTGCGCACGCACCTCGGCCTGCGGATACGCGACATCGACGGCTGGCCGACCTTCCTGGCGTGGGTGCGGGAGACGCCCTACCGCATCCAATTCCTCAGCGCCCGACCGATCGGCGCCGCGTCCGTCGCGATGTGCGCCGCGCTGGCGACCTGGCTGGTGGTGAACCTTCCGATCGCCGCGCTGTTCCCGAACGGCTGGCAGGAATTCTTCCGGCTCAACACCACCCGGCACGCCGACCCGGACTCGATCTACAACGTGATCTCCTCGTTCACCGGCTGGCGCGGCTTCGACGGCGCGCTGACCTACGGGGAGCAGCCCGCGATCCTGAACGCGGTCTCACTGCTGGCGTTCGTCGCGGCCTGCGCGGTGATCGCCTACATCGGATTCACCGCGCCTCGACGGCCGCGGCTGGCGCAACTGTGCTTCCTCGTGGTCGCGGCGTTCCTGCTGACGAACAAGGTGTGGAGTCCGCAGTACTCGTTGTGGCTGGTGCCGCTGGCCGTCCTGGCGCTGCCGCACCGGCGCATCCTGCTGACTTGGATGACCGTCGACGCGCTGGTCTGGGTGCCGCGAATGTTCTACTACCTCGGCTTGGACCGCAAAGGTTTGCCAGAGCAGTGGTTCACCGGCACCGTCGCCCTGCGCGACTTGGCGGTGGCGGGGCTGTGCGCCCTGATCGTGCGCCAGATCTACCGCCCGGAGGAGGACCTGGTGCGGCGCGACTTCGTCGACGACCCGGTCGGCGGTGTCGTCGACCGCATGCCGGATCCACTGCTGCCCTGGCTGCCTGAGCCGCTGCGGCCGCGAACGGCGGTCGCGGGCGGCTGACCCGGTCGCCGGTTCAGGCGCTCACCTCGTACGCAGGAAGCGCGCCTGCCGTTCCGGCTCGTGCGGCAACAGATCCAGATCGAGTTGCCAAGCGCTGCCGGTCCATGGATCGAACAGCGGCGTGCCGCCGATCGTCGGCAGGTGGCGGCACGACTGCGACAGCATCGCCACGGTGGTGTCGGCCGAATCGGATTCGTTCGCGCCCACGATCACGATGGACAGTCCGATCAGCTCGCCGCGCGTGATCAACGCGCCGATGCGCTGTGCGTCCGAACTCTGGTAGCCGTGCGGAAAGTCCGCGGCCAGCAGGACCCGGTGCTCGCTGGGCGGCGTGAAAGCACCGCTCGTATAAGCCAATTCCGCCAGTTCGGCCGCGTCCACCAGCGCTTGCAGCCGCGCCGAGATGTCGGCGTGGTCGGTGATCGGCGGTCCGTTCAGCACGGGAGCGAGCAGGCCGGTGAAGCCGCCGAACGCATCGGTGAGGTCGATGATGTCGACCAGCGTTCGCCGTTGCGGCGCCGTGGCGAGCAACCGCGCCAGCAGTGCGCCCACGACCGGCGCGACCGCACGGGTCGACTCGGCATCGATCCACAGCGGCCGATTCAGCGGCACCGGAACACAGTACGGAATACGCAGCGACCCCCGGTCGAGCGCGTACAACTCACCGAGCCGGATACCGTCGCTCGGCGCGGACGGCTTGTCCCAAGCGGGTGAGTCCCAGGACGCGAGGGCAGGCGGCAGCACCCGGTCGGCCGCGGCGAGTTCGCCCATCAGCTGTTCGGCATCCCGCTGGTGGTTGCGCTCGGCGGTGTCGACTAGTTCGTCGTGCCGTTGCTGCGCGGCGCTGCGCGCCTGCTCGGCCGCCGGAGTGTTCCTGGTCGCGGGATCGGAGACGGCGAGCGACAGCTCGTGATCCAACCGCTTGGCCGCGTACTCTCGCGCCGATACCAGCGCGGCGGCCGACCGCGCCGCGTCCTCGAACACCATCCACAGCCGTTCCAGGCCGTGACCGACTTCCAGCGGCGCACCGGCGGCGGCGATCTGCGCGTCACCCGCCAGTGGACCGGACATGGTGTGCGTACCGGGTTGGTCGGCCTGCTCCGGGGCCGCACCGTCGACCTCGACGCCGTGCGCGGTGAGCAGCACGGCGAGGCCGCCCGCGTAACCCTGGCCCACCGCCCGCAGTTTCCAGGCCGGACCGCGCCGGTACACCTCCAGGCAGATCAGCGCCGTCTCACCGGACGACGGGGTGATCGCGAATTCGGCGGTCGCGCTGTCGTTCTCGGACAGGGTGGCGGTGACCGGCCCGAGCCCGCCCGCCCGCGCGGGGGCGGCCGGATCGGCGCTGACCACCAGTAGTACGGCCTTCGCGTCCGCGCGCACCTCGGTGAGCGTGATCGTGACCCCGTCGGCCGCCAAGGCGACCCCTGCCGTGGCGGGCTGGTTGTAGAAGACGAAATCGTCGCTGGAGAACACCTTCAGGTTCTCCGCCACCACCAGCGCGGAAACATCGAGGGCAGCCTCGGCTTTCGCACTGAAACGAACGACCTCACCGGTCAACGGGATGTTCTGACCGGCCTGCAGTTGAATCACCTTGTCCGCCCTGCTGTCCCGCCGCCGATCAACCGTTGACGAGGAAGCGGCCGAGCTGCGGCACCGCCTCACCCGGATGCTTGGCCTGGAAGCCTTCGCCGAGCGCCTGCAGTTTCCAGTCGTTGCCCACCCGGTACAGCTTGGCCATCGCCATCGCGGTGAACGGCATGCCGCCCGCGAGGGTGTATCTGGCCAGCTCGCCGTTGTTCGTCCCGTCGACCAAGCGGCAGAACGCGTTCTGCACCTGCTCGAAGGTGTGGCCCTTGTAGGAGGTCACGATGAACAGCAGCGTGTTGACGTGCGCGGGGACGCGGGTCAGGTCGACCAGGATCACCTCGTCGTCGCCCTCGCCCTCACCGGTGAGGTTGTCGCCCTGGTGGCGGATGGAGCCGTCTTTGGAAGTCAACTGTCCGTAGTACGCGACGTCCACCGGGTTCATGTCGGCGAACATGATGACCGACGCGTCGAGGTCGATGTCGACCGTGCGGTTGCCGAACATGCCGCGGCTGCGCACCGGATCCCAGCCGAGACCCATCTTCACGAAGGTCAGCGCGGCGCCTTCCTTGCGCAGCGTGACGCGCTGCCCCTTGACCAGGCTGACCGGGCGGTCCTTGCTGAGGCTGACCTCGGCGGGCTGCTGCGGCTGCGGCGGCTGGCCGGGCGGCGGGTAGCCGGGCCCGGGGCCGGGCGGCGGCGGGTAACCCGGACCGGGCGGCGGATAACCAGGGGCACCCTGCGGTGGCTGGCCGGGGCCGGGCGGCGAGTAGCCAGGTCCGGGCGGCGGATAACCACCGGTCGGCGCGTACTGCGGCGCCTGCTGCTGGGTGGGGTACGCCGGGGTGGTCGGCGGCGGGTAGTTCGGCTGCTGCTGGACGGGCGGCTGCTGAACCGGCTGCTGCGG
The DNA here is from genome assembly GCF_047200615.1 of Nocardia sichangensis. Lineage (NCBI taxonomy): Bacteria > Bacillati > Actinomycetota > Actinomycetes > Mycobacteriales > Nocardiaceae > Nocardia > Nocardia sichangensis. The sequence goes on from NZ_JBJZOK010000016.1 coordinate 76,576, forward strand.
AGGCGGCGGCGGGGCCTGGGGAGCCTGAGCGGGCTGGGCGGGAGCATCGTCGACCGTCACACCGTGATCGGTGACCAGCGCGGCGAAACCGCCCGCGTAGCCCTGTCCGACCGCACGCACCTTCCACGCACCCTGGCGGCGGTACAGCTCGAGCGCGATCACGATCGACTCGGTGTTCAGCCCGTCGATCCGATAGGCGTACAACTGATTTCCGGCCGCATCCGACACGATCGCGGTCGGGGCGGGGAACCTACCGAAATTACTGTTCGCGTCGTCGAGCGTGATCACAGCGCGAATCTGATCGATGTCGGCGGGCACCGCGTTCAGCGACACAGCCAGCGACGCGGGCTGGCCCGCGGGCGCAGGCTGCAGATTGACCCCGGGGCCGCTCGGCTGGTTGAAGAAGACGAAATCCGCATCGGAACGGACCTTGCCCCGCTCGGTGACCAGTAGCGCCGACAAATCCGCCGGCGCCGTGAGCTGGACGGATATCACCACGTCGTTGGTGGCCAGCGGACCGTTCTGGCCCTTGGCGAGAGTTGCGGACAAGTTCGACCCTTCGCTTGTCGGTGCGTTCGCCTGACACTCTACGAGAAACGCGCTGCGCGGCGCTGGAATCGAACGGCCGTGCTGCCCCGACACCCACGGAAGCATCGGTTAGGGTGACGGCACGTAGATGGAATACGGCGACTCCACCGTGTTCCCGATCGAGACAGCAGGCAAACATTCCATGGCGCAACTGTTCGAGCAGTCGAAGAAGGTGATCGAGGCCCACCTGGCCGGCACCAGTCTCCGCGCGATCTCCGGTTCGATGATCGCCTACGAGGGAAACGTGCAGTTCAAGGCGGCCGGCTTCGGCGGTGGCGACGGCGTGCTCGCCGGGCTGAAGCGCCGAGCCACCGGTGAGAAGCTCTCGCTGATGGAGTGCGCCGGTCACGGACGAGTGTTCTTCGCGGTCAACGGCCAGCACGTCACCGTCGTCGACTTGAACAACGAGACGCTGCAAGTGGAGTCGCAACAACTGCTCGCGTTCGCCGGGAACCTCCGCACCGACGTGCGTTTCGCCGGTTTGCGCGGTGCGTCGACCGGACAGGGCCTGTTCACCACGACCGTCTCCGGCCAGGGCCAGGTCGCGCTGCTCTCGGCCGGCGGTCCGCTCATCCACCTGGAGGTCTCGCCGCAGTACCCGCTGATCGTCGATCCGGACGCGTTCGTCGCGGCGCGCGGAAACCTCAACCAGTCCTTCGTCACCGACGTGTCCTGGCGCAGTTTCGTCGGTCAGGACGCGGGCGAGGCGTTCTCGCTGCGCTGGGACGGCCACGGCGTGGTGTTGATCCAACCGGCGGAACGGTAGAGACGGATGTTCGAGAAGATCAACGGCAAAGTCGTCAAGGTCAACGTCGGAATGGCGGGGGGCGTGGTCGCCCGCAACGGCGCGATGCTGTTCTACACCGGCGATGTTTCCTTTGCCCCCCACCAGGTTCCGGGGGCGCAAGGGATGGGCGGCATGGGCGGGCTGATGGGGCTCGCGGGCCGCGCGATGGCGGGTGAGCACGAGCGCACCATGCTCGCGCAGGGCAATGGCGAGGTCCATTACGGATTCGCCGGCCTGGAGGTGCACGTGGTGCACATGCAGCCGGGTGCGACGTTGCGCGTCGAGGCTTCGCGACTGCTCGCCAACACCGCCGGATTGCAGAGTTCGGTGGTCTCCGTGATGAGTTCGGGTGGCGGAGGCGGTGGCGGCCTGATGGGCGCGCTGCGTGGCGCCGCCTCGGGGGCGTTGACCGGACAGGGCCTGTTCACCACCCAGTTGTCCGGGCAGGGCGCCGCGGTGCTGCTCGCGCACGGCGGATTCCTGGAATTGCAAGTAGGCGGGCCGAATCCGATCGTGGTCGATCCGCAAGCCTTCGTCGCCGCCTACGGCAATGTGCAGACCGAGCTCAAAGCGGCGCTGAGCTGGCGAGACGCCGTCGGGCGCGGTTCCGGCGAGGCGATGCAGTTGCATTGCGTCGGGCAGGGCGTCGTCTACGTGCAGGCCTCCGAAGAGAAGTTGTGAGCATGTCCCAGATCCTCAACCCCATGAACCTCGGTGAGAGCGACAACATCCCGGGAAACAGCTACGCCTACTGCATCGACCTGAACAAGCCGTGGTTCATGCGCAAGGGCGCGATGATCGCCTACTACGGCGACATCCGGTTCCAGTCGCTCAGCCACGGGTTGCAGGGCGGACTGCTGCACATGGTGTCGCAGCAGTTCTCGGCGCCGCTGTTCACCGGCGACTACGTCGTCGCGGAGGGGCACGGCAAGCTGATCATCGGCGACCGTGGCTACGACATCAACTCCTACGATCTCGAGGACAACGGCAACCTGACCATCCGGGCGGCGAACCTGCTGGCCTTCGAGCCGGGCCTGTCGCTCAACCAGTCCATCGTGCCCGGGTTCCTCACGTTGATCGGCACCGGCAAGTTCCTCGCCTCGTCCAACGGGCCGGTGATGTTCGCCGAGCCACCGCTGCGCGTCGACCCCGAGTCGCTGGTCGGCTGGGCGGATTGCCCTTCTCCGAGCCACCACTACGACGAACGCTGGATCTCGGGTTTCCTGGCCGCCGGTGCGGCACGATTCGGCGTGAACTCCGGTGAGGAGCGCCAGTTCGATTTCACCGGCGCGGGGACCGTGCTGATCCAGTCCAGCGAGAAGGTGCTCAGCGACTCCGTGCTGGTGCGCACCATCGAGGGACAGATCCAGAGCGGCATCACCGTCGGCGGCCTGCAACGACTGCAAGGACTCATCGCCCAGCAACTGGCCGGGCACCAGCAGTACTGAAACGCGGCGCGACGCGAATCGGGTACCCGACGGTCGCGGCCGTGCCCGCGTAATCACTCGCGTGGGGGATTCGCGGCCCGCCGGACCCGGATACCGTTCATTCGTGTTTCACATCCTCCCCTCCCAGGTTCTGCGCGCGACGCTGCCTGCGGCAATCCTTGCCGCGGTAGTCGCGGTGCCCGCCGCCGCGACGCCGATCCCTTCGGTGCCCGCCGTGCCGGAACCGGCGCGATTCGTCGGTGCCGCCGCGAGCGGCGAACCGGTCACCGGCATCCCACCGGTCCCGCAGAACCCACATCTCGCGCCGAACGGAAACTCGGGAGTCCACAACGACGGGTGGATGAGCGATACCTACCGCCGCCCCGGTCCGCTCGGCCGGTCACCGCGGACCGATTCCCTGCTGCTCGGCAGCGAGTGCGGTTCGGTGGCGTTCGACCGCGCCGGACGCATCGTCAGCACCTGCCTGGGGCTGCAACCGGGCCTTTACCTCATCGACCCGACGACAATGAGCGTCCTCGGCAAACATCCACTGCCGGGCAAGAATCCCCTCGATACGCTGCGGCCCGGCGCTTTCAACAATTTCGGCGGCGGCGGGTACTTCTACCTCGATGACGAAGACCGCGCCGTGGTGGGCACCAGCACCGGACACATTCAAGTGTTCGCCGAGAACCCCGCCGCCGACGGGTTCTCGCTGGTACGCGACTACGACCTGACCGGCGTGCTACACCCCGAGGAGACGCTGAACTCCGCACTGCCGGACTCGAACGGCCTGATCTGGTTCGTGGCCAAGACGAACGGCGTGGTCGGCACACTGGATCCGGATACCGGAGCGGCGCAGGTGGTTCGGCTCGGAGACGGTACGGAGAATCAGATCGAGAACTCGTTCGCGGTCGGTGCGGCCGGTGAGGTCTACATCGCCACCAACCGGCGGCTCCTGCGTTTCGACGCCGGTCCCGACGGCGCGCCCCGGATCACCTGGCAAACCACCTACGCCAACAGCAACCAGCGCAAGCCGGGCCAAGTGGACGACGGAACCGGCACCACGCCCACCGTCCTGCCCGACGGCTATGTCGCCATCACCGACAATGCCGATCCGATGAACGTCGTCGTCTACCGCACCGCGCCCTCGGTCGCCGAACGGCAGGTGTGCGCGGTGCCGGTGTTCGAGCCGGGCCACAGCGCCACCGAGAACTCGCTGATCGGCGCGGGACGCTCACTCATCGTCGAGAACAACTACGGCTACGGACACCCCGACGCGGTCGCCTCCGGTAAGACCACCGCCGCGGGCTTCGCCCGTGTCGACATCGACGCCGACGGCAACGGCTGCCATCTGACCTGGACCAACGCGGTCGAAGCCGCGCCGTCGGTGGTACCGAAGCTGTCCCTGGCCACCGGGTTGATCTACACCTACACGAAGGGCACCGATCCGAGCGATCCCTGGTACTGGACGGCCCTCGACTACCGCACCGGCGCGACCGTGTGGAAACAGCTGTCCGGCACCGGCCTCGGCTTCAACAACAATTACGCCGGAATCGCCCTCGGCCCCGACGGAGCGGCCTACCTCGGCACACTCGGCGGACTGGTGTCGATGCGCGACAGCGGGTGAGCCGGGGCGCGCGAACCGCGTCGGAGCAGAACAGACTCGTGGGCGTATCACCTACGGAGAGCGAAGGATTCGCGACAGGTCGGTGAACTCGTCTCGATGTTCCCCAGGGCCGGTGACGGTCGGCGGAGAATCGAAAGATGGCTGACTTGGCGCTTTCGCCGCAGCGCCGCACGGCGCTGACGAACCTCGTCCAAGACGAATCCACCTTCGCGACAGCGTATCCGCGGGTCGCGGACTACTGGTCCACCGCGGGCCGGTTGCCCGGCACCGGTGACGACATCACCGACGCCACGTTCGACCTACACCTACTGCACTACATGACCGGCGGTGCCAGCACGAATCCGTACTGGGACATCGTCGCCGCCGCGGTATCGCCCGGACCGAGGGAGCGCGCGAACCGCGCCGAGGTGAACGGCGGCAACCCGAAAGGCAGTGCGCGGCTGGCGTATGCGCAGATCGTGCTGCAAGCCGCGTACGCGTACGCGATCCCCGCACCTGCCACACTGCGCTGGGTAGCGGACGTCGCGCAGGGCAGGCCGGTGCTGGAAGTCGGCTCCGGGCGCGGTTACTGGGCGCATCAGCTCACCCGAATCGGCGTGCCCATCAGCGCTTTCGACTCCCACCCGCCGGACCGGGCGACCAACACGGCCTTCCCCGCCGCGCCGGGGCAGGCCGCGACCTGGCATCCCACCGCCACGCCGCCGTCTTCCACGGCCGATCTGGTCGCCGGGCACGCCGAACACGCGCTGTTCCTCTGCTGGCCGCCCGGCTGGGAGAACCCGATGGCCTCCAGCACCCTCGCCGCCTACCAGGAGGCGGGCGGCTCGTCGCTGATCTACATCGGCGAAGCACGCGGCGGGCGGACGGCCGACAGCGCGTTCTTCGACCTGCTCGAAGCCGGATGGACCTTGCTCGACCAGGACCCGGGCTATATCTCGTGGTGGAATCTCGGCGACCGGGCACAGTGCTGGCAGCGCCGGTAGGGGTCAGCTCGCGCGCTGGAACTCCCACGGGTCGTGCGCGCTGATCAGGGTGACCTCGTCGCCGTGATCGCGGTGTAGCTCGCGCAGCCGAGCCTGGGTGCCCAGCCGCAAGTCGTGGTGGACCTCGGAACCGGTCTGCACGACGTCGAGCACCGGGTGCGGCTGCGGAGCCGGATCGAGTTCGCGGTGGTAGTAGTACGCGTCGCCGCAGTGCAGCAACCAACTGTCGCCGTGGCGAACGGCGACCCCGGTGTGGCCCGCGGTGTGCCCGCCCAGCGGGATCAGCTGGAAGTCGTCGGGCAGGTCCTTCGGTTGGATCGCGTTGAAACCGAACCATTTTCCGGTCGGTTCCGACGGGTAGGCCACCCAGTTCGGATCGTGCGCCCAGTGCGCGGAGCGATAGCGGAAGCTCGGCGCTTCGGCCTGCGCCGCTGCCAGTTCGGCGGCGAGGACGTGGACCTGTGCGTGCGGGAAGTCGGGCAATCCCCCGCAGTGGTCCACGTCGAGGTGGGTGAGGATGATGTGCCGGACGTCGGCGGGCTCGTAGCCGAGCCGTTCGACGTGCCGGATCGCGGTTTCGTCTTCGGAAAGGATGGGCTGGGCCATCGCCACCCAGTCCGCGCCGAGGGTGCCCGCCGGGTCGCGCACGTCGTCCAGTCCGATGCCCGTCTCGATCAGGACCAGGCCGTCGGACGCGGTCTCGACCAGCAGGCAGTGGTTCACGGCATGCGCGGGCGCGGGTCCGTCGTAGGTGGCTTCGATCTGCCGAACCGATCCGCAATTGAGGTGATGGATTGTCATGTGAGCTAGTCTGTGACTTGAAGCGCGGTTCAAGTCAAGGAGACGAGATGGCCGACCTGCTCGATATCGCCGAGGTCGGCGAACAAACCGGCCTCGCCCCCTCCGCCCTGCGTTTCTACGAGAAACGCGGACTCATCGCCCCGACCGGCCGCAACGGCCTGCGCCGCACCTACCACCCCGACGTCCTGAGCCGCCTGGCCCTCATCCTCTGCGCACGCGGCGCCGGTTTCACCCTCACCGAAATCGCCCGCTTCCTCCGCGCCTCCCCCTCCGACGCCGAACTACGCGCCCGCATGGCCGAAAAAGCCCGGCAACTCGACGACGACATAACCCGCCTCATCCGCATGCGCGACAGCCTCCGCCACGCCGCCACCTGCACCCACGACCCGTTGGTCGAATGCCCGGACTTCAAATCCACCTTCGAGCCGACCTCCAGCGCTGTGTAACTAAACAGATCCATCCCGATCGGCCGATGGGCGGGCACGCCTATTCGCTGGTCGAGTCGATCGGGAATGCCTTCCCGTCGATGACTACGAAAGTTTCGCTGGCGAATCCGTACTCATCCACGACCGACCACGTCCCATCGGCGTGCTCCATCCAGGCGGCGGGACCGCCTTGTTCGTCACTTCCCTGCCTGCCCACCGCTAATCCTCCGACGATCCGAAGATGTAGGCCGAGGCGGACAGGTATTGCTTACAGCCGGGGCCGTGGCCGCAGTGGACATTCGCAACGAAGCGCGCTTGCTCCAAGGATCGGAAGGAACCATCGACCGCGCAGTTTCGGTGCATCCTGCGCCACTGCTCGGTGTCGGCGAGCGAGATGCTCATCGATCCGTCTCCTGCTCGACGCGGTGGATGATGTCGTACGCATCGACCGATTCATCGGTTTCGTTCTCGCGATCGATGAGCCACGGCAGCACGAACCAAACAATCCACAGCCCGAACAGGACTGCGACGACAACGACACTCGTAGTAATGATATCGGCGGGCATACACACAACCTCTCGACAGACTCGATAGTTGCCGCCAACTCGCCATAACTGCAGCCAGAGCGGCGATTACGGAGAGATTCTGGCTTTGGCGATGCCCTTCGCTCGATAACGCAACGGGTATCTCATTGTGAGATATAAGCTCGGCGCAATGGAGACCAAGTACGGGGGAATCGAGGTCCCTGCGGCGGTCTGGCACAAGCCCGAAGTGGGCGCGCTCCTGCGGCGACGCGATGTGTCGGCGCTACTCCGCTCAGTTCAGCGGTACACCGGAGCAAGCCAAGCACGCATCGCAGCGGCAGTAGGGCTGGGCCAGGGCCGAGTCAACGAGATCATCAACAGCAGAAGAACTGTCACCCGCTTCGACGTGTTCGAGCGGATCGCGGATGGCATCTCGATGCCGGACCACGCACGTGTCTTGTTCGGCCTCGCTCCGCGTCACGCGCATACGCTCACCGGCCACGCCGAGATTGCGCAAGCATTCACCGTGCAGTCGGAGGCCGACGCCGAGCTACGCCGACAAGCGCTGATCGCAGAGCGAATCGACCTGTTGGCTGTACGCGGTCTGGGGCTGCTCGCACTCAACGAGTCGTTGCTGCGTGGCACACTGCTGCAACGGACCGACAGCGTCGCTGTTCGAGCTCTCCTCTTGGATCCGGATTCGAAGGCCACAGGTATCCGCGCAGCGGAAATCGGCGAATCGAGACAGTCCTTCGCTGCGGGCATCAAGCTCGCCCTGGCACGGATAACCGAGTTTCACGAGCATCCCTTTGTCGGACTGCAAGTCGCTGTCTACGACTCGCTGCCGACCTGGCGGATGCTGGTTTTCGACCAGACTTTGTATCTGTCTGCTTTCGGCGCGTCCGCCGAAGGACATCGCTCAGGGATGTACAAACTCACGGCGGCTGCCAACGGAGTCCTGCATGCCGGATTCCTACGGCAGTTCGAGCAGATGTGGCTGCAAGCCCGTCCGATCGCGAGAGGATCGATCACATGATCGAGGCGGAACTCAAGGCTCGGGTCCGTGACGTCGAGTCCGTGCATGCTGCGTTGGCGGCACGGAGCGCAGGTCAACGCTCGAAGTACAAGGACACCTACTACGACCTCGCGGACGAGCGATTGTCTTCGGAGGGCCGCGAGCTGCGGCTGCGGACGATCACTACGGACAACGGACGGCGATCTTTGCTGACCTACAAGGAACCCGCGGTCGACACGGCGAGTGGATCGAAGCCGGAATTCGAAACCGAGGTGGCCGACCCCTCGGTGATCGACTCTGTGCTACGCGGTCTCGGCCTGAAAGACCTGGTCTGCTTCGAAAAGCACTGCATCAATTATCGATTCGCATCCGGAGGGCGCGAGTTGCTGGCCACGCTGGTGACCGTCCCCGAATTGGACGGCACGTTCATCGAGCTGGAAACCATCGTGCCCGAAGCGGAGCTGGCGGAAGCGCTGGAAATCGTGCGTACCACGTTTCGTCGACTCGGAATCCAGGACGGCGATCTCACCACCGAGCAGTACACCGATGCCGTCCTGGCTACTCGGAAGGCGTCGGAGCAGCCTTGATGAACCAGTTGATGATCTCCTCGCCCGCGAGGATGCCGGTGGCTCGGGTGACGGTGAGGTTGGGGTGGGTCCAGTTGAGTTGTTCGAGTTCGCCGTGGCGGGGGCGGATGGCGGAGTCGGCGGCGCGCAGCATTTCGGCGTCGAGGGCGCCGTCGCCCGCGGCGAGGGTGCGCGCCTCGTCGGCGAGTTCCCGGTTTTCCCAGAGGCGCTTGCGCACCTCGGCGACCGCGCGGCTCTTGCAGACCGCGACCGGCATGGTGTAGATCTTGCGGCCCTGCTGGGAGGCCGACCAGCCGCGCGGACGGCACCAGTCGTCCCACTCGGCGAGGAATCCCTCGGGGACGGCTTTGGGCTTGACCACCAGATAGCAGAACAGGTGGTCGGCCACACGGAACTTGGTGACCCAGGAGTCGTCGATGCGGGTGTGCAATTCCTTGCTCACCTCGGACAGGGTGGCCCCACCCGCACGGACCTTGGCGTCGATGTCGATGCGCCAGCTCAGATCGGGCACGCCATCCACCAGGATGTTCCCGCCGTTGCTCGTGATCGCGTAGCGCCACGGCGCTCCGGGCAGCCGGATGCGGTCGAACTGTTTGATGGTGCGGGTGGTGGTGGGAACGACGGCGGCGGGTTCGGTCAGGGTCTGCATCCGCAGCGCCGCGGTGGTGGTCATGAACGAAAGCGGCGCCCCTTCCAGATGCTCCACGCAGACCGTCGGCACGTCGGCGGTGGTGCTGAAGGCGTTACGCGAGTAGATCATCGTCCGGTCCAGGTCGGTCGCGATCAGCGCCCGTCTTCGATGGGTTGCCGGGGATAGGTTCACTGCTGCACGTCCTTGATCAATCCCATACACGAATATGCCAGGTCGGCGACGATTTCGACCGGGACACCCCGGGCCGAGGCGAGCATCCGGATGTGCGCGTGCTCCGGCGCGTCCGCCTCGCGCACCAGCACCCGCCACGGCACCCGCCGCAGCAGCACCCGCGTGGTCTCGCCGACACCGGGCTTCACGAAATTCACGCTGGTGATGCCGTACCGCTCCCGCACCTGCTCCACCGATGCCCAGCCGGTCCAGGTGGGCGTCCGGTCGCTCGCGCGGATCGCGGCCACCTCGGCGGGCACCCGATCGCGGATCGCGTCGAAGGCGCCGCTCACGGTGTCCAGCAGGCGCCCGGACACGTCGTCACCGGCCAGTTCGCGGTAGAACTTGGCGCCGTGGAAATCGCCGGGTCCGATCAGCGTGTCGTTCAGAACCGTGCGCGAAACGAGGCCGGAGACAGTCGAATTCAGGCAGGCCGAGGCGATCAGGAAGTCGTCGCGGGTGCCGTAGGTGCGCACGCAGTGCCCTGGATCGGCCAGCACCGCCAATTCGTCGTCGAACCGCGGGCCACCGGCGGCGTGGTAGGCGTCCAGCGCTTCGGTCAGTTCGCGGGTGATCGCGCCTTTGCCGGTCCATCCGTCCACGAACACGACCGAGGACGGATCGTGCTGCTCGGCCAGATAGTCCAGCGCCACCGCGTCGATGCCGCGATCCCGCACGATCGACACCGCGTAGTGCGGCACCTCCAGGCTCGGACGCCGCGAACGCAGCCACCGGCGCATGAGAATGCCGACCGGCGTGCCCGCGCGGGCCAGCGACACCAGGACGACGTCCTCGCCACGTTCGGCGACGACCAGCTCCGACACGGTCGCCACGGCCAGCGCGAGCCGTTCGGCGCTGGCCGCGAGCACCTCGTCGAACAGCGCGCGGTACGACGCGTCGGGCTGATATTCGATCGGCAGCGACTCCGCGTAGTGCGCCTTCCCGGCCTGGATCCGCCGTTCCCGCTCGGCGATGTCGGCCTCCAGGTCGACTTCCGACAGATCCTTCAGCAGCCAGGAAACTTCCTCGGCCGCGTAGGAGCCGAATTCCGGTCCGTGCAACGGGATGGGTAGCGCGCCCACCCTGGTACCGGTCATATCCGGCTCCCGTTCGACTCCACGCGTTCGGCGTACAGCCGCCGCGGATCCGCCTCCGGCAGCACCGCGAGCAGCACGTCGGCCCCGGAAGCGGTCAGTACATCGATCAGCCCGTGTTCGGCCGTCAGCTCCGCGGTGTCGGCAGGCGAGTCGACCACGACGACGAGCACCGGATCGGCGGCCGGGCCGTCGCCCTCCGCGCCGCTGTCCACACCGTCGTCGGTGATCGTCACGGCGGCATCGCGCTCCGACGGGGCGGCGACCAGCCCCGCCAGATCGGCCTCGAACAGGTCGAGCGAGGTCGCGGGCCACTGCGCGTTGTAGAGATAGCGCGGCGCGGCATCGCCCGGCTCGGGTGCGGTGAAGCGAAACCCTCGCCGCAACGGATATCCCGGCTCATCCAGCACGTACGCGGGCGATCGCGTGGTGGTCTGGAAGCGGGTGGGCGTGCCCGACTCGGCGAGCAGCGCCGCCAATCGCAGGGGCAGGTACATCAGCTCCTCGTGTCCGAGCACGATGACGGGCCTGCCCGCGAAGTCCGCGTCGAGCCGGGCGGTCAAAGCCTGGCCTGCTTCCAGCAGCGCCGCCTCGAACGCGCCGATGTCGGAAGCGAGTACGCCGTGCCTGCCACCCTCTGGAACCGCGGTCGGCCAGGGGAGTTCGACGCGCCCGAACGAACCGAGATGCGCGGCGGTCGGGTTGAGCCGCGGTTCGGGAAGGGCGCCGACCGCCTCGACCAGCCCGTCGGGCAGCGACGCGCGACCGATGGCGAGACAGACCGTGTCGATCCGGGCACCGAGTTCGGCCGCGGCCGCGTCGAATCGGGCGCGATCGGCCTCGGTGCGCAGATCGACCAGTGACGCGAGCACGTAGTGCGCACGGGGCGCGAAGGCGTGCAGCGCGCGCACCGCATCGATCGCCGTCGCGCCGGTGGAAATCTCGTCATCGACGAGTACCAGCGGCAGATCGTTGACGAAGATGTCGGCAGGCGCCGGTTGCAGCAGGTGGGAAGTGGCGTGCGAGTGCCCTTCCTCGAAACCGGCGAGCGTCGACGCGTGCGGCACCGCGCGCCGGGTCGAATGCAGATAGCAGCTCGCGCCGATTCGCGCGGCCACACAATGACCGAGACCCGTTGCGGTCTCGGCGAATCCGAGCACGACGGCATCGCGCTCACCGAGCACCGCGCGGACCAGATCGCCCAGCTGATCGCCCGCACCGAGCACCACCCGCGGATCGGTCGGCAGATGCTTGCCCAGCACGGTGGAAACCAGCAGGTGCGCCCGGCGCCGATTGTTGTGGCGCACACCCGGCTGCACCAGGGCCGTGATCGGCAAACGCGCCGTGCGCAGCCGGTCCGAGCCGAGTTCGCGCACCGGATCGTGATGCAGGTATATACCGAGTACTTTTGTCGCCCAGAATGTTTCGTTGTCGCCGAAATCGGTCGCGGTTCGGCTCATACGGTGACCAACGCCGTCAGCAGATCCACGAACGACACTCCCTTGTTCGCCACGCCGAACACCCGCGCGCGCAACAAGGTCTGTCGCGCCCAACTGCGATGCGGCCGCATCTCGTTCATCTTGTTCCGGTAGCCGGAGGCCGCCACGCCGCCGACGTCGTCGCGCAGGATGTCCAGCGCGTCCGAGTACTCCTCGTGTGTCACCACCGACAACGCGTGCACGGCCGCCACGTGGGACGGGTGGATCACCGTCTTGCCCTGGATGCCGTTGGCCCGGTCCAACGTGATCTCCCGCAGCAAACCGTCCAGATCCCGGCTGACCAGGTACTGCCGGAACGGCACCGCGTCGGACTCCTCGAACGGCGCCGTCCGCAACAGCGGCCGGAACATCCGTTCGTGATCGGCGAAGTACTCCCACACCGGCCCCGTGATGACGAAACCGGTTCCGTCCGCGCGCCCCAGGTAGTTCACGATGTCGGCGATGACGTCGGCGACCACGCGCACGTCGTAGATGGTCAGGTCGCGGTCGCGCCGGATGCCGAAGGTCGAGCACATGTCGGTCGCGCCGACCCGCACCGCGAGCACCCGGTCCCGGTGCGCGGCCAGCAGCGCCGCGATCTGGGTGAGTTCGTAATCGCGGGTCTCCCGATGCACCAGCCCCGCCGACTCCAGCACCGGCATCCCGTACAGCGGCCGGCCCAGCCGCTGGGCCGCCACGTTCAGCGCGTTGAGGTACTTCGGCCCGGTGACGCTGTCGAACTTCGGGAACACGAACCCGGTCAGCACCTTGGCGCCCGGTCCGAGTTGCTCGATGAGCTCGGTGATCGTGTCCGCGTCGCGCACCCGAACGAACAACAGCGGGTTGGCGTCGTGGCTGCCCGCGAGCAGATCCAGCGCGTCGACGGTCTGCCGCTTGGCGTACTCCACCTCGTGATCGGCCACCGCGTCCTCGAGGTCGATCACCATCGAACACACGCCGTGGCCGGCCCGCCTGCCGATCGTCAGCGCGAGATCGGGCCTGGTCGCGGGCGCGTACAGCGTCGCACCGAGACCGATCGCGAGCAGCTCGCGGTCGGTGTTGTCGTCGCCGAACGGTTCGGGCTGCCGGTGGAAAAGACGCCTCGCCTCCGGTCCGGGCAACTGCCGGAAGTGGCGCAGCGGCATTCGCTTCCGCAGGGAAACCTCCTGCTGGACGGCGATGCCTGCGGTCATCGTTGCCCCATTCTCATTCTCGTCGTGGTCCTGCTTGTCTTCTCATTCGATCCACTACCCCGGCTATGAATTCGGTGACGGCATCCAGTTCCGCCACATAGGCCCAGTAGTCGGGGTGACGCCCCGACAGTGTTTCGCTGATTCGGTCGATTCGTGCCGCTTGCGCGTCGAGGACCGAGCCCCATTCGGCGACCAGCCCGCGGCTCACCGCGAGCATCTGCGCGTCCCGCAGCCGGAATCGTACGGCCTTGGCCTGTTCGTGCGGGTCGGACCGAATCGCACGCAGCAGGCTGAGCCGCTTGGTGACGGCGTCGACTCGCTGCTCGGCCTCGGCGAGGAACCCGCGCGCGGATGTGGTCAGATCAAGTGCAAACTCCGGATTGTTCTCTACCGCCGCCGCACGCGCCCTGCCGAGGGCCGCGTCCGCGGCCTCGATGGCTCGCTGACTTTCCCGCTCATTGTTAGCCAGATCGGCCGAACTCGCAGCATTGAACTCGCGCAGCAGCGCCGAGAACGCCTGCGGAACGCCTTCGGCCCTGGTCCGGACGGCGGCAAGCCGGGTTGTCACGGACGATATCGCGTTGTTCGCGGCCGCCGCCCGAGATGGTGCTTGCGCCAACGCATCCGCCAGCTCGTTGGTGACCGCCTGCAGATGGTTCGCGGCCTCCCGCACGGTGCCCGCGGACCCGCCGGAGCCCGCCGCCTCCAGTGTGACCAGCGCCTCATCGACCGCGGCGGCGTGCCTGCGCACCGACGGATAGTCCGCGAACTCCGATTCGGCGGCCCGCCCGCGCACACCGGCCGCGGCGACCTTGACCTGCTGGGCCAACTGCGGCACCGCGCCGAGCACCGCCACCGACTCCTCCAGCTTGCCCTGGTCGCCGCGATAGAACTCGTCGACCGCGCGCGCCGCGTCGGCCAGTTGCCGTGCCGCCGCGTCGACGCGCTGCCGGCCCTGCGGCACCGGCGGGCCGCCCTGCTGCGCGGCCTCCAGCTCGGCGCTCAGCGTCAGATACACCTCCGCGGCGCCATAGCATCTGTGCCGCAACGGTTCCCAGCGCGCGCCCGTGCGCCGCTCGGGGAAGATCTGATCGGCGGCGTGCACCGCGGCCTCGGCCGCGCTCTGGCGCCGATCCATGTCGAGGAAAGCCGTCGCCAGCGTCGTGCGGGCATGCTCGATCCACTCGTCGTTCTCCGACGAACGAAACCATCCACGCCTCCGGCCTGCCACGCCCCGATGGTAGGAGATCTTCCTGTTCGCCGGGGGTTACGCGGGTTCCTACGAAAGTTCGCGGAAACCTACTACTGTCGATGGCGTCCCCGGCGATCCGGACATGCTGGGAACCAATGACGGACTATTGAAAGGGAATCCCGCATGGGTGTCAGTTTGTCCAAGGGCGGCAATGTCTCGCTGACCAAGGCGGCGCCTAACCTCACTGCTGTCTCGGTCGGCCTGGGGTGGGATGTGCGGACCACCACCGGCACCGACTTCGACCTCGACGCCAGCGCCATCGCGACCGGCGGGGACAAGAAGGTCCTGTCCGACCAGCACTTCGTCTTCTTCAACAACCTGCGTTCTCCCGAGGGCTCGATCGAGCACGCGGGCGACAACCGGACCGGCGAAGGTGAGGGCGACGACGAGGTCATCAACGTCGACCTGGCGAACACCCCGCCCACGATCGAGAGCATCTTCTTCCCGGTCTCGATCTACGACGCCGACTCCCGGTCGCAGTCCTTCGGTCAGGTCCGCAACGCCTACATCCGTGTCGTGGACCGCAGCAACGGCGAGGAGCTCGCCCGCTACGACCTCACCGAGGACGCCTCGACCGAGACCGCCATGGTCTTCGGCGAGCTGTACCGCAACGGCGCGGAGTGGAAGTTCCGCGCGATCGGTCAGGGCTACGCCTCCGGTCTGGCGGGCATCGCCCGTGATTACGGCGTGAACGTCTAAGGAACACTCCGCTGTTCAAGGGGGCCCGGTGACGGGCCCCCTCGTCGTGCCACCCAGGCATGCCGGCGCCCTGGGAGCAACGTTGGACAACCGGCGATCCAGCAGCCACGCTGGTAGCAAACGTCGCCGCCTCGTTTTCACTCACGAAAGGTCCCAGCGTGGTCCTGCGCATATTCGGCATGTCCCTCGTCGTCACGGTGCTCTCGCTCGTCGTTGCGGTCGTGTACGGCGGACCGACCGCCCTCGCGCTCGCCGCGATCCTCGGCATCCTCGAGGTGTCGCTCTCGTTCGACAATGCCGTGATCAACGCCACCGTCCTGGAACGGATGAGCGCGTTCTGGCAGCGGATCTTCCTCACCGTCGGCGTGCTGATCGCCGTGTTCGGCATGCGGTTGGTCTTCCCGCTGGCCATCGTGTGGATCACCGCGGGGCTGGATCCGGTGCGGGCCTTCGACCTGGCCCTCAACCCGCCCCCGGACGGCGCCCTGACCTTCCCGGACGGCAGCCCGAGCTACGAGAAACTGCTCACCGACGCGCATCCGCAGATCGCGGCGTTCGGCGGTATGTTCCTGGCCCTGCTGTTCCTCAACTTCATTTTCGAGGAACGCGAGATCACCTGGCTGAGCTGGCTGGAGCGGCCGCTGGCCAAGGCGGGCAAACTGGACATGCTCTCCGTGGTGGTCGCGGGTGCGGGCCTGATCCTCACCGCGGAGTTCATCGCCGACGAGGCGCACCGCTCGACCGTGCTGGTCGCGGGCCTGCTCGGCATGATCACCTACATCGCGGTGGACGGGCTCGGCTCCATGTTCCACACCGAGGAGCAGAGCGAAGGGCCGTCGGAGCTGGTCAAGGCCACCGGTAAGGCGGGCTTCTTCCTGTTCCTCTACCTGGAGGTGCTCGACGCGTCGTTCTCCTTCGACGGCGTGATCGGCGCGTTCGCCATCACCTCCGACCCGATCATCATCGCGCTCGGCCTCGGCCTGATCGGCGCCATGTTCGTCCGGTCGATCACGGTGTACCTGGTTCGCAAGGGCACGCTGTCGGAGTACGTCTACCTGGAGCACGGCGCGCACTGGGCGATCGGCGCGCTCGCGGCGATCCTGCTGGTCTCGATCGGCGTGCACATCAACGAGATCGTCACCGGCCTGGTCGGCGTCGCGTTCATCGGCGCGGCGTTCATCACCAGCATCGTCCGCAACGGCCGAGCGGACGAAGAGGAACTGGACAGCGAACGGGAACCGACGCCGGTAGGCTGATGCCCGGCAAGCAGCCGAAGACCCGTTGCGGCAGCGGCCCCATCCCGAGGGATGGCCGCTGCCGCTCTCGTTTCCACAGAGGGGGGATCGCGCCATGGCGATCGACGACAACCCCGGCGGCGTCAACCTGTCCAAGGTGACCCTGTCGAAGGCGACACCGAGCATCAACCTGACCAAGCCGGGTGAGCAGCAGGGCACCATGCGGGTCAACCTGAACTGGTCGAGCGGACCTCGCGGATTCTTCCGCCGGTCCAAGCCGATCGATCTCGACCTCGGCTGCCTCTACGAACTGTCCAACGGCGCCAAGGGCGTCGTCCAGGCGATCGGCGGCAATTTCGGCACGCTGGAGGCCGAGCCCTACATCCGGCTCGACGGCGACGATCGCAGCGGCGCGGCCGCGTCGGGCGAGAACCTGCACATCGACCTCGCGCGGCCCGAGCTGTTCCGGCGCATCCTGATCTTCGCCTTCATCTACGAGGGCGTGCCGAACTGGGCCGCCGCCGACGGCGTGGTGACGCTCTACCCCACATCCGGTCCGCAGGTCGAGGTCCGCCTGGATTCTCCGGTGGACGGCGCTCGCTCGTGCGCCATCGCCCTGCTGCAGAACCAGGGGGCCGGGATCACCGTGCACCGGGAAGTGCACTACGTCAACGGCGCCCAGCGCGAACTCGACCAGGCATACCAGTGGGGTATGCAGTGGCAGGCCGGGCGCAAGTAGGTCACCGCGGCACGGGCACCGGCTGCCGCGCGACGACCGCCGTCGCCGGCTTGCGAGCCGCGAACACCAAGCCCACCAGGCCGATGGCGAGTCCGGCGACGGTCAACGGTCGCAGCGGCTGATCGATCAGCAACCAGGCCAGGATCGCGGTCACGGCGGGCGTCGCGAAGAACAGCTTGCCCACCCTGGTCGCGTCCCACCGGCGCAACATGGCGTTGAGCAGCAGGAACGCGGCCATGGAGTTGACCAGCACCATCCAGATGAGCGACCCGGCGAACCGGCCCACGTCCGACACGTGCACTTGGCCGGACAGCCAGGTCAGCACCCCGGCGATCGGCGCGCTGATCGCCACGTGCAGCGCCGTGGCCGCCCTGGGATCGACGGTGGGCGTGAATCGCTTCTGGTACACGGTGCCGATGCTCAACCCGAGCAGCCCTGCCACGCACAGCAGCAGTCCGGCCAGGGAGAAGTGGGACTGGTCGAACACGGCGAGTGCGACTCCGATGCCGCCGATGCCGAAGCCGAACCACTGCCGCATCGTGACGACTTCGCCGATCAGTCCGGCGCACAGAGCGATGACCACCGGATTCAAGCCCTGCACCAGCGCGATCACCGCCGCCGAGACATGTTCGGCCATCGCCGTGTAGAACGCGCCGAACTGGACCATCTGCATCAGCAGCCCGGCGACGAGCACGTGACGCAATTGGCCTCCCTGCGGCCACGTGACCCGCGCGAGGAGGGCGTAGGCCGTGAGCAGCACTCCCGCGACGGCGAAGCGCACGAACAGCACCAATAGCGGCGGCGCGGCGCCGACCCCGATCACCCCTGCGATGAACGCACTGCTCCACAACAAGACGAACAGCGGCTGCGCGGCCACCATCGCGAATCGGCTCTGCACGGACCCTCCTCGACTAACCACCTTGGGTGGTTATCACAGTGGCATCCGGTCCAATAACCTGTCAAGGCGGTTACTATGAGGAGGTGTTCACCTTCGTGAGCGGCAACCTCGCCCTGGACTTCGCCGGTACCGTCATGGGGCGCTCGACCAGGTTCGAGGACGTCCTTTCCACACCCGCGGCGCTGGCCGACTGGATCGTCGCCGCGGGCCTGCTCGACAGCCCGCCAACCGGCGACGCCGATACCCTCGCGCGGGCAGTGCGCTTGCGTGAGGCGGCCTATCGCATGGCGCTGGCCACCGCCCGCGGAACCGCCTTCGACGACGGCGACCGCGGGACCGTCAACGAATTCGCCGAGGGCGTCCCGCCCTCGATCAGCCTGCGCGCCGACGGCACGGTCGTCCGCTCCGGCGACGCGGACGCGGCCTTGGCCGCCGTCGCACGTTCCGCGATCGAGTTACTGGGCAGCCGGGCGCTCGTCAAGGAGTGCGGTCGCCCCGTGTGCACGCGGCTGTATGTGGACACTTCCCGTGGCGGCTCGCGCCGGTGGTGCGACATGACCCTGTGCGGCAACCGCGCCAAAAGCGCGGCCTTTCGGGCCCGGCACGGTGGGCCTTAGACCACCGGAACCAGATCGCGGGGGTCGGACCGCGCGGCCCGGGGCGTCATCGAACGATTTCCACGCGGCGCCGCCCACAGGAAGACGAAGAAGAACACGATCAGCAGGCTTGCGCGCCCCCACACACCGAATTGGACGATGTGCTCCATCAACTCGACCGACTTGCCCGTACCCATCGAGTAGAAGTAGCGGAACACCCCGATCCCGATGGCCGCGTCGGCGACGAGATAGCTGCCGACCAACCACCAGGGGATCTCGAGCAGCACCAGGAACGGCACCAGCCAGAGGGTGTACTGCGGGGAATGCACCTTGTGGAACAACAGGAATCCACACAGCATCGCGCCGCTCACACCGACCCACGGGAACACGCCGGTCGCCAGGTAGCGCCGCCGGCCGAGCCACATGGCCAGCGCGAACGCCGCGAGCACCAGCAACGGGGAAGCGACCGAGACCAGTTGCTGGAACGCCGCCTCGCTGCGCGGATCGGGACCGAACATCGGCCGAAGTCCCCAGTACCAGATGGAATTCGTGGTGATATCGGCCTGACGCAACTGCTGGAAGGTGATGGACGCGCGCCAGCCTTCGTAACCCACCAGCGCGAACGGCAGATTCACCACTACCACGGTGCCGATCGCCGCGCCCGCGGTGAGCAGAGCGCCACGGACGTCCGGTCCGCGATCGCCCGCTCCCGCTTCGCGCTCGCCACCGCCGGTGAGCACGTACGCCAGCAAGGGCAACACGAAGATCCCCGGGTACAGCTTGAGGCAGAACCCGAGCCCGAGCAGCACCGCGGCCACGATGCCCCTGGTACGCACCGAGTAGCGGGTCAACGCGGTCATCACGTAGACGGCCGCCACCGCCGTGCACACCACCGGAAGCTCCCAGTTGTGGAAGGCATAGAGCACCAGCGGCGGTCCGGCCGCCCACAGCAGGGCCGCGCCGCCGGCCAGGCGAGCCAGCATCCACGCGGTCAGCAACGCGAAGGGCGCCAGCAGCAGCGCCGAGTACCGCAGGAAATCGGCGTCATTGTGCGCGCCCACCGCGCCGAACCACATCAGCACGCCGCTGAGCACCGGATATTCCACCGCGCCGCCGACCAACGCCCCGTCGTCGGTGATGCCGCCGGTCACATAGGGAAAGACATGCTCGTTGATGTCTCGGCCGAGCCAGAGGAATTGGATATCGGAATAGCAGACGTCCGAATCCTTGATCACATCGAAAACCGTGCTGCGCCCGTCCCGGTCGAACGGCGCACCCGCGCAACGCGCCTTGTTCGCGTACGCCAGCGCGAGGACGAGACCGCAGAGCAGCACCACCACCACGGCGAACGCCGCGCGGCGTCGCACGCCACCCGCGGGCAGGTCGCTGGCGGCGAGTCCGGTCGGCATGGATCCACCCTAAGCGGACGGTCGGGGCCGTGCCGCCATTCCCCTTCCTAGCGACGCGAACGCGCGAGCCGAACACGTGCGAGCCGGGGCGGCTCGCGGGGCGATTTCACTGCTCAGGTGCCGCTCATGTAGCCTGTTCGGGTTGCTGACGCAACGACCCTCCTGCCACGGACCGTCCGTGGCCGTTTCCTAGTCCACAGGAGGTGATTGGTCCGTGCGTCATTACGAAGTGATGGTCATCCTCGATCCGAGCCTGGACGAGCGCACTGTTGGTCCGTCGCTGGACAACCTGCTCAGTGTCGTTCGCACCGAGGGCGGCAAGATCGACAAGGTCGACATCTGGGGCCGCCGCAGGCTCGCCTACGAGATCGCCAAGCACGCCGAGGGCATCTACGCCGTGGTCGACCTGACCGCCGAGCCCGCCACCGTGAGCGAGCTCGACCGCCAGCTCGGTCTCAACGAGTCGGTGCTGCGCACCAAGGTTCTGCGCCACGACAAGTAGTCCGGCAACCCTCGTTTGCGTCGGAGCCTGTGCCTAGGCTCTAGCGCAACAGCGAGACGCGGACTGCACACCGAGCAGGAGGAACCACATGGCAGGCGACACGGTCATCACCGTCATCGGAAATCTGACGGCCGACCCGGAGCTTCGATTCACACCGGCGGGACAGGCGGTGGCGAATTTCACCGTCGCGTCGACTCCCCGTGTGTTCGACCGTAATTCGAACGAATGGAAAGACGGCGAAGCGCTGTTCCTGCGCTGCAATATCTGGCGCGAGGCCGCAGAGAATGTCGCCGAAAGCCTGACCAGGGGTTCCCGTGTCATCGTGAGCGGACGGCTCAAGCAGCGCTCCTACGAAACCCGCGAGGGTGAGAAGCGCACGGTCGTCGAGCTCGAGGTCGACGAGGTCGGTCCCTCGCTGCGCTACGCCACCGCGAAGGTCAACAAGACCAGCCGCGGCAGTGGTGGCGGCGGCTTCGGGTCCGGGTCCGGCGGCGGTGGCGGCTATGCCTCCTCCGGTGGTGGCGGTGGGCGTTCCGGCGGTGCCGAGGACGACCCTTGGGGCAGTGCGCCCGCGGCAGGCTCCTTCGGGGGCAACAGCCGCATGGATGACGAACCGCCGTTCTGAGAACGGCCACAACGGCCCGCACGAATTCGGGCCATCACTGATTACGGAGTACAAGACCATGCCTAAAGCGCCCGCGCGCGAAAAGGTGCTGAAGAAGAAGGCTTGCTCGTTCTGCAAGGAGAGCAAGACCGGAACCGTCACGATCGATTACAAGGACACGGCGTTGCTGCGCAAGTACGTCAGCGACCGCGGCAAGATCCGCGCCCGCCGCGTCACCGGCAACTGCGTCCAGCACCAGCGTGATGTCGCGGTTGCGGTCAAGAACTCGCGTGAGGTCGCGCTGCTGCCTTACGTGTCGACGGCTCGCTGAGAAAGGGAGGCACGCCAATGAAGTTGATTCTTACCGCTGATGTGGACAACCTCGGTGCCCCCGGCGACACCGTTGAGGTCAAGGACGGCTACGGCCGCAACTACCTGCTGCCGCGCGGCCTGGCGATCGCGGCCAGCCGTGGCGCGCAGAAGCAGGTCGAGGGCATTCGCCGGGCGCAGGAAGCCCGCCGGGTCCGCGACCTGGACCACGCCAACGAGCTGAAGCAGGCCATCGAGAACCTGGAGTCGGTCTCGCTGGCGGTGAAGACCGCGGGCACCGGCAAGCTGTTCGGCTCGGTGACCCAGTCGGACGTCGCGGCGGCCGTCAAGGCGGCGGGTGGCCCCGTCGTCGACAAGCGCAGCATCGAGCTGCCGAAGGCGCACATCAAGTCGACCGGCAAGCACGCCATCCTGGTGCACCTGCACCCGGACGTGGCGGCGAAGTTCGACCTCACGGTCACCGCCGCCTGATTCCAGGCATCGCGTCGAGGACCACTCCCGTCCGTTCACGGGAGTGGTCCTCGGTCGTGCTCCGCTGCCGCGAGCCGCTTTGTAGCTAATTATTTGCCGGATGACCGAGCGCGTCATCAGGGACAATCTGGGCCGCACCGCACACCGCAACGACGCCGGGTCTACCCAGCCTGTGGATTACTGGTCGAACCGACCGTCCGCAATGTGATTCAGGCCATATGCAGCTCACGTGCTGTTAACCCAACACGCCCGGCTGTTCAACTTGGCCGACACGCCGGTACTTCATTAATCCACACCTGGAAGAACGCGGAAGTCCATATCTATCTGCGTATTTGACCCCGCCGACCTGGGTTTTCCCCAAGTTGTACACAGGGGGTGCACACGGTTGAGTGAACTCTCCCCAAGTTATCCACAGCTGTGTGCACAGTGCGGTTTGGTGCACAGCCAGCGGGTCGCCTAGGTTCGTCGCATCGCTGCGCGCGGGCCGCTCCCGAGCGCGCGCACGGACCGGTGCCGCGGCGGTAGCTGGAGCCCTGGTCAAAGGCTTTTTCGAACGTGTCGGTGCCCGGGAGTAAAACGAGTCGACAGGGTGCATCCCGGTCGTGGGGTAGAGAGGACGGTCGAGTCTGGTGACAACCACCGATGACCGCGGGCACACGGACTTCCCGCCCGAACCTCCCGGCGAGGACTTCGGCCGCCAGCCTCCGCACGACATGGCGGCCGAGCAGTCGGTGCTCGGCGGCATGCTGTTGAGCAAGGACGCCATCGCCGACGTCGTCGAGGCGATTCGGCCCGGCGATTTCTACCGTCCCGCCCATCAGGCCATCTACGACACGATCCTGGATCTCTACGGGCGCGGCGAACCCGCCGACCCGGTGACCGTCGCCGCGGGCCTGGACCGCCGTGGCGAGCTCAAGCGCATCGGCGGCGCGCCGTATCTGGTCACGCTCACCCAGACCGTGCCGACGGCGGCCAACGCGGGCTACTACGCCGAAATCGTGGCCGAGAAGGCCATTTTGCGCCGCCTGGTCGAGGCGGGCACCCGCATCGTCCAGTACGGCTACGCGGGCGCCGACGGCCAGGACGTCGCCGAGGTCGTCGACCGCGCCCAAGCCGAGGTCTACGAGGTCACCGAACGCCGCACCAGCGAAGACTTCCTCCCCCTGGAAGAACTGCTCCAGCCGACGATGGACGAAATCGACTCCATCGCCAGCCGCGGCGGCATCTCCCTCGGCGTCCCCACCGGTTTCACCGAACTCGACGAAATCACCAATGGCCTGCACCCCGGTCAGATGATCATCGTCGCGGCCAGGCCTGGTGTGGGCAAGGCGCTGGCCCTGGATACCCCCCTTCCGACACCCACCGGATGGACCACCATGGGTGAGGTCCACGTCGGCGACGAATTGTTGGACGCGAAGGGTCGTCCCACCCGCGTCGTAGCGGCGACCGAGGTTTTGTCCGGGCGTCCCTGCTACGAGGTGGAGTTCTCCGACGGCTCCGTGCTCGTCGCGGATGAACAACATCAATGGCTCACGGAGACCAGGGCATCCAGACGGTCGAAACGGGCAGCTGCCGAGGTGCGTACGACCGCCGAGATCGCGAGAACGCTGCGGTGCGACACCGCGGATCGCAGACTGAACCACTCGGTCAGCAATTCCGGCCCGCTACAACTGCCTGCGCGCGCCCTGACGGTGCCGCCCTACACGCTGGGCGCCTGGCTCGGCGACGGAACGTCCGCCGCCGCACAGCTCACCTGCGCCGATCCAGAGATCATCGCGCGAATCGAGGCCGAGGGGATCGTCGCGGTGCCCTCGCGGTCGGCTCGGCTGCGTTATCAGCTGACATTGCCTGCCGACGAGCCGATCCCCGCACGCGAGTGCCTGGTCTGCGGCAAGGAATTCGTTCCTTTCACCACCGAGGTCCGCACCCGTGGGCGGTCCTGCGGCGGAAAGGCTCGGTTCCTTTCGGCTCCGGTGCCTGCACCGCGCTGCCCGAATTGCGGCGAAGGGTCGATCGGTCTGCGCCTGTGCCAGAAGTGCCGGAACACCGTCGGGAGCGTGCAGGCGCGCCTGCGGACGCTCGGTGTCCTCGGTGACAAGCACATTCCCATCGACTACCTGCGAGCGTCCGAGCAACAGCGACGGTCCCTACTGGCCGGTTTGCTGGACACCGACGGCACCGTGACCAACGGCGGCTCCGTACAGTTCAGTGTCACGAACGCCCGGCTCGTCGCAGACGTGCACGAGCTGATCGTCGGCCTCGGTTACCGCTGTCATCTCTCCACCAAGCGAGTCCGAGGTCGTTCCGAGGAATCCTCTACCGCTTACACCCTCACCTTCGCCACCGACGACGAGGTGTTCGGTCTGTATCGGAAGGCCTTGCTGCACAAGGAACGGCGCGCCAGCCGCAGCACGGTGCGATCGAACTCGCGATTCGTCGTCGATGTACGCCGGATCGACAGCGTGCCGGTGCGCTGCGTCGAAGTGGACAACGCCGACCATCTGTATCTGGCCGGACGCTCGATGATTCCCACGCACAACTCGACTTTGGGAATGGATTTCATGCGCAGTTGCTCGATCAAGCATGGCTTGGCGAGCGTCATCTTCTCCTTGGAGATGAGTCGTACCGAGATCGTCATGCGGTTGTTGTCGGCGGAGGCGAAGATCAAGCTCGGGGATATGCGGTCCGGGCGGATGAGCGACGACGACTGGACCAAGTTGGCGCGGCGGATGAGTGAGATCAGCGAGGCGCCGCTGTTCGTGGACGATTCGCCGAACCTGACGATGATGGAGATCCGCGCCAAAGCGCGGCGGCTCAAGCAGCGCCACGATTTGAAACTCGTGGTCGTGGATTACCTCCAGCTGATGACGTCCGGCAAAAAGGTCGAATCCCGTCAGCAGGAAGTCTCGGACTTCTCCCGTAATCTGAAACTGCTGGCCAAGGAACTCGAAGTGCCGGTGGTCGCGATCAGCCAGCTCAACCGCGGTCCCGAACAGCGAACCGACAAGCGCCCCATGGTGTCCGATCTCCGCGAGTCGGGATCTTTGGAACAAGACGCGGATATGGTCATCCTGCTGCACCGTCCCGACGCTTTCGAGCGCGACGACCCGCGCGGCGGTGAGGCCGACCTGATTCTCGGTAAACACCGTAACGGCCCCACCGCGACGATCACCGTCGCCCATCAGCTGCATTTGTCGCGGTTCGTGGATATGGCGCGCGGCTGAGTTCGGGGGAGGCTGGGCTCAAGTACCGCACGGCTGTTGGTCTTCGCCAGTCGGCTCGCTCGGGCTGTCCTGTGCCAGCCACGGCATCCGGTCGATCAGGCGATTACGTAGTTCGATCAGATTCGCGATGCGCCGATTGAGCTCGGCGAACCGTGGTGGGCCGACGGATGCGTACCCGTTGGGGCACCGCGGCTCGAACGGGAAAGTTTGGGGCAGGTCGCGGTCGAGGTAGGGCACGAACGCGCGGACATCGTCGATGGTGAATCCGGCATCCAGCAGTTCCCGGATGTTGTGTACCCGCTTCACCGCCTCTTCGTCGTAGCGGCGGTAGCCCGAAGTGGTGCGTTCACAGGTGAGCAGACCTCGTTCCTCGTAGAAGCGCAGCGCGCGCGTGGTCGTTCCGGTCCGCTCCGCCAGTTCACCGATCAGCATTGTCGTGTCCTTCCCGTGGTGACTGTTCAACGCGTGAGCCGCACAACTACTTTCCCGGTGTAGCGACCTCGCACCAGGTCGAGCAGTGCCTGTGGAGCGTTTTCCAGCCCATCGACGACATTCTCGGCGTGCCGCAGCGAACCCTCGGCGAGCCACTGGCGTAACCGCCGTCCGAATTCCGGCGCCAGATCCAGGTGATCGAGGGCGGTGAATCCGCGCAGTGTGATTCGCTTCGCGATCACCGGCAGCAGGTCTCCGGGCCCACCATCGGGCGTCCCACCCGCGCGCTGCCGGGCGAGCGCGCCGCACAGGGCGATTCGCCCGCCGACGTTCATCGTCTCGATCGCGGCGCGCAGTTGCGCGCCGCCGACATTGTCGAAATACACGTCGACTCCTTCCGGCGCGGCTGCCCGGAACTGGTCGGACAACGGCTGGTCGTGATAGTCGAACGCCGTGTCGAAGCCGAGCTCGTCGATGACGTAGCGGGCCTTCCGCGGTGATCCCACGCTCCCGACGACTCGCCCGGCGCCGAGCAGTCGCGCGAGCTGGCCGGCCAGGCTTCCGGTAGCTCCGGCGGCGCTGGAGACCAGAACGGTCTCACCCTCGCGTAACCCCGCGACCACGGTCAGCCCCACATACGCGACCAATCCGAAACCGAGGTACGTCGACGGCGACGGATACGCCTGTGCGTCGACGACCCGAACGCTGTCGGCGTCCGCGATGGCGTACTCGCGCCAGCCGTGTTGGTGCAGCACCAATGCTCCCTCCGGCACATGCTGGTCAGCGGACGCGACGACCTCACCGATCGCGCCACCGGATATCACTTCGCCGATGGCGAAGGCGGGCATCGGGATTTCGGGATATCCGCCGATTTGCATCAGCATTCCCGGATCGAGCGACATGTACAGGTTGCGGATCAGCACTTGTCCCGGTGCGGGATCGGGTACCGCCTCTTCGATCAGCCGGAAGTCCGGCAATGCCGGCAATCCGTTCGGTCGCGCGGCCAGCTGAATCGCTCGGGAGGTTCGCGTCACAGTCGTCATGCCCCGACGCTAAGGATTGACGCATACGTGAAGGTCAAGCAGCAATCAGGCGCGAGGGGACGCTTCGCGGTTCGAACCCTTCCATCCGGCACTAAGTAACGCTCAGGGCCCCTACCACGACGTCCTCGGTGACGTATGGCCCGTCGGGGGGCTTGTCCGTCCACTTTGTCGGTGTATGGAATGGAAATCAGGACATGGCTCTTCGCGAGTTCTTCGCGCGGCATCGCATCGCTTCGGCGGTTGCCGCTCCGGCGGTGCTGGGCGTGGCGGCGGTGGTCGCCACCTCGTTGGCGTTGACGTCGACGCCGGAAACCAGGGAAACCCAGCTCACGACCTCTGTCACGGAATGCCGCGACATGGTCACCATCTCGGTGGCCGGTCGCAACGACACTCCGGTGGAGGGGACCACCAGGATGCTGGTGGATGCCAACGGCAACCCGTTGCCCGCCGCGCTGTCGGGTGATCACAGCAGTGAGTGGGTCGATCCGGTCGTCAACGCACCGGCCGACGACGTCGATCCGGACGCGTACGCCGCGGTCTACATCGCCTATCCGGCGAATATGTCCACCTACGAGGACGCTGTCAACGCCGGTGTCGCGAACACCGAGCGGGTGATGCGGGAGATCGCCCAGGCGTGCCCCGACACCAAGTTCTCGATCGTCGGCTACAGCGAGGGCGCCGACGTCGTCCGCCGCGTCGCGATGCAGATCGGCCATCAGGAACCCGGCCAGGACGGCGCGTACGGGATCGTGGATCCGGCCGACGTCGTCGGCGTCGTCATCCTCGCCGACTCGGGTCGCTCGGCGGGCGACGGGCCGTTCCCGGGATCGAAGGACCCGTTCAGCAACCCGGACGGCTTCGACCAGCAATATCAGAACGGCACGAACGCGGTTCCCGGGCAGGGCGCGGTGCGCGGCACCAGCGGTGACTTCGGCGCGCTGAACGGCAAGATCGCGTCGTTCTGCTCCGACGGCGATCTCACCTGCTCGGCGCCGCAGAACATCTCCCTGCTGCAATTGGTGGTCAATGTCGGCAGGCAGTTGAACGTGGACGCGCTCGAGCGCGACGGGCTCACGCCGGCGACCGGGCAGGACGTCGCCGTGGTCCTCGGCCGGATCGCGATGGCGGCGTTCGCGGACATCCAGTCGCAGCCTAACTGGATGCAGAGCGACGAGACCTTCCTGCAGGTGCTGCTGCGGGTGTCGGACCCGGCGTACAAGCCGGGTGAGAAGAAAGCGCCGGTGCAGGCGGACTCCATTGCCACGAACGACATGTCGCCGCTGGCCTACCTGCCGCAGAAGGTGCTCAACGAGATCGTCGGGCTCATCGTGACGAACCAGAACACGATCCCGGTCATCCTCAGCGACCCGTACAACCTCACCCTGGGCCCGAATCACACCGGTCACCACTTCGACTACTGGGACGACGCGGACCCCGCCGCGGGCAAGCCGCTGACCTCGGCGGAGTACGCGGCCGCGTGGCTCACCCATCTGGCGAAGCAGGCGCAGGCCGGTAAGCAGGTCGACCCGACGTCCAAGCCGCAGGAGGCGGACCTGGCCGCCGTGTACAAGGCGGCGGAGACCACCTCGGCGGCTCCGACGACCGAACCCGCCAAGAGCTCGACCACGGCACCGAAGCCGACCAGCGCCGCCCCTACGACGACCGGCACCACGGACCGGCCGACGACGACGGCGCCGACCTCGACCACCACCTCGGCGCCGGTGGTCACCACCACCACGCCCGCGCCTGCTCCGGTCGCGGCGCCGGTCGAGACGACGAAGCCGACCACCACGACCGAATCGACCACGACGACAACGCACTCCGCGGCGCCGACCACCACGGCGACCGCGAAGGCGTCGAACTGATCGACCCGAGGGCCGCGATCACAGCCGTTCGGCGTGATCGCGGCCCGCGGCGTATTCGCCCGCCAACGCGCGAGCGGTGACGTGTAACCGGGTGCGCTCGGTGTCGGGCGGAATCAGTCGTGCACGGCGCGAAGGTTGCGGGCCAGCACTTCGACGCGATGACGTTGGAGCTGGGTGAATTCCTCAGGATGATGGATCTCCACACTCAGCCGTCCGGCGAAAGTGCTGATGACGCAGGTGCCGCCGCCCGGTTGCTGCGGACGGCGGCCGGTCAGGTCCGGCTTCGCGAGCATGGTGGAGTGGAAGTCGTCGATGCGCAGCTCGCCCTGCTCGGGCAGCGGCGGGATAGTGCCCCAGTTGGTCGCGATGACCACGCCGGGCAGAGCCGGTCGCGGCGCCGCCGCCATGTCGGGGATGCTCAACGGCGTGCGTTGCACGATGCCAGCGGCCAGGCCCGCGTGCAGCGCCGCGCTGATGCCGCGGGCCGATTCCACCAGCGTGACGGCGGATTCGGGAGAGAGGTAATTGGCGAAACCGAGGACGTTCGTGCCTTCGGTGGCGGAGATTTCGGGGCTCACCCTGGTCCGCAGGTCGACGGAGTACAGGTAGAGCAGCCCGGTGAGCGGTAGCTCGCGGATCTCGGCTTCGGTCCGCAACAGCGCCGCCGACACCAGACCGTGCACCGTGACGTTCTCGCGATGTCCGAGGGCGACCAGCGCCGCGGTCTCCTCTCGGGAGAGCCGGCATCGGGTGGTGTGCAGCGTCGGATAGTCGTCGTCGCGCGGCTGCGGTACCTGTGGCGCGGTAGCAGCGGCCCCGGCTCCGGGCAGCGCCATCTTCTCGATGCCTCGCGCCGCGAGCAGATGCTCGATCGATTCGGGGAACGCGTGCACCGGCGACTCGGGGATCTTTCCGCCGACCGCGTCTCGATACCCGGCCCAGAACTCGGTGACGATGGCGAACGCGTGGAACGCGTCCGCGATGCTGTGATGGATCACGAGGGTGACGCTCGCGGTGTCGCCGTCGCGTACCACGCACAGCCCACAGACGCCGGTGCGCTGGTCGAATTTCGCTCCGGTGAAGGCGAATTCGGTATCGCCGTCGGCGACGAAGACCTGGGGTGCCGCGTCCGTCACGGTGAAGACTCGACCGCCGTCGGCGGACGACTCGATGCGGGCGCGCAGAATGGGATGCGCCCGGGCGACTGCCTCGAAGGCGGCTGTCAACGCGGGCAGGTCCAACCGACCGGATACCCGTGCCGCATAACCGATGAAGACCTCGCCCGCGGCGAACATCTCCTCGCTCGGGGCCAGTCGGCGGATGACGTCGACCACGATGATGCCTTCCCTTCGCTCCGGGCGAAGACTAGCCCGAACAACGTTGCACTCGCGCATCATTCGCTCAAATAGGACGAACGGGACATGGAAACCGGAGCGAACCGGCCTTGCCGGAGCGGGGAAGTGGATCTGTCGGATGATCGGATCACCTGGATAAGCTCCCAGTGGTCGAAAGCGAGCGGAGCATGTTCTCACCCCCCGGCACCGAATCGGTCGCCGTCCGTCCGCACCGCGCGGTGGTCGTGCGATGACCCGCCGCGGATGGGCCCTCTTCCTGGCGATGGGCGTGATCTGGGGCGTGCCGTACGCGATGATCCGCATCGCGGTGGAGGATCTCGACCCGATCGTGGTCGCGTTCGGCCGCACGCTGATCGGTGGCTTGCTGCTCCTGCCGGTCGCGCTCTACGCCGACGCGCTGGCGCCGGTGTTCCGGCGATGGCGGCCTCTGCTGCTCTACACCCTGGTGGAGATCACCGGGCCGTGGTTCCTGATCGGGTACGCCGAGACCACGCTGCACAGTTCGACGGTCGGCTTGCTGATCGCGGCGGTGCCGCTGATCGCCGTGGTGATCGTGACCGTGCTCGGCCACGACCGGTTCGACGCGAGCCGGGTGGTCGGCCTGCTCGTCGGGTTCGCGGGCGTCGCCGCGCTCGTCGGCTTGGATGTCGATTCGGGGAATCCGGCGGCGATCGCGGCGATCGGGCTTACCACGGTCGGCTACGCGGTCGGTCCGATCGTCATCAATCGCGCACTGGCCGATCTGCCCCCGCTCGGTGTGGTGACCGCATCGCTGCTGCTGGCGGCGGTGATCTACGCGCCGTTCGCGGGGTGGCTGCGCCCGTCGCGCATCACCGCCGACGCGGCCTGGTCGGTGCTCGGCCTCGCGGTGATCTGCACCGCCGTAGCGTTCCTGTTCTTCTTCGCGCTGATCGCCGAGGTCGGCCCGGCCCGTGCGACGGTGATCACCTACATCAATCCCGCGGTGGCGATCCTGCTCGGCGTCACGGCGCTCGGCGAGCCGCTGACCGCGGGCATGGCGATCGGCTTCCCGCTGGTCATCCTCGGTTCCGTGCTGGGAACCGCGCGCGGTCGCGACACAGCGGCACGAGCGGACGCGCCCGCCGCGCCGGAGGCTGCCGCCCAATTACCCGAGAGGTGATCGCCACGGCGCCTGATCACCCGGCACCGCGTCTACGCGGACGGTCTCGCCGTCGCCCTGGCATTCGATTCGGGGGAGTGAGCACGTAATACGCTGCTCCGGGTGCTGGATTCGACCGAAGACCTCGCAGACGAACACCCTGACGTGGCCGTCACCCGAGCCGCCTACGACGACGTCGCCGAGCTCTACACCGAGCTATTCCGCCACCACCTCGCCGGTGCGGTGCTCGATCGGGCGATGCTCGGCGCCTTCGTGGAATCGGTGGCGGGCAACGGCTCCGGCCCGATCGCCGATGTCGGCTGCGGCCCGGGACGGATCACCGGACACCTCGCTGCGTTGGGTGCGCAGGTATTCGGGATCGATCTCTCGCCGCGAATGGTGGAGCTGGCCCGCGTGGAACATCCGCAGCTACTTTTCGCGCAAGGTTCCGTAGAGCAGCTACCGATAAGCCACGAGGCGCTCGGCGGCATAGTCGCGTGGTATTCGTTGATTCACCTCCCACCGGATCGCGTGCCGCACGTGTTGAGCGAGTTCCATCGGGTACTCGCAAGCAAAGGGCACGTGTTGCTGGCTTTCCAGACGGCCGACCAGCCCGACGCGGTGGAAGCCTTCGACCACAAGGTGACTCGCGCCTACCGGTGGGCGCCGAAGCGTCTCGTGCGTCTGCTCGGTGACGCCGGGTTCGCCATGATCGCTCGCATGGTGCGCGAGCCGGGTCCCGACGAGCGGTTCGGGCAGGCCTACCTGCTGGCCTCGAAGGTTCGGTGATTCACCGAACGCGGTCCGTCGCGCCCGGGTAAGTTTGTCGTGTCGCGGCGGTTTCATGGCTGCGCGGGCCCGCCGACAACGTGGTCGATTCGTACTCCGAACATCCTCACCATGTCGTCAGGGGGCGACTCATCATGGAATTCATCGCGCCGGTCGATGCCGTCTTCTTGCTCGCCGAATCCCGCGAACAGCCGATGCACGTGGGAGCGTTGCAGCTGTTCGAGCCGCCGGAGGACGCCGGAGCGGACTTCGCCGCACAAGTGCACGACAAGCTATTACGCAGCACCGACATCGATCCGGCCTTTCGCAAGCATCCCGCGACGATCTTCGGGTCTCCGCAGATGGCGTGGACGCGCGCCGAGGACGTGGAACTCGACTACCACGTGCGGCGGCTGGCCGTGCCCGGGCCGGGACGCATGGACCAGCTCGTTGAGCTGGCCTCCGGCCTGCACGGCAGTCTGCTCGACCGGCACCGCCCGCTGTGGGAGTTCCACCTGATCGAGGGCCTCGCCGACGGCAGGTTCGCACTGTATTCGAAGATGCATCACGCGTTGATCGACGGCGTTTCCGCCCAGCGTCTACTCCGGCGCACGCTGACCGGCGATCCGTCCTCGAGTGTCACGCGCGTGCCGTGGCACCTGCCTCGGGGCAGGCGTAGGGCGCCGTCCGGTACGGATGGTGTGGCGCGAAACCTGTTCTCCGCCGCGACATCCGGCGTATCGGTCCTGCGTGCCGCGCGCACCGCGCTGTCGCGGCAGCAGCTGACCCTGCCGTTCGCGGCGCCGCGCACCATGTTCAACGTCCCGATCGGCGGCGCGCGCCGTGCGGTGGTGCGGTCCTGGCCGTTGGAACGGTTGCAGCAAGTGAAAAAGGCGACCGGCTCGACGCTCAACGACGTGGTGCTCACCATGTCGGCGGGCGCACTGCGGCGCTACCTGCTCGAACGAGACGCTCTGCCGGACAAGCCGTTGGTCGCGATGGTGCCGATGTCGCTGCGCGCCGAGGACGACGACGAGACCAACGGGGTCAAGGTCGGCGCGGTGCTGTGCAACCTCGGCACCGACATCGCCGATGCGCTGGAGCGCCTGCAGGTGGTCGCCGCGTCGATGCGCGACGGCAAGGACGTCTATCGCACGCTGTCGTGCAATCAGACGATGGCGTTGTCGGCACTGATGCTCAGCCCGCTCGCCCTCAACCTCGTGCCCGCGCTGATCCCGTGGACCAGTCCGACCTTCAACATCGTCATCTCGAACGTGCCCGGGCCGCGAGAGCCGATGTACTGGAACGGCGCGCGTCTCGACGCGAGTTACCCGCTGTCGATCCCG
Source organism: Nocardia sichangensis (assembly GCF_047200615.1). Lineage (NCBI taxonomy): Bacteria > Bacillati > Actinomycetota > Actinomycetes > Mycobacteriales > Nocardiaceae > Nocardia > Nocardia sichangensis. The sequence goes on from NZ_JBJZOK010000016.1 coordinate 109,855, forward strand.
TTCGACGGTCAGGCGGTGAACATCACGCTCACCTCCAACGCGGGCAATCTCGACTTCGGCCTGGTCGGCTGCCGTCGCAGTGTGCCGCAGCTGCCCCGTCTGCTCGACCACCTGGAGGAGTCGCTCGCCGAACTGGAGCGCGCCACCGCCTGATCCGGCATCGCATTCCGCAGAAAACTAGAACGTGTTACTGTCGAGGCATGGTGCGAAGGCCAGTCGAGGATGCCGCAGCCGCTTCATGGCGATATCAGCGGCTCGCGGTGGACTCGACGTGCGGCGACCAGGCCGAACCGAGCGCCACTTATGCAACTCGTTCTAGTACATCTGCGCCGCGCCGTTCGCGGCGGAGCAGTTAGGGAGACCAGCACGCCATGCGTACCGAAATCTGCGAACGGCTCGGGATCGAATTCCCTATCTTCGCCTTCACCCACTGCCGCGACGTGGCGGCCGCGGTCAGCAATGCGGGCGGACTCGGCGTGCTCGGCGCCGTCGGCTTCACCGCCGAGCAGCTCGAGGTCGAGTTGGCTTGGCTGGATGAGCACGTACAGGGCGTGTACGGCGTCGATCTGGTGATTCCCTCCAAGTACGAGGGCAAGGGCATCGATGGACTGAGCCCGGAGGAACTCGAAGCCAAGCTGGCCGAACTGGTCCCGCAGGGGCACCGCGACTTCGCCGAGAAGATCCTCGCCGACCACGGCGTGCCCAAGCTGCCCGAGAGCGAGCACCACAACCAACTGCTCGGCTGGACCGCCACCACAGCGGGCCCGCAGGTGGAGGTGATTCTGCGGCACCCGAAGGCGAAGCTGGTCGCCAACGCCCTCGGCACCCCGCCCGAGGACGTGATCAAGCAGGTGCAGGATTCCGGCCGGTTGATCGGCGCGCTGTGCGGTTCGGTCAAGCACGCGCTCAACCACAAGCGCGCCGGCCTCGACTTCGTGGTCTGCCAGGGCACCGAGGGCGGCGGCCACTGCGGCGAGGTCTCCTCGATGGTGCTGTGGCCACAGGTCATCGATGCCGTCGGCGATCTGCCCGTGCTGGCCGCGGGCGGCATCGGCAACGGCCGCCAGGTGGCCGCCGCGATGGCGATGGGCGCGGCGGGCGCGTGGACCGGCTCGGTGTGGCTCACTGTCGAGGAAGCCAACGTGCCGCCCGCCCAGATGCAGACCTACATCGACGCGACCAGCCACGACACCGTGCGTTCGCGCGCATGGACCGGCAAGCCCGCCCGCATGCTGCGCAACGACTGGACCGAGGCGTGGGAGCGGGCCGATACCCCCGACCCGCTGCCGATGCCGCTGCAGATGATGGTCGCGTTGGAAGGCGTGAAGCGCGGGCACCGTTATCCGGAGGCCGCCAAGGACGTCAACTTCAATCCGGTCGGCCAGATCGTCGGCATGATGAATCGGGTGGAGCGTTCCGCGGATGTGGTCAACCGCCTGATCCAGGAGTACGTCGAGGCGTGCGAGCGCCTCAACAAGCTCAACGGCGGGGCCTGAGTCCGGGCGTCGATTCCGGGACGGCGATGCCGTGCGGCATCCGTCCGGTCGAAAGCCCGGGACGATCGCACCGGCGTAGCGGCGGCCACCCCTACGCCGGTGCGATCTCCGGTTCACGACTTCGGGCCGAACTCGAACCCCGCTGCCCAGAAGCACTCGGTCGCGCCGCTGAGACCCTGTGCCGGAGACGATTTCGTCGTGGTCGGCGCGGTGCGCAGCGGCCCGAACACCCACGCGAGCCGCGGCCGATTCATCCCATTCGACCCATTAGCGTCTGGGACAGATACGCTCAGGGAACGCGGTGGCCCAGCTCACTTCGGCGCAACGAGAGGATGGTCGGGGCAAATCGTCCCAGACGCACTGTGCAGCGTACGAAACGACTAGGCGGTGGCGGCCTGGTTCACGCCGGCGCTTTCCTCGATGCCGACCACCAATTCCTCGAAGCGCGCGATCACCTTCTCGTGGTACATGCCGAACAGATCCTCGAACAGCGCCAGCTGAGCCTCGCTCGGCCCCGAGCCGGAATCCCACACCGCGGCCAGCGCTCGCCAGACCAGAACGTGCAGATCCGGCGCGCCCGCGAAATACGCTTCGACCGCCTCCGGCACCTCGAGCACCGTCTCACCGATCGAGTTCAAGATCGCCCGCTGCATGGGGAGACCGAGCGTGGTCAGCAGTCTGCGCACCAGCGCGACCTCGAGCGCCAGCATCTGCCGCAGATCCGGAACCTGCTGACGCGCCAGGGATTCGAGCTCGTCGATGGTGGATTTCAGTTCGGCCGAATCGATCCGCTGTTCGCCACCGGTGTAGGCGAGCAGCGTCTCGAGCACAAGATTGCGCTCGACGTCCACGATGTCGCGGAACATCTCCATCGCGATGTCCGGCATGGGAATCGAGAAGCGGAACAGCTGGCGGTACACGTCCACCCCGCCCGCCTCTCGGACGTCACGGATCGTGAATCCCTTGCCGCGCCGGGCTTCGACGAAACCGTACGACTCCAGCCTGCCCAGCGTCAGCTGCGCGGTCGCGCGGTTCATATCGAATTCCTCGGCGACCTGACGCACCGACGGCATGAGATCCCCCGGCTGATATTCCCCCGCGGCAACCCGGCGCGCCAGCTCGTCGGCAACGTCGGCGACCACCGTCTGGGATCCCATCGAAGTCACCTTTCGACTACTTTCGAACACGTCCCAGACAGTCTAAGCCCTACTGTCGGGTACTGCACCTGTGTCACACTTGTGCCCGCGACTGTGAGGTGAGTCATGACCATCCGGCCCATCGGAGAGCGCCCCGAGCCGGGGGCCGCGGGCAAACGATCCCGGCTCTTCGCGTCGCGTTCCCACGACATACCGCCTGTTCACGGCGCTGTTCGCGGCGCGAAACTGGCCGCGCTGCCGGTGGCCTTCGCGGGACGGCAGGCCGCGGGCATCGGCAAGCGGGCGCTCGGCAGATCGGCCGAAGAAGTCAATCGGGACATTCAGCTCCGCACCGCGCAGCACATCTTCGAGGTGCTCGGCGAGCTGAAAGGCTGCGCCGCGAAGCTGGGGCAACTGCTGGCCATCTACGAGCTGGCACTGCCGCGGGAGGTGGCCGAGCCGTACCGGATCGCGCTCAGCAGGTTGCAGGACGCCGCGCCCGCGATGCTGCCGCACACCGTCCGCGCTGCCATAGCCGAAAGCATGGGGACGGAATGGCATTCGCACTTCCGCGAATTCGATGATCGACGCGCCGCCGCGGCCTCGCTAGGGCAGGTGCACCGGGCGATCTGGCACGACGGCAGACCGGTCGCGGTCAAGGTGATGTATCCCGGCGGCAGGCAGGCGGTGGCCCGCGATTTGGACCACCTGCGCCGGATCTCCTATCTCGCCACGGTTTTCCTGCCGGGCGCGGACGTGAAGGCGGTGACCGAAGCGATCTGCGCGTCGGTCGCAGGGGAACTCGACTATGCGGCGGAAGCCGAGCATCAGCGCGCCTTCGCTGCGGCCTACGCGGATGATCCCGACTTCTATGTGCCGAATGTGGTTGCGCAACATGGTGACGTGCTGATCAGCGAATGGATCGATGGCACACCCGTACCGCGCGTCCTCGCCGCGGGCACGCAGGCCGAGCGTGACCGGGTGGGCATGCTCATGGTCCGCTTCGTGACCTCCGGCTGGGCTCGCCACGGCCTGCTGTACGCCGATCCGCATCCGGGCAACTTCCGCGTGCTGCCGGACGGCCGGCTCGGCGTCATGGACTTCGGCGCGTGCAGCCCGTGGCCTCCTGCGGGTTTCGGCGAACTGACGCTCGACTGCTGTAAAGCGATATTCCGAGGCGGGCCAGGAGATCTGGCCGACGCCACGCGCCGACACGGCTTCGTGGCGAACGAACTCGCTCTCGACAGCGACGCGCTCTACGCCGCCATCACTCCCTGCGGTGAACCCTTCCGGCACGAGACCTACCGGCTGACCACCCGCTGGTTGCGGCGACAAGTGTTGCGCACTACTAATCCTCGATTGACCAATGTGGTCCGGCAGCTGACCATGCCCGCCTACTTCACGCCGTTCGCCCGCTCGTTCCTCACGCTCGTTGGCGTGCTCGGTCAGCTGGAGACTGAAGGTCCTTATCGCGACGAGATCGTCCGTTGGGTACCGGAATTGAGCGAAGCGTTCGTCTCGGACGAGGTGCCGAAGGGCGGTTCGCCGACGCTGGATCTGGAGCCCGCGCGGAGACGGCGGGCAGAGGCGGCCGAGCGGGGAATGTCGATCGGGTAATTCCGGTCACTTTGGGGCGCAGGGGATTTCGGTGCAACGCCGGGTCGGTGACGCCGAATTCGAAATAGTAGCCTGTTCTGTCTGAGACAGATTACCCTATACGATCCGAAATCGACGTGTCACCGCGACAGCCACGCGCGCCACTGCGGAACGATGAGCGCGGCCATCTCCTCGTAACCCGCGGCCCCTGGGTGCGCCCCGTCACCCGCGCGCACGTCGGCGGCCCACACCGCGCTGTCGCGCAGTAGCTGGTGCACTCGCACGTACGGCACCTCCGCCGCGGCGCAGACCTGCGCGAATCGCTCGTCCAGTGCGGCGGTGCGGGCATTGTGCTCGTCGTCGGCGATCGGCGGCGGAGCGACCATCAGCACCGGCCAACCTCGCTCGCCCGCCTGCGCGAGCAACTCGCCGAGGTTGGCCACCGACTCGTCGGGCGCGACCCGCGAACCGCCGTTCTCGTGCATGGCGTCGTTCACGCCGAAGGAGAGCACGACCCGCGCGTCCACGCCGTCCGGCAGGCGGGGCGCGCATTCGGCGCGGAAGCGCCGCAGGATCTCGGCCGAGGTCTGTCTGCGCACCCCGAGGTTGTAGGCCGTCAGCGGAATCCCTTCCGCATGTGCCGCGGACGCGAGCCTGCCCACCCACCCCCGGAAATCCGGGTCGCCGACACCGGCGACGAACGAATCCCCGACGAAACACACACGCAGATCCCGGTTCATTCGCGTGATCCTCGCAGGGCCGCGACCGGCCCGCGTGTTCCGGGTACGGGCAATATGATCACGGAGGTTCGACCGGGAGGGAGTAATGGTGACAACCGAGCCGGAGCTCGCGACACCGCCGGTTCCGCAGTGGTTCGCAGAGTTGTTCGCCCACCGACGCTGGATCCGGCGCAGCAGGCCCTTTCCGCACGTGTACGCCCGCGATGTCTTCGTTCCCGAGTTCTATCAGCGGTTGACCGAGCAACTGGAGCGGGTTCGCGGCGAGCGCCCCGACCTGGTCGCCCCGGTCGCAGACGGCTACAGCGCCGACGGAATTCGGCTGGGGGACCTACGCGACGGCCCGCTCGCGGTGTTCACCTCACGCGAGTGGCACGACCTGGTCGCCCGGCTCGGGGGTGTCGAACCGACCGGCGACGTCGAAGGATCGGTGCACCACCACGGGCCGGGCAGCCCGTTCGGCTGGCCGCACAACGATCTCAACCCGGCCTGGTTCCCCGGCCAGCCGCCCGGTCCCGGCGAAGTACGCCTGCCCGACGCCACCGTGCACACCAAAACTGGGGCACGCGCGCCCGGCGTCGTCGCGCGCGAGACCGTGCGCGGCGTCGCGGTGCTGTTCTATCTGGGCAATCCGGGATGGCAGCCGGGCGACGGCGGCGAGACCGCGCTGTACGACCACGTCGCCCAGGGAGCCGCGCTGCCGTGCGTGTCCCTCGTCCCGCCGCTGGACAATTCGCTGCTGCTGTTCGAGGTCACCCCGCGCACCTGGCACACGTTCGCGGGCAACAACGTCAACGACCGCAACAGCGTGGTGATGTGGGTGCACCGCACCAAGGCGGACGCCGAACGGCGCTGGGGAGGAGACAAGATTGTCCACTGGTGAACGCCGCGTCTGCCTGCTCACCGGTGCGAGCGGCACGCTGGGCGACGCGTTCTGCCAGGCCTACTACCGCGACTACGACATCGTCGCCGTGTGCCGCACGCGCACACCCGCGGTGCCGTCGCAGCTGGAGTGGTACATCGATCCGCTGGCGCCGAACGCGACCGTGCCCGAGAACGATTCCCGTGTGTTCGTGGTGCGGTCGGATCTGACCGAGCCGGGTGAAGTGGAACGGGTGGTCGATCTGGCGCTGGCCCGGTTCGGCGGAGTCGACCTGCTGGTGAACAACGCGGCGCACGTCCGGCTGCATCCGGGCGGCATCGTCGACGGCGACGCAGCGCTGGACGACTTCGATCCGCACTTCGCGCTGAACGTAGCGGTACCCCTGCGTCTTTCGGCGCGGCTGGCACAACGATGCTGGTTGCACGCGGGACCCGAGAATCGCGCGCGCAACCGCAACATCGTCAATGTCTCGAGCATCTCCGGCTCGGAGGTCTACCCGGCACAGACGCTGTACTCCGCGTCGAAAGCCGCGCTCAACCAGCTGACCCGGAATATCGCCGCCGAGTTCGCCGAGTTCGGGGTGCGCGCGAACGCGATCGCCCCGACCACTTTTCCGGCCCTGGTCCCCACCGAGCAAGTCGCGCGGGCGATCGTCGAGCTGGACGCGGGCGCGGTGTCCGGTGGGGTGTACGGGGTCGGTGTCGAGCCGGAGCGGGCAGCGGGCTCCTCACTCCGGCTCACAGAACCGTGACCGCCTGACTATTCGGTCGACGTGAGCCCGGTGGCCCGCTCGGACAGCGTCCAGAGCCGTCCCGCGAGATCGGCGTCGACCGCCTGCTTGTTGCGCGGCGGCTCCAGTCGGAAACGATGGAAGTACTGGCCGTTGATCGCCGCACCGTCGGCGGTCGTGGCCAAATGCACCAGCGGCTCGGCGCCCTTGTCCGGCTGGATGAAGAACGGGCGCGCCAGCGGAGACCGGACGAACCAGCCGAAGCCGAGCGGCGCGTTGTCGTAGACATGGGTCGCGACCACACCGGGGTGGAAGGCCGCGGTGGTGATGCCGGTGCCCTCGGTGCGGCGGGCCAGTTCCCTGGTGAACAAGATGTTCGCCAGTTTGGACGCGCCGTACGCGCCGAGCTGGTTGAACGAGCCGGTCGGCGCGTTGGCCGTGTCCAAGTCCAGCTTCGCCATCCGGTAGGTCGTGCTCGCGGTGTTCACCACCCGGGCCCGCGAACGGGTCAAACGCTCCAGCAGCAGGTTGGTCAGCAGGAACGGGGACAGGTGATTGACCTGGAAGGTGAGTTCGTTGCCGTCGTCGGTGACCGTCCGCTTGGGCCACGCGCCGCCCGCGTTGTTGGCCAGCACGTCGATCGTCGGGTACCGGTCGAGCAGTTGGTCGGCCAGCTTGCGCACGTCGTCGAGCCGGGCGAAGTCGGCGACGAACGGCTGCGCGCCCGCCTTCGCCGCCACCTCGGCGGTGCGCTCCGGTGATCGGCCGACGACGGCGACGGTGGCGCCGCGAGCCGCGAGCCGCTGCGCCGCTGCGGCGCCGATGCCCGAGCTCGCGCCGGTCACCACCACCGTCTTTCCGGTGAGGTCCTGGTCCTGTGTCTGTTCCTGCGCTGCCATCGCTGCCTCTCGCAGATCGGTTTACCTGACCCGATCGTCATCGGCTCGCGCGGGTTCGGCAAGCACCGACGCGCTCGAGTAGTGGGCGGCGATCTCGTCGCTGGTGGTCAGCCACACTCTCGGGTGGCCCGACACGTATGCGAGTGCTTCGTCCAGGTATTTGATCCGGAAAGCCTGCCCGATCACGAAGGGGTGCAGGGCCAGCGCCATGACCCGCCCGCTGTCGGCCGACTCGGCGTAGAGCTGGTCGAACTGATCGCGGACCATGCGCACGAAATCCGGTCCGCTGGTGGCTTTGCCGAGGAACAGTGTGTTGTCGTTGAGTTCCACCGAGTAAGGGACACTGAGCACGCCGGGTACCGACAGGGGATAGGGCTGGTCGTCGTTGGTCCAGTCGAGGACGTAGCCGAGGCCGAGTTCGGCCAGCAGCGACGGGGTGCGGAAGGACTCGGTGAGCGCGGGCCCCATCCAGCCGCGCGGCCTGCGTCCGGTCGCGCGCTCGATGGTCGCGACCACATCGGCGAGGTAGGCGCCCTCCTCCTCCGCCGGAACGTCCGGCTGGAAGATCGAGTTGTTCTTCCCGTGCGCGAGCCACGCCCAGTCCCGCCGTACACCCGCCGCGATGATCTGCGGATACCGCTCGGCGACATCGGAATTCAGCAACGCGCTGGCCCGGATACCGTGCCGGTCGAGCACCTCGATCACCCGCCAGATGCCCACCCGCGGTCCGTAATCACGCCAGCCGTAGTTCAGCGGATCCGGCGCGAGCCCGGCAGTACCGGGAAAGATGCTCGTGGACGGCCGGTCCACCCGATAGTGCTCGACATTGAGTCCGACATAGAACGCCACCCTGGCACCGCCGGGCCACCGCAACGGCGGACGATCGACGATCGGGCTGTACTCGAAGAGTTCGTTGTCCATGCCCTCATGCTGAAACTTGACACCGATGTGAAGATCAACCTCGAGCGTGAGTGATGTCCGGCACACTGCACAACCGAGCGGAGACAGCGGCGGGGTTCCGCGAGCCGGATCGTCCACACCAGCCGGTATCGTGCAGCGAACGTAACAACAGACTTCGTACGCACATGGGTAACTCACCGGGTACGCCCAGAAAAGGGGAGCGGCACTCGACGCAGGACCTGAACGCGGGTCTCGCGGCTCCAACCAGTACGGCCTGAATACCCGGAGAGGCGGGCGAGCATGCGAGTGGACGGGCGGGAGATCCCGGTCACGGGGAGCCTGCTACAGCCGCTGATCCGGCGCACGAGCGACATCATCCGGGTCGTCCTCGCAACACTGTGGGTGGCAGTCGTGATCGCGGCCTCACTGATCACCCGCCCGGAATGGCTGGCCCTGGAACGCTCGGTCTCCAACATCGTCGGTTTCCTCAACCCGGACCAGTCGAACCTGGTGTACCTGGTCTACGGCATGGCGATTCTCGCGCTGCCGTTCGCGATCCTGATCGAGCTGATCATCGGCAGGCAGTGGAAGCTGCTCGCCGGCTACGCCGCTGCCGGGGCGGTAGCGGGATTGCTGTTGTCCATCACCGGCACCGGCCTCTCCGCGCCGAAATGGCATCTGCAGGTGCCGGACCGGTTGGACACCTTCCTGTCCCAGTTCCTCGACGATCCGCGCTGGATCGCGATGATCGCCGCCATGCTCACCGTCGCCAGTCCGTGGCTGCCCACCCGCCCGCGGCGGTGGTTGTGGTTCCTGCTGCTGGCGTTCGCGCCGATCCACCTCGCGGTCAGCACCGTGGTGCCCGCCCGGGCGATGTTCGGGCTCGCGGTCGGCTGGCTGGTCGGCGCGGTGATCGTGCTCGTGGTGGGCACGCCCGCGCTGGAGGTCCCGCTCGACGCGGCCGTGCGGGTGCTCGCCAATCGTGGTCACACGGTCACCGGGTTCACCGTGGTGCATCCGGCGGGCCGCGGTCCGTTGGTGCTCGCCGCCGCCATCGAAGGGCCGGAACGCGAGCTGCTCGTCGAGATGTTCGGCAAGAACCAGCGCAGTTTCGGCGCGCTGCGCCAGCTGTGGCGCTGGCTGACCTTCCGCTCCAGCGAAACCGCGGCCATCCACGGTTCCATGCACCGTGCGGTCGAGCATCGCGCGCTCATGGCGATCGCCGTCGCCGACCTGGGGCTCGGCAGCGGCACCCCCGTCGCGGTCGCCGCGCTGTCGCGTGGCTGGATGTTGTACGCGCACACGCAGCCGTGCGGCACGGCGATCACCGAACAGTCCGCCGAAGTGCTGCCCGGAGTGTGGCGAGCGCTGGACACTCTGCAACAGAAGCAGATCTCACACGGCGACCTGCGGCCGGTCGACATCCGTGTGGCCGACGGCGTCACACTGTTCGGCGGCTTCGGCAACGCCGAATACGGAGCGTCGGACGCGCAACTGCAATCCGACATCGCCCAGTTGCTGGTGACGACCACCGCGACGTTCGGCAAGGAGCCCGCCGTGCGCGCGGCGATCGAAACCCTGGGTGAGGCGCGGGTACTCGCCGCGGCGGGCCGGTTGACCAAGTCGGCCATCCCGACCGGCATCCGCAAAGCGGTCCCGGAATGGAAGACCGCGCTGTCCGACGCCCGCGACGAGGTGCGCAAACAGACCGGTCAGGACCGGATCGAAGCCGAGCAGATCACCCGGTTCTCCCGCAACCAGATCATCCAGTTGGTCCTGCTGATCGGGCTGGTGTACGTCGCCTACCCGTTCATCAGCGCCGTGCCGACCTTCTTCACCCAGCTGCGCACGGCGAACTGGTGGTGGGCGCTGCTCGGCCTGCTCGTCTCCGCCCTGACCTACGTCGGCGCGGCGGCGGCGCTGTGGGCCTGTGCGTTCGGCGCGGTGAACATCCGGAATCTGCTCATCATGCAGGTCGCCAATACTTTCGCCGCGACCACCACCCCCGCAGGCGTCGGCGGACTCGCGTTGAGCGTGCGGTTTCTGCAGAAGTCAGGTATCGGCACGGTGCGCGCCACCGCCGCGGTCGCGCTGCAACAGGCGGTGCAGGTGATCACGCATGTCGGCCTGCTGCTCGCGTTCAGCATCCTGGCGGGCACCTCGACGGACCTGTCGCATTTCGTCCCGCACGCCACGGTGCTGTATCTGCTCGCCGGCGTGGGCGTCGGGATCGTCGGCGCGTTCATGTTCGTGCCGAAACTGCGCCGCTGGCTGAACGACGCGGTGCGGCCGCAGTTGCAGGAGGTCATCGGCGAACTCGCCGACCTGGCCCGCGATCCCAAACGTTCCGCGGTGATCATCGGCGGATGCGCGGCGCTCACCGTCGGTATGGCGGGCGCGCTGTGGGCCAGCGTGCAGGCGTTCGGCGGCGGCACCACCTTCATCACCGTCACGATCGTCACCATGATCGGCGGCACGCTGGCCGCGGCCGCGCCGACCCCGGGCGGTGTCGGCGCGGTCGAGGCGGCGCTGATCGGTGGTCTGGCCGCCTTCGGCCTGCCCGCGAACATCGCGGTGCCCTCGGTGCTGCTCTACCGCGTACTCACCTGCTGGCTTCCGGTGTTCTGCGGCTGGGGCGCCATGCGCTGGCTGGCGAAGAAGGACCTGATCTAAGCGGCGGTCTCGCCTGGTTTGTTCGCCAGCAGCACGGCGGTTGCGGGGCGGACCGCGACGAATTCGACACTTTCGAAACCGTTCGCGCGCAGGTCGTCTCGATACCGGCGGATATCGATGCCCGCCAGTGGATCACCGTGGTCGTGATCGGCATCGTGGGTGCGGTGCGCCGCGAATCTCGCCATGACGCGCACCACGGTGGAGAGCAACGGATCGGTCGGCAGCGTGTCGGCGAGCAGCAGCCGGCCGCCCGGGCGCAATACCCGGAACATCTGCGCGATGGCGTCGGCACGGTGCGACGCGGGGATGTGATGCATCGCGAAGGTCGAGGTCACGAGATCGGCGGACGCGTCGGGCAGCGGAAGATCCTGTGCCGTCCCGACTTCGAACCGGCAATTGGCCAGGTCATGTGAGCGCGCGGTCGCGTAGTCGATCATCTGCGGCGACGGATCGACGCCGGTGACCCGGCCGACGCGGCGAGCGAGCACGCGAGCGAGGTCGCCCGGACCGCAACCGACATCGACGACCTCGGCGCCGGCGGCGGGACGAGCCAACTCGGCGAGCCGGGCGTTCAGGCGGTTCGCCCGGCCGAGTAGAAGCGCGGCTTTGAGGGCACGGTAGCGGCGCGGTTGGGTGAGCAGCACGCCGACGTCGGGGTGGCTATCGGTGGCAGACTGGTGTTCGTTTCCGGACATGAGTTCAGGATCTGCCGATATGGCCGTGCCGACCAGGATCAATGCCACGGAAACCGTCCGTAATCGGACGCGTACGAGACATTTGTCCGGGAGGCACCGTGCCGGAAGAACAGGACAGCGCCGATCGCCGGGTCCGGCGCACCAGGGCCTCGCTGCACCGAGCGCTGATCGAACTCATGGTCGAAGGCGCCTACGACCGGATCACCGTCCGCGACATCCTCGAGCGCGCGGACGTCGGGCGGTCGACGTTCTACACCCACTACCGGGACAAAGACGATCTGCTGCTGCGCAGCAGCACCGACTACCTGCGCGCGGCCATGACCGCGGCCGAGACCGACGCGGACGCTCCCGAACCGCTCGCGCCGGTGCGCACGCTGTTCGAGCTGGCCGCCGGTCACCCGGAGATCTACCGGGCGCTGCTCGGCCGCAAGAGCGGCACCGTGCTATTGCGCACCACGCGGGTGATGGTCGCGCAGATCCTCGCCGAGCGGCTGCGCGACCGGCTGACGATGCCGGAAGACGAGTTCGCGACCACCGTGACGTTCCTGTCCTGGGGTGTCGTCGGCCTGCTCGGCGCGATCGCGGAAGGACACCCACCGCTCTCGGCCGAGGAGGCGTACCAGCAGGTGGTCCGCCTCATCGGTCCAGGGTTGGCCGGACGGAGTGGGTGACCGGCCTTCCGCGTGGGCCGAGAAGCCATTTCCTCCGCGGCGATGCTCAGCCGCTGATCAGTTCCAGCGCATCCGCGGCGCGCACACTGCCCGCGGTGACGAGTTCGAGGTTGGCCAAAGCGGCTTCGTGCGCTTCCGGGGTGGCGGCGGCCACGCAGTCGGCTACCGGGTGCACGGTGAAGCCGAGATCGGTGCCGTGCCGTGCGGTCTGCTCGACGGTCAGGTTGGTGGCGACGCCAGTGACGAAGAGCGTCTCGATCCCTTGATCGGCCAACCATTCCGGCAGTTTGCTGCCCGCCAGGCCGGAGAGTTTCTGGTTGTCGAAGACTTCCGTCGGCTGCGCCGCCATCTCCGGAATGATCGCGGCGCCCGGTGATTCCGGCCGGAACTCGGTCTGCGCCGCGCCGACCGAGCGCATGAATCCGGTGTTGCGCACCAGTTCTCCTTCGCCGATCGGAATGGTGAACCGGGTGAAGACCACCGGCAGCCGCGCCGCGAGCGCCGCGGCGTGGAAGTCCGTCGCCCGCGCCACGACGCCAGAAGCCGCCACGGGCGCGGCCAGCATGGGACCGAAGAACCCCTCCGGCCGAATGACATTCACCTGCCAGTGCAGCGCCAGCACAGCGGCGCGGATGCGTCGGATCGCCATGTGACGACCTTACGCATCCGCGCCCGCGTGCATTGTCCGATTCACGTGAAACCGAACGCACCGCACGCTCAGGACGAATAGTCCTTGCGCAACTGGACTTTGACCACCTTGCCGCTCGCATTGCGCGGCAGCTCGGCAAGCAGCACCAGCTCCTTGGGGTGCTTGTAGCGCGCGAGGTTCTCGTTGAGGAACGGCTCCAACTCGGCCAAGGTCAGCTCGTCGTCCGGGTTGTGCAGGGCGACCACCGCGACCGGCACCTCACCCCACTTCTCGTGCGTGCGGCCCACCACCGCGGCCTCCCGGATCTTCGGGTGGGCGAACAGGACGTTCTCCACCTCGGCGCAGTAGATGTTCTCGCCACCGGAGATGATCATGTCCTTCTTGCGGTCCACCACGTAGACGAAGCCCTCTTCGTCCTGGCGGACCAGGTCGCCGGAGTGGAACCAGCCGCCCGCGAAGGCCTCGGCGGTGGCTTCCGGCTTGTTCCAGTAGCCCTGCATGAGCGTGGGACCGCGATAGACGATCTCGCCCACTTCGCCGGGCGCGACGTCGTTCATCTCGTCGTCGACGATGCGCGCCTGGATGGTGGGGATCACCTTGCCGACCGAGCCGAGCTTGCGGATGGCGTCCTTGCCCTCCAGCACGCAGGTGATCGGCGACATCTCCGTCTGGCCGAACACCGCGACGTTGAACGAGTTCGGGAAGCACTCGGCCATCGCGCGCAGCACGGTGTCGGAGGCGGGCGCGGCGCCCCAGCTGAGCACCTCGAGCGCGAGCTTGCGATCCTTCACCGTCGGATGGTCGCAGACCAGCTGCCACTGCGCGGGCACGCAGAACGCGGAGGTGGCCTGCTCGCGCTCCAGCGCGTCCAGGAACTCACCGGCGTCGAAGGCGCCGAGCGGATGCAGCACCGTCTTCGAGCCCAGCAGGAAGGCGGGCGCGAGGCTACCGAGACCGGCGATGTGGAACAGCGGCGAGGTGCACAGCCCGATCGAGTCGGGTTCCAGCGCCAGCGCTCGGATGCAGGTCAGCGCCTGCGCGTTCATATTCGCGTGGGTCAGCACCGCGCCCTTCGGGCTGCCGGTGGTGCCCGAGGTGTACATGATGAGGCTGGGGGTGTCCTCGGGGATGTCCAGCGGGGTGTGCGACTCACCCGATTCGGCGATCAGGTCGTCGTAGCCGATCACGCCGTCCTCGGACGCGCCGCCGATCACCACGAGGGTCTCCAGGGCGGGCGCCTGCGCTCGCACGGCGGCGGCCAGCGGCCGCAGCACGGTATCGGTGACGACCGCCTTGGCCCCGCTGTCGCCGACGATATAGGCGACCTCCGGCGGCGTGAGCCGGAAGTTGACCGGGACCGCGATCGCGCCCAGCGCGTTGATGCCGAACACGGCCTCGAGGTATTCCGGGTAATTCAGCGCCAGGATCAGCACCCGGTCGCCGAACCCGACGCCCCGGCGCGCCAGTCCGTCGGCGAACTTCAGCGACCGCTCGTGCAACTGCCGCCAGGTCGTGTCCACGCCACGGAACCGGATCGCGACCGCGTCCGGGCGCATCTGCGCGTGCACGGCGATCTGGTTGTTCCAGTGATTACGCCGCGACCTGATCGGCTCGTCGAGCGCTGCTGCCCCGGTGGTCATTGCCACGAACTCCTCTCGGACCGTCATCGGCCCGCCGGGTGGTCCGACGGCGGCGACGGGCTGAATCGCGTGCAGAATATCAACTAACTTAAACGCCCGGCAAGAGATTGCGGAATGAATCCGGGTTAATCAGCCCGGAGCTGGGACCCGGTTCGGCTTGAACTCTTCTAGCAGGCCATTTGACCTCCCACCGAACGGTTGCGAAGCGGAAACGGCAGCGATGAAGATCGTCAAATATGCGAACCTCGGCTCACTTGTGAGTTGAAGACGGGCCGATTCTCGTGTCACCATCGACCCGAACGGGCGAACCGGCACGCCCGCGCGAGACATAGGAGAAGCGCAATGCTGCGGACCAGGTTCACCGAGAAGTTCGGGGTGGAACACCCGATCGTGCAGGGCGGCATGATGTGGGTCGGGCGGGCCGAACTCGTCGCGGCCGTCGCCAACGCGGGCGGGCTCGGCTTCATCACGGCGCTGACCCAGCCGACCCCGGACGACCTGCTCCGCGAGATCGAGCGCACCAGAGAACTCACCGACAAGCCGTTCGGCGTGAACGTCACCATCCTGCCGTCGATCAATCCGCCGCCGTACGCGGAATACGTGCGGGCGATCATCGACAGCGGCGTCGGGATCGTCGAAACGGCAGGCAGCAACCCCGAACCGTTCCTGCCGTACTACAAGGACGCGGGCATCAAGGTGCTGCACAAGTGCACCAGCGTGCGGCACGCGCTGAAGGCCGAGCGGATCGGCGTGGACGGAGTGAGCATCGATGGCTTCGAATGCGCGGGCCACCCCGGTGAGGACGACGTCCCCGGCCTGGTGCTCATCCCGGCCGCCGCACGGGAGCTGAGCATCCCGATGATCGCCTCCGGCGGCATCGCCGACGCCCGCGGCCTGGTCGCCGCGCTCGCCCTCGGCGCGGACGGCGTCAACATGGGCACCCGGTTCCTGTGCACGCAGGAGTCCTCGATCGATCAGAAGGTCAAGGAGAAGATCGTCGCGAACTCCGAGCGCGACACCCAGCTCATCTTCCGCACCATGCGCAACACGGCGCGGGTGGCGGACAACGAGATCAGCCGCAAGGTCGTCGAGATCGAGAAGTCCGGCGGCACCTTCGACGACGTGCGGGACCTGGTGGCGGGAGCGCGCGGCCGCCGGGTGTTCGAGGAGGGCGACCTGGACGCGGGCATCTGGTCGGTCGGCCTGTGCCAGGGCCTGATCCACGACATCCCGACCTGCGCCGAGCTGATCGGCCGGATGGTCACCGAGGCCGAGGAGCTGATCACGGCCCGTCTGGCCGAAACCGTGGTGGTCGGCTGACCGCGTTTACTTGGCCGCGCGGGCGGTGACGGCCGCGTAGTCGTGGCTCGCGACGAGTTCGATGCCGTCGGGCAGCGCGTGCAGGCGATGGATCGTGGTGAAGGCGGCGTCCCGGTCGGCGTCGAACAGCTTGCCCGGCATGGGCGCCTTCTCCCGCAGCAGATCGACCTGCAACTTGCTCCAGACGGCGTCGCCGGCGAACAGCACGCGGCTGCCGTCGTCCACCGCGAGCAATACGCCGATGCTGCCCGGCGTGTGGCCCGCGAGATCGACCAGCAGCACGGAGCCGTCGCCGAACAGGTCCTTGCTGCGCGGGAAGGTCAGCACGGGCGGTCCGTCCAGCTCGAAGCGGTCGAAACTGCGCCCACGCAGCGGTCCGCGCGCCACACCGGCCGGTGCGTGCGGGCCGCCCATCGCCCAGTCGTACTCGACTCCGGGCAATCGGATCTCGACCGAGGCGGGCAGCTCCAGCAGGCCGGAGACGTGATCCCAGTGCAGATGGGTCGGCACCACGAAATCGATGTCCTCGCCCGCGACATCGTGCGCGGCGAGCGCGTCGGACAGCCCGAGCACCGGCTTGTCCGGCGCGACGAGCAGCGGCACCGGGAACGGCAATTCGGGCAGCACGCGCTCGTGCACGCCCGCACACAGGGCCGGGTCGACCAGGAACCGCGCCTTCGGATGCTCGACCAGGAACGCCGCCATCGACAGCCGCATCTCCCGCAGGCTGCGCACGCCCTCGGCCACGATCGTGGTCGGCGCCGACATGGTGGCCTGGGTGAGCACGGTCAGCCGGACCGTGGCGCTCGCGGCGGGCGGCGGCAGCGCTTCGAGGTTCGCCAGCAGGGCGGTGTCGGGGCGGCGCGGCCGCAACAACCGGCCCGGCGTGGCCGCCAGGGCGGCGCAGCAGCGCAGCAGGGTGGGCAGAGTCGGCGTGCGCTCGGCACGGGTGGCGGCACCGCTGTCCGGTTCGGTCACGGTGCCACGGTATGTGATCACGCCGGTTCGCGAAAGAGCCGGGCAGGCAGCGGATATGCGACGTTGCTCCGGGCGGTTTCTGCGGCATAATCGCGGGGGTACCGTTCTCGAGCGGTGACAGCAGCCGGGGAGACGGGGAGGGAGGACGCGATGCGGCCCGGTCTTCCGGACGGGCACAGTGGTGCACCGGAACACGACGGTTCGCTCGGCAATAGCCGACGCACCGCACTCACTTGTGCCGCCGTCCTTGCCGTAGCGGATCTACTAGGTGTCGACGCCGCCTCGGTGTCGACCAGCTCGCCATTCACCGATCTCGGCCTCGGTTCCACTCAGCTCGCGAGGCTGACCGCCTATCTCGAGGACGCCATGGGAGTCGAAGTTCCGCTGACCGCGCTCTACGACCATCCGGACATCGAACAGCTTGTCGAGTATCTCGCGATGCGATGAGCAGCGCGGCCACTGATTCCGTCGGCTCGCATCCACCCGTCTCCATCATCGGCATCGGCTGCCGACTGCCCGGGGCGGCGAGCGTCGCCGAGTTCTGGCAGCTGTTGCTCGAGGGCCGGGACGCCACGTCCGCCCCGCCCGCCGGGCGGCTGGGCTCGCGGCGCGGCGGGTACCTCGCGGATGTCGAGTCCTTCGACAACGACTGGTTCGCCATCTCCGACCGCGAGGCCGCGCTGATGGATCCGCAGCAGCGGCTCGCGCTGGAAGTCGCGGTCGAGGCGCTCGACGACGCCGGGATCGGCTATCGCACGCGGGGTTCCGGCGCGGCCGTCGTCTTCGGCGCGTCGGGGTACGACCACGGCATCGCGGTGCTCGGCCGCGCGGGTCACGACGCGCCCTACGCGGTGACCGGGTCGGCGCTCAGCATCATCGCCAACCGGTTGTCGTACGTGCTCGACCTGCACGGGCCGAGTCTGGTACTCGACAGCGCATGCTCGTCCTCGCTCGCCGCGGTCGACCTCGCGGTCCGGCTGCTCGCCGACGGCGCCGTCCCGTTCGCCATCGTGGGCGGCGTCAATCTCGTCTTGCTGGAACACACCTCGAACTACCTGGCCGAGGGCGGCTTCCTGTCGCCCGGCGGACGCTCGACGCCGTTCGACGTCGCCGCGGACGGTTACACCCGCGGCGACGGCTGCGCCGTGGTGATTCTGCAGCGCAGCGCGGACGCGGTACGCGAGGGCAACCGGGTGTACGCGGAGATCGTCGGAACCGCCGTCGGATCGGACGGCCGCTCCAACGGCCTGTACGCGCCGAACGGCCGCGCACAGCAGGAGACGTTGCGGGCCGCGTGGTCGCGAGCCGGGCGCCCGCCCAGCAGCGCGGGGTACATCGAATGCCACGGCACCGGAACGCCTTTGGGTGACGCGGTGGAGGTCGGCGCGCTCGCCGCCGCGCTCGGGCCCGGCGCGGACGACCCGATCTGGATCGGTTCGGTGAAGTCCAACATCGGGCATCTGGAGGCCGCCGCCGGAGTCACCGGGATGGTGAAGACCGCGCTGTCCGTCCACCACGGGGTGATCGCCCCGACGATCAACGTGCACACCGAGCATCCGCTGCTGCACTTGGCCGAGCGCGGCCTGCGCGTGCCCACCGAGCCGGTGGACTGGAGCGGGGTGGACGCGACGGAACGCGTGGCGGGCATCAGCTCGTTCGGATTCGGCGGCACGATCGCGCATCTCGTGCTCCGCGGCGCCACGCGAGCGCGGGCCGAACACGATGCGCACTTCCCGATACTGCTGCCGCTCACCGCACGTGACGAGGAGGAACTGCGCGACCGCGCGCTGCGGCTGGCCGATGAATTCGACCGAACAGGGCCCTCCTTGCCCGAATCGGTCGCAGCGGCGGCGCGAGCGGTGCCGGAGCCGACCCGGGCCGCGATCCTCGCGCACGATCACGCCGACGCGGTGCACCGGTTGCGCACGCTCGGCCACGGCGACGCCGACGCGGCGCTGGGCCCCGTGGCGAACCGCCGCCGTGGCGGGCTGTTGTTCCTGTTCTCCGGGCAAGGCGGCCAGCATCCGAAGATGGGCCGTGCGCTGGCGGCGCGATATCCGGTCTTCGCCGCCGCACTCGCCGAGGCGACCGACGCGATCGTGACGGCGGGCGGGCCGCGGGTCTGGACGCCGCGTCACGGTTTCACCTCCGCGGGTGCGGCGCAAGCCACCGATCTGGTGCAGCCCGCGTTGTTCGCCTTCCAGGTGGCGCTGGTGAAATTGCTGGCGGCATGGGGGATCCGCCCTGATGCGGTGGCAGGCCACAGTCTCGGCGAGATCGCGGCGGCGGCGGTGAGCGGCGCGCTGACCCTCGCGGACGCGGCGCGCGTGGTGGTGCTGCGCAGCGCGACGCTGGCGCATCTGGACGGGCGCGGCGCGATGGCAGTGCTGGAGGCGGCCCCGGGCGAGGCGGCCAAACTCGTGGAGCCGATGCGATCGGAAGTGGCCGTCGCCGCGATCAACGGCCCGAGGTCGGTAGTCGTGTCCGGCACCCCGCGCTATATCGACACGCTGGTGCGGCGAGCCACCCGCCGCAACATGTTCGCGCGCAGGCTCGCGGTCGACTTCGCCGCGCACAGCCCGCAGGTCACCACCGTGCTCGCGCCTTTCGTCGCGGCGTTGACCGAGATCACGCCCCTGACGCCGCGCCTGCCGGTGTATTCGACGGCGCGGCGCGGCGCGAAAATCACCACCGCCGCTATGGACCGCGACTACTGGACGGAGAATGCCGCGGGCACGGTGGAATTGGCGGCCGCGCTCGAGCGCGCGGCCGAAGACGGCATCGCCACCGTGGTGGAGATCGGCCCGCAGCCGGTGTTGCTCGCGGCGGTGCGGGAGTACCCGGACTTCCGCGACGGCACGCATGCCGTGGCGCTGCGCGATGACGAGGCGAGCGGCTTCCTCACCGGCGTGGCCGGGCTGTACCTGGAGGGGCGGCCGGTCGACTGGTCCGCACTCGGCCCCTTCGGCACACCCGTACCGCGGCAGTGGCGCAAGCGGAAATTCCCGCTGCTGGTGGCCGGACCCGCGAGCGCGCACGTCCCCGAATCCGCCTTCGCCGCCGAGGATCTGACTCATCACGTGGTACAGGGCGACAACATCGTGCCCGCCGTCTTCTGGCTGCGGCGGCTGCTGCGGCTCGCCAAGGACACGGCGGGGGCGGCCGCACTGGCCGACTTCGCCGTACATGAGAGGACCGATCCCAGCGCCCTGCCCGAGGTCGTCTATCGCGGGCCGGGAGCGGAGGAAAGCGTACGGGCGGAGGTCACGGGCACCGGAACGCTGGCTTCGGCCCGGCCCGCCGGTGACCCCACACCCGCGGATATCGTCGCATGGATGCGGGTGGTCGACGCAAACCGGGCCGCAAGACATCACATGCGCGTCATCACCACCGGCGTCTTCTACCAGGAATTGCGCCGCAGACGGCTGGAGTACGGTCCGCGATTCCGCACGCTGCGCGGCATCGCCGCGGGCACCGGACGGGCGCTGGGCCTGTTCGACGCCGCCGAATTGCATCGCACCGCGACGCTGGACGGCTGCCTGC
Source organism: Nocardia sichangensis (assembly GCF_047200615.1). Classification (NCBI taxonomy): domain Bacteria; kingdom Bacillati; phylum Actinomycetota; class Actinomycetes; order Mycobacteriales; family Nocardiaceae; genus Nocardia; species Nocardia sichangensis. The sequence goes on from NZ_JBJZOK010000016.1 coordinate 130,401, forward strand.
ATGTGCTCGCCGCGGCGGTGTTCGACGAATTGCCCGGCACGTCGATTCCGCTGCCGATCGGCATCGACTCGGCCTGGCTGTCACATGAACCGAATCGCCACGTGCTCGAGGTGCACGCGCTGGTCCGCGAGCGCGCCGACACCGGATTGATCGGCGACGTCATCGCGACCGACCAGCACGGGGTGCCCTGTCTCGCCTTCTCCGGTGTACACATTCGCTATGCCGACCCCACCGACGAGGAGGGGCTCGGCAGGCTTCGCACGGCGCACGCCGAACACGAAACGCGAAACGCGCCCTTCCGTCAGGAGTCCTGGGAGTCGCGCGATCCCGGTTCACTCGGGCTCGGTGACGCACCCGCGACCCTCGTGCGGCGCGCGGTGGTGGTCGGCGCCTCCGACCTCGCCGTCCGGCTCGCTCGCGCGCTGGACGCCGAGCTGCCCACCGAGCGGATCGCGCGGGAACCGGACGACGCGAGCTCGCTCGTCAGCGCGGTACTGGCCGGGCGCAGCGGTGACCACGCCGTAGTGGCCGTCTGGCCCAGCGGTTTCGGCGTGAGCGCGGGCAAGAGCGCCGCGGCGGCCGGTCGTGTCCTCGAACTGCTGCAACTGATCTCCGCTCACGACGCCACCGCGTCCGTGACGGTGGTACTGCCGCACGAGGATCCGGCCCGCCCGCTTCCGCGGCCCGATGAGCCCGCCGCGGCGGCCTCGGTCGTCCCCGCGGCGATCGCCGGGCTGGTGCGGTCGCTGCAACTGGAGACGGGTCGTACGGTGCGCCTGGTCTGGGCCGATTCCGACCCTAGGAACCTGCCGCTGCTCACCCGCCTGGTGGCGACCACCGACAGCGCCGTTCCCGACGAGCTGCGCCTGTCGGCGGGCGAGACCGCGGTGCGTCGCTTCACGCCCGCGCGACCACGCGCCGTGCCTGCCGTCAGCGTCGACGCGAACGGAACATACGTCGTCACCGGCGGACTGGGCACGCTCGGCTCGGTCGCCGTGCGCTGGTTGCTCGACGCGGGCGCGCGCGACGTGGTGGTGCTGACCAGGGCGCCTCGCCCGGTGCCCGCGCTGCTCGACGGCTTGGAGGACCGCATCGTCGTGGTGCGCTGCGACGCCGCCGACCGGGACGACCTGGCCAACGCGCTCAGCGACATCCGGGCCTCCGACTCGATGATCCGTGGTGTCGTGCACGCGGCGGGCGTGCTGGAGGACGCCGGGTTCGACGCGATTACCGCGGGCCAGCTGACCAGGACGTTCCTGCCCAAATCCACCGCGGCGGGCAATCTGATCGAGCTCACCGCCACCGACGCCACCGACTTCGTATTGCTGTTCTCCTCGGCCACCGGCGCCCTCGGTGCGCCGGGGCAGGCCGCGTACGCTGCCGCCAACGCCGCGATGGACGCACTCGCGCAGCGTGATCCGGGCAGACGGATCCTGAGCGTCGGCTGGGGGCTGTGGGATTCCGGCCTCGCCGCGGCGGCGGGCGGCGCGAGCCATTTGCGTCGAGCGGGCATCGGCGCGTTCGACTTGCCGGGCGGAAGTGCCGTACTGTCCCAGGTCCTGCGCTACGACGGCCCATACCTCCTGGCGCTGGAGCACACGCCGACGACCGACACTTCCCCGATCGCGATCCGTTTGACGAATCTGCTCGTGCCCGTCGGCCGTCCCGACCCCGGGCCCGCCCGCGCCGAGGCGAGTGAGCGCACGCCCGAGCCCGCCGAACCGCTGACCACGACCATCCGCCGCGTTCTGGCGAGCACGCTCGATCTGCCCGCCGAGCACATCGACGCCGGGGCCGACTTCAACGACCTCGGACTCAGTTCGTTGCTCGCGATCGAGATGCGCCGAAACCTGGAAGCGCGGCTACGCGTCCGGATCGCGACGGCGGAGTTGTTCAAACACCCCACCATCACCGCCCTCGGCGCCGCCCTGCTGGATCGGGTCGCCGCGAACACCGGAGAGACCTCGTGAGCCGCGGCGACCACCCGGCGGGAAATGGTCTCGCGACTTCGGTGGCCGCGTGGGCCGCCACCCGCCCGGACGGGCCCGCCTTCACCGAGCTGCGGTTCCGTGTCCAGGAACGCAAGCCCGTCACGCTGACCTACGCGCGCCTGCATGCCGCGTCGGGCGCGCTGGCCGCACGACTGCGGCAGGAAAGCGCCCCCGGCGACCGCGTGGGCATCCTCTGCGCCCACGGCATCGACTACGCGGTGGCGTTTCTCGCCTGCCTGTACAGCAATCGAGTCGCGGTGCCGCTGTTCCCGGCCGCGGGCGCACGCAACCGCGAACGCCTGCACGCCGTCCTGGCCGATGCCAGGCCCTCGCTCAGCCTGCTCTCCGCTCACGACGAGATCACCGCGCCGATCTTGGGCACCGCGTTGGGCCGAGTACTCACCATGTCCGCGAACCCGGCTGTGCCGGAATGGGGTTCAGTCGAGGGAATCAGGTCCGGCGCGCCTACCGCGATGGCGTCGGCGAGCGTGGCCGACCCGACGGCACGCCGCGCGGGGTCACTCGAGACACGCTTCGTCGCACCCGGCATTCGTCCCGCCACGCCGTCGGCCGCACCGGTGATCGATCCGGTGTGCGACGAGCTGGCCTATTTGCAGTACACCTCCGGATCGACGAAGTCTCCCGCGGGCGTCCGGGTCACGCACGACAATCTCGCCACGGCGTTGACGCAACTCGGGCACGCCGTGTCGGTCGCGGACGATCGGCCCGTCGTGACCTGGCTGCCGTTCTTCCACGACATGGGTCTGATCCTCGGCCTTTCGCTGCCACTCTTCCTGGGCGTGCACGGCATCACGCTGGCGCCCGCCGAGTTCGTGAAGCGCCCCGTCCGCTGGCTGCGCGCGATCGCCGACTACCGCGCCGGTACCACGGGGTGTCCCAATTTCGGCCTGAAACTCGCGGTGTCCGGCACCACCCCCGCCGAGCGGGCCGGGCTGGACCTGTCCGGACTGGACATCGTGCTCAACGGCTCGGAGCCGGTCCGCGCCGACGCCTTGCAGGAGTTCACCGAGACCTTCGCCCCTTACGGTTTTCGCCATCACGCGCACACTCCCGGCTTCGGCTTGGCCGAGGCCACCCTGACGGTCACCGTCTGCGACCAGCACGAGAACCCGGTATGGCACCGTTTCGACCGCGCCGCACTGTCCGAAGGCCGCGCGGTCGCGCTGTCCGAGGACGCGGCGGGATCCGTGGACGGTGTGCCACTGGTCGGGTGCGGCGCCCCCGCTGGACAACAGCTGCGGATCGTCGATCCGGTGCTCGGAACCGCGCTGCCCGCTGGACGCGTCGGCGAGATCTGGGTGGCCGGAGACAATGTGTGCGACGGATATTTCGGGAGACCGGATGCCACGGCGGAGATATTCTGCGCCACGCTGCCGGGAAGCACTGCCCGCTGGCTGCGCACCGGCGATCTCGGCTTCCAGCACGAGGGCCAGCTCTACATCGCGGGCCGCCGCAAGGACGTCATCGTGGTCGACGGACGCAATCACTATCCCGCCGACATCGAGGCGACGGTGCAGGCATGCGCGCCCGAGGTCAGGCCGGGTCACGTGACGGCGTTCGGGCACGACGACGGGCTGCGCGAAGACCTGGTCGTTGCCGCCGAACTCGGCACGGTCGACGGACGCGAGCCGATCGAACTGTTCGCCCTGGCCCGGCGCATCCGCACCGCGGTCGCGTCCACCCACGAGGTGATGCCCGGTGCGGTACTGCTCCTCGAGCCGGGGCGAATCCCCAAGACCAGCAGCGGAAAGCTCCGCCGCGGCGAGTGCAGGGCACGCTATCTGGCGGGCCAACTCAGCCCGGTGGCCATGATCTGACCAGCGGTCGCCGGCTTTCGTTCAGTGCTCGTCTCGGCCCATGAGACGGTCGGTCTCGCGACGCTCGCGCTTGGTGGGCCGCCCTGCGCCGCGGTCACGGCGGGGCATGCTCGCCAGGATTTCGCGCGGGGGAGGAGGCGGACTGCGATCGATCAAGCACTGCGCGGCGATCGGAGCGCCGACGCGCTTGGTGACGATCCGCTCCACGATGACAATGCGTTCGATACCGCCCGCGCGGACGCGCACCTCGTCACCGGGACGCACGGGCTGTGCGGGCTTGACTGTCGCGCCGTTCACCCGGACGTGCCCGCCACGACATGCCTCCGCAGCGGCGGATCTGGTCTTGAACAGACGCACCGCCCAGGTCCACGAATCAACGCGGGCCTGGGTGGCGATGTTCTGGATGCCGGATTCGGCGCGGGCCACTCGTTAGACGATACGGCGTGCGGTGACCACCATGTCGGGGCGCAGCGGCGTGTAGGACACCGGCGTACCCGTCTGCACCGCGTTCAGGAGCTTGTTGTCGCCCGCGTAGATGCCGACGTGACCGCCGCCGTTGGTGATGACGATGTCACCCGGCTTCAGCTCGTTGTAAGCGACCGGAGCGCCGACGTGCGACTGCTCGAAGCTGGTGCGGGGAAGCTCGATGCCCGCCTGACGGAAAGCCCACTGGACGAGACCGGAGCAGTCGAAGGAGCGGGGACCCGCCGCGCCCCAGGAGTACTGGGCGCCGACCTTGGTCCTGGCGGCGTCGAGGGCGATGTCACCCGGGGAGTTGCTCTGCTGCTGGCCGAACAGGCCCGGCAGCATGGGCGCGAAATTGGGAGCCTGAGGAGCGACCTCTTGCGGCGCCTGGGCAGGGGCGGCGGGAACAGCCGCGAGCGCCTGCTGGATCTGCTGATTGAGCTGCTGGACCGGCTGTTCCCATTCCTGCGGAACATCGAAATTGCCGACACCGGGAACGTTGATGGTCGCGGCCATGGCCGGAATCGCGGGCATGGCGCCGGTCGCGGCCACCGCACCCATGACAATCGCACCCTTGACGGAATTCGGAACCCGAGAATCCCGTTGCAAGCTGTGTTTACCCACCGAGCTACGTCTCCGATCTTGCTGCTCTCCCGCCGACCGGGTTAGCTGACGGGCTCGGGCCGGGAGAGCGGCCCTACCTCGCGACCGAAATCGGCCTCGAGGATTCACCCCAGACGAACCTGTGGGTCCCCGGTACGACAGCCGAGACCGGTTGGCCCCGACAGCCGTTAAGGCGGTAACTAGTGGCGCCGTTTCTCTTACGAAGCGACTGGTTCCACTAAGTCACGAAGAGATTACGGCGCCGACGCGATGTTGTCCACCCCACAGAGCTGCGTCTTTTCCATCACGACCGGAGCCCGCTTGGATCGGCGGAAAATGGCCGCCCAAGCGAAGGTCACGGACTGATCTCGCCGGGCGGCGCGAGGTCACCGAAGGACATCGCCGGCCCGTCCGACCACTCGGGTTCAGGGGCGCGTTCTGTGCACCGCGCGCTCGAGTTCGTCGATCCTGCGGCGCGCCTCGGCCAGCTCGACCTCGAGCTTGCCGAGCGCCATGACCAGCGGGCCGACCGCGAGATCGGCGACCAGCTGTGGATCGTCGTAGCCCCGCTCGATCGCGACGAGGATGTTGGACCGGATGCGCTGGGCCACCGTGGCGCCCGCCGGCACGTTCCAAGACCCGACTACCTCGGCGAGGCCGGCGAGAGGTGGTTCGTCGGACATGCCCCTCCGTTCCCGCGCCGCCGTGCCGCGCGACCGTTCTGGCGAACCGCAACCAGCCTAGAGAGCCGGCGGCGAGAGCAATAGTGCAATACGAAACGCTAAGGCTTTCTAGAACACACCATAGATGTGCCCAGATTATCCGGACGAAACGCGCTACGGTGTCGGGGCATGGACCCCGTGCGGAATCCGTATGCCCCTGGGGCGGGACAGCGCCCGCCCGAATTGGCCGGGCGCGACAAGCAACTCACGGCTTTCGACATCGTGCTCGAACGCGTCGCGCGCGGCAGGCCGGAACGCAGCGTCATGCTCACCGGCTTGCGCGGCGTCGGGAAGACGGTGTTGCTCAACCAGCTTCGCTCGGCCGCCATCTCGCGCGGCTGGGGCACCGGCAAGATCGAGGCGCGCCCGGACCAGGAATTGCGCCGCCCGCTGTCCTCGGCGCTGCACATGGCGGCGCGTGCGATCGCGACGGCGCACCGCAATCCGGAACGGGTGGACGACTTCCTCGGCATCCTCAAGGCTTTCGCGCTGCGGTCCACCGCGGACAAGGGCATGCGGGAACGCTGGCAGCCCGGCATCGACGTGCCCGCGGTGAGCGGCCGGGCCGATTCCGGCGACATCGAGATCGATCTGGTGGAGCTGCTGGTCGAGGCGGCGGCGCTGGCCGGTGACATCGGCGTCGGCATCGCGATCTTCATCGACGAGATGCAGGATCTGGGGCCCGCCGACATCTCCGCGATCTGCGGCGCGTGCCACGAACTGAGCCAGGACGCCGCACCGCTGATCGTGGTGGGCGCGGGCCTGCCGCACCTACCCGCGGTGCTGTCCGCCTCGAAGAGCTACTCGGAACGACTATTCAGCTATCACCGCATCGACCGCCTGGATCGGGAGTCCGCCGACCAAGCGCTGATCGCGCCCGCCCAGCGCGAGGATGTGAAGTTCACCGACGAGGCATTGGACTCGTTGTACAGCAAGGCCGATGGTTACCCGTATTTCGTGCAGGCGTACGGCAAGGCCGCATGGGATCAGGCGCCGGAGAGCCCGATCACGGCCGAGGATGTGGAGGTGGCCTCGCCCGCCGCCGAGGAAGAGTTGGCGGTCGGATTCTTCGGTTCCCGTTATGAGCGGGCTACCCCCGCTGAGCGGGAATACATGCGCGCCATGGCCGACCTGTCCGGCGACGACGGGCCGGTGGCGACCGCGGCGGTGGCCAACGAACTCGGCCGCAAACCGGCTTCCCTCTCGCCCGCCCGGGACGGCCTGATCAAGAAAGGCCTCATCTACTCCGCCGAGCGCGGCACCATCGGATTCACGGTGCCGCACTTCGGCCGCTATCTGCGCTCGGTCTGAGCGCCCACCGGCCGCGCGCGCAGCGATTGATTGCCAACTATTCGCCCGTCTTTCAAGATCAATAGATATTCGTAGATTTATCTCGACCAGCAGGCCTACCGATGAGTAACAAACCCTCCTACACTCGGATGTGATCCTGATCACGTCCGAGGGAGGACATCATGGCGACAGCCGCGAAAGTCGACGCCACCGAAGAACAGGCCCGCGCACTGGTCGAGGAATCCCGCGAAACGAGCTGGGCCAAGCCGTCCTTCGCCAAGGAAATGTTCCTGGGGCGGTTCCGGCTCGACCTGATCCACCCGTATCCGGAGCCCGGCCCCGAGGACGCCGAGCGGACCGAGGCGTTCCTGTCCCGGCTGCGGACGCTGTGCGAGTCCATCGACGGATCGGTGATCGAAGCGGAGAGCCGGATCCCGGACGAGTACGTCAAGGGCCTGGCCGAACTCGGTTGCTTCGGCCTGAAGATCCCACAATCGTTCGGCGGCCAGGGACTTTCCCAGTTCGGCTACAACCGAGCGTTGATGCTGGTCGGCTCGGCGCACCCGAGCCTCGGCGTGCTGCTGTCCGCACATCAGTCGATCGGGGTGCCCGAACCGCTGAAACTGGCGGGCACCGACGAGCAGAAGGCCGAGTTCCTGCCCCGCTGCGCGGCCGGGGCGGTCAGCGCGTTCCTGCTCACCGAGCCCGACGTGGGCTCCGATCCGGCCAGGATGGCCAGTACCGCGACGCCGACCGAGGACGGCGAGGCCTACCTGCTCAACGGCGTGAAGCTGTGGACGACCAACGGCGTGGTCGCCGAGTTGCTGGTGGTGATGGCACGCGTGCCCAAGAGCGAGGGGCACCGCGGTGGCATCTCGGCGTTCGTGGTCGAAGCCGACTCACCGGGCATCACCGTCGAGCGGCGCAACTCGTTCATGGGCTTGCGCGGCATCGAGAACGGCCTGACCCGGATGCACGACGTCCGGGTGCCCAAGCGCAACCTGATCGGCCGGGAGGGCGACGGCCTCAAGATCGCGCTCACCACCCTGAACGCGGGCAGGCTCGCCATCCCCGCGTTGTGCACCGCCGCCGCCAAGTGGTCGCTGAAGATCGCGCGGGAGTGGAGCACCCAGCGGGTGCAGTGGGGCAGGCCGGTCGGCGAGCACGCGGCCGTCGGTCAGAAGATCGCGTTCATCGCGGCGACGACGTTCGCGCTGGAGGCGGCGCTCGATCTGTCGGCCACCATGTCCGACGAGGGCCGCAACGACATCCGGATCGAAGCGGCGCTGGCCAAGCTGTGGGCCAGTGAGATGAGCTGCCGGATCGCCGACGAACTCGTGCAGATCCGCGGCGGCCGCGGCTACGAGACGGCGGCCTCGCTCGCCGCGCGGGGCGAGCGGGCCGTCCCCGCCGAGCAGCTGGTGCGCGATCTGCGGATCAACCGCATCTTCGAAGGCTCCAGCGAGATCATGCGGTTGCTGATCGCCAGGGAGATGGCCGACGCGCACATGGCGGCCGCCGGCGCGCTGGTCGACCGCAAAGCAGAGTTCAAGGACAAGGCGAAGGCCGCGGTCGGCGCGACGGGTTTCTACGCCAAGTGGTTCCCGCAGCTCGCGGTCGGCGCGGGGACGGTACCCGCGGCGTACACCGAATTCGGCGTGCTGGCCCGGCATTTGCGCTTCGTCGAGCGCAGTGCGCGCAAGCAGGCCAGGTCCCTGATGTACGCGATGGGCCGGTGGCAGGCGGGCCTGGAGTACCGGCAGAACTTCCTCGGCCGGATCGTCGACATCGGCGCCGAGCTGTTCGCGATGTCGGCGGCCTGCGTGCGAGCCCACGCGTTGCGCGCCGCCGACGCGCCGGAGGGCAAGGCGGCCGAAGAACTGGCGGACACCTTCTGCAGGCAGTCGCGGCTGCGCGTGCGCGAGTTGTTCGACGCGCTGTGGGACAACACCGACGACGACGACCGCACCCTCACCCGCGGCGTGCTCGACGGCCGCTACGAATGGCTGGAGGGCGGCGTGCTCGACCCGAGCGAGGGGACCGGCCCGTGGATCGCGGAGTGGCAGATGGGCCCGTCCACCGAGGAGAACCTCCTGCATCCATTCCTGCCGTCCACGCGTCCCCACGCGGAAGCCTGAGCGGTAGCGGACCCGCCGCACGCCCGCCCGAGCGTGCGGCGGGCAGTCGCTCGCGAACTATTCGCCAATATCGGAATTCTCCTAGAGAACCGCAGATATTTTTCGCGAGCGCGCCGCATAGCGATCAGGGCAATCTAAAGCTATCTAGTTTTTCGACTACTATTTCGTAGATTTTTCTGTGCGAGCGAAGCCAGCTGCTCGATCGACCTGCAGCGTCGGTTGGACAACGTGTACGTAACGGCAGGTGTAGGGGGTTAACGGGGCGGAAATCCAGTGCGACATCTGGGCAAGAGGCGCCGAACATGCGCCGCGCCCACAGGAGGGTGCCATGTCCACGACCATCGCCCGCCGCGCCGTAGATCACGACGGCCACCACGTCACAGTGTCGGCCGAAGACGGCGTTCCCCTCGCGGTCCGCGTCTTCGGCGGCGACGACGCCCTCGCGACCGTCGTCTTCGTGCACGGCCACTGCCTGCGCACCGAATCCTGGATCTACCTGCGCGAGCACCTCCTGCGGCAGTGGGGAGACGACACCAGGATGGTGTTCTACGATCACCGCGGCCACGGCGAATCCGGGGTGGCGCATCCGTCGACCTACACCATCGAACAGCTCGGGTACGACCTGGACACCGTGTTGCGGACGGTCGCGCCGGCCGGTCCGGTGATCCTGGTCGGCCACTCGATGGGCGCGATGGTCGTGCTCGCCTACGCCCGGCTCTACCCGCAGGCCATCGGCACGCGGATCGCAGGCGTCGGGTTGCTCGCGGCCGCTGCCGCCGGGATCACCGAGGTGGGGCTGGCGCGCCTGTTGAACCGGCGGGCGGTGAACTCGCTGCAAGCCGCCGTCACGCACGCCCCGAGGGTGATGCAGGCGTCCAGGCACCTGACCCGCCGCTTGTTCACGCCGATCCTGCGCGAGGCCGAATTCGGCACCAGGAAGGTGAACCCGCGGATCGCCGCGCTGGCCACGGCCATGCTGAACGACACGCCGCTGCTGACCATGGCCGGATTCCTGCACTCGCTGATCACCTTCGACGAGACGGCGACTCTGCACCGGCTCGGCGCGATTCCCACGCTGGTGCTGGCGGGCTCGGCGGACCTCATCTTCCCGTTCGCGCACTCGGTGGCACTGGCCTCCCAGCTGGCCGGTTCCGAACTGGTCCGGCTCGAAGGCGCCGGGCACAGCGTGCTGCTCGAGCGGGCCGAAGAAGTCGCGCTGTCCATCGCCGGACTCGCCGAGCGCGCGTTCGCCGCGGCGCCGTCGGGTGCCGGGTACGCCGCAGCGGGCTGAGCTCGGCAAGCGGGCGGCAACCATCGGATTTCGACCGCACGCGAGCCAGGATCGAATTCTTTCGGTACTGTGTTGTAGATCACGTTGTGTGGTGGGTCACACGGCTCGGTACAGCGCGGCCCAAGACGAACGGGCAACCGCGCGTCACGGCACCGAGTTCGCATGTCCGCCAGGGAATCCAGGAGGTATCGATGACTCGCAGCGAATTCGCGGAACTACGCTACGCGGTCGGCCAACTCCGGCAATCCATCGGCGTACTCCGCACCCAGTACGGCGACGCCAGCACGGTGCGGCGGTTGGAGAACGACCTCGAGCGCCTCGCCATCGACGCCGACGAACTCGAGCAGTCACCGCCGCCGGAGGTGCGGCGGACCGCCCAAGACGTCATCTACGTGCCGGACAGCAAGTCCGACGAGGCCGCTTGGATGGGCGCACAGGACGAGGGGCTCGGCTTCCACTCCCGTCCGCGGACGAAGTAGTTCCGGGGTGGGCGGCGCGCGCCGCCCATCGCGGTACTCCCTGCCCGATGCCTGCCGTGGCGGCCGCACCCGTGCCACCGGGCCGCGCGCGGTCCCGGCGGCCTGGCGCACGGCGCCGCCGTGATCGCACAGCGCGCGATGGACGTCTGAGCCGTATCGGTCCTCCGCACGACACAGTTCGTGCAGCGACCCGCCATGGTGCGCAAGCCGCTCACCCCCGCCGGACACCGAGCGCGATGAAGATGTTCACCTTGCCCGGCGCGATGATCGAGTCGTTCTCCCGCGCACCAGCGCCGAGACCGCCACCCGTGTCGGTTCCCGCACCGAGCGTTCGGTCACCGCGGCGGGCACACCATCGAGACCGACATCCGGCGAGGCCGCGCGGCGCGTGCCGCTGCCTGCACAGGCGCTCCAGTCGCACCCTCCCGTTGCCGGGTGCATCCGAACAGGTCAACAGGTTGATTCCGGTCGGATATGGCCGACGATCGATGTCTTCACCCTGCGGTTGAAGAGACAATTCCGGCATTCCGTTTTTGCCTGCTCGAATCTTGTTTCGCGGAAGGTGACTTCGAAAAGTCCGGTTGGCCCGGAACCCGCGTAGACAAGCATGAGGCGTGCCTGATGTGGCGCAAATCATACGGTTGACGGCGGGGCATGTTTGTCGAGACCCCGTTCGATCAATAGCGCACGTGTCGTATGGTGCTCAGCATCACATTCGATTGCGGAGGTAACGATGACCACCCGCACACAAGATCAGCGAGGCATCCGCCTGTGAGTGCCGCACCGACCGCCGCCCCCGAAGCGGGCACCGGCGTATTCAGCAGAACAAGGGCCCGAATCTCGGATCGCACGTTGCGCACCGACCGATGGTGGATCCCCCCACTCGTCACGGTGCTCGGGCTAGCCGCGTTCGTCATCTACGCGACGATCAGATCGTATGTGCGCACGGCATATTGGGTCCCGGACTATCACTATCTGACCCCGTTCTATTCACCGTGCCTGAGCACTTCCTGCGTCGAGGGCTCCAGCCATTTCGGCACCCCTTTCGGCGATCTGCCCGCGATCCTGCCGCTGGGCTTCGTGGTGCTGCCCTTCCTGCTCGGTTTCCGCCTGACCTGCTACTACTACCGCAAGGCCTACTACCGGGCGGTGTGGTTCTCCCCGCCCGCCTGCGCCGTGGCCGAGCCGCACGCCAAGTACACCGGTGAGACCAGGCTGCCGCTGATCGTCCAGAACGCGCATCGCTACTTCTTCTATGTGGCCCTGGTGGTTTCGGTGATCAACACCTACGACGCCATCGTCGCCTTCCACGGCAAGACCGGTGGCTTCGGTTTCGGCCTCGGCAATATCGTGCTGCTGGTCAACGTGATCCTGCTGTGGGCCTACACGCTGTCGTGCCACTCGTGCAGGCACATCGCGGGTGGACGGCTCAAGAACTTCTCCGCGCATCCGGTGCGCTACTGGTTCTGGACTCAGGTCTCCAAGCTGAACACCCGGCACATGGCGCTGGCCTGGACCACTCTCGGCACGCTCGTGCTGACCGACTTCTACGTCATGTTGGTTGCCAGCCAAACGATTTCGGACCTGCGGTTCATCGACTGACCGCCTCATCGAGGAGTTTCTCTGCATGGCAGAAGTGGAACGGCACAAGTACGACGTCGTCGTGATCGGAGCGGGCGGCGCCGGATTGCGGGCGGTCATCGAAGCCAGGGAGCACGGCCTGTCCGTCGCTGTGGTGTGCAAGTCGCTGTTCGGCAAAGCGCACACCGTGATGGCCGAAGGCGGCTGCGCGGCGTCGATGGGCAACGCGAACGAGAAGGACAATTGGCAGGTTCATTTCCGGGACACGATGCGCGGCGGCAAGTTCCTGAACAACTGGCGCATGGCCGAATTGCATGCTCAGGAAGCGCCCGATCGAGTGTGGGAACTGGAGACCTACGGGGCGCTGTTCGACCGGACGGCGGACGGCCGCATCAGTCAGCGCAATTTCGGCGGCCACACCTACCCGCGGCTCGCGCATGTCGGCGACCGGACCGGCCTCGAGATCATCCGCACCATGCAGCAGAAGATCGTGTCGCTGCAACAGGAGGATTTCGCCGAGACCGGTGACTACGAGAAGCGCATCAAAGTCTTCGCCGAATGCACCATCACCGAATTGCTCAAGGACGGTGACCGCATCTCCGGCGCGTTCGGTTACTGGCGCGAATCCGGCCGCTTCATCCTGTTCGAGACCCCCGCGGTGGTCCTGGCGACCGGCGGCATCGGCAAGTCGTACAAGGTGACCTCGAACTCCTGGGAGTACACCGGCGACGGGCACGCGCTGGCGCTGCGCGCGGGCGCGACGCTGATCAACATGGAGTTCCTGCAGTTCCACCCCACCGGCATGGTCTGGCCGCCCAGCGTGAAGGGCATCCTGGTCACCGAGGGCGTACGCGGCGACGGCGGGGTGCTGAAGAACACCGAGGACAAGCGGTTCATGTTCGACTACATTCCGCCGGTCTTCAAGGGGCAGTACGCCGAGACCGAGGAAGAGGCCGACCAGTGGCTGCGCGACAACGACTCCGCTCGCCGCACACCGGACCTGCTGCCGCGTGACGAGGTCGCCCGCGCCATCAACGAAGAGGTCAAGGCCGGGCGCGGCACCGAGCACGGCGGCGTCTACCTCGACATCGCTTCCCGGATGCCCGCCGAGGAGATCGTGCGACGACTGCCTTCGATGCACCATCAGTTCAAAGAGCTGGCGGACGTCGACATCACGAAGGAACCGATGGAGGTCGGGCCCACCTGTCACTACGTGATGGGCGGAGTCGAGGTCGATCCGGACACCGGCGCGGCCACGGTGCCCGGTCTGTTCGCCGCGGGTGAGTGTTCCGGCGGCATGCACGGGTCCAACCGCCTCGGCGGGAACTCGCTGTCCGACCTGCTGGTGTTCGGCCGCCGGGCCGGGCTCGGGGCCGCGGCCTATGTGGAACAGCTCGGCGAGCGGCCCGCAGTCGCGGACGACGATGTCACGAACGCCGCGAAGGCCGCCGTGGCGCCGTTCGATCCGCCCGCCGACGGCAAAGGCGAGAACCCCTACACCTTGCACACCGATTTGCAGCAGACGATGAACGACCTGGTCGGCATCATCCGCAAGGAACACGAGGTGCGCGAGGCGATCGACCAACTCGCCGAGTTGCGTGCCCGGTTCCGCCAGGTGACCGTCGAGGGCCACCGCCAGTTCAACCCCGGCTGGCATCTCGCGCTCGACCTGCAGAACATGCTGCTGGTCAGCGAATGCGTGGCGCACGCGGCGCTGCTGCGGACCGAGAGCCGCGGCGGGCACACCCGGGACGACCACCCGTCGATGGACCCCGACTGGCGGAACAAACTGCTGGTCTGCGCGGTGGATCCGGGCACGGCCTGCGACCCGATCCCCGGCGTCACCGTGACGCGCAAGGATCAGATCCCGATGCGATCGGACCTGCTCGCCCTCTTCGATCTCGGCGAGCTCGAGAAGTACTACACCCCGGATGAACTCGCCGGGCACCCGGCCGCGGCCGGGCAATCGACGGAGCGAGAGGCGTAACGATGGGTTACGACGCCAAATTCCGCGTATGGCGCGGCGATCTCGACGGCGGAGAACTGCAGGATTTCACCGTGCTGGTGAACGAGGGCGAGGTCGTACTCGACATCATCCACCGGCTACAGGCCACCCAGGCGCCCGATTTGGCCGTGCGCTGGAACTGCAAGGCGGGCAAGTGCGGTTCCTGTTCGGCCGAAGTGAACGGGCGGCCGCGCCTGCTGTGCATGACCCGGATGTCCACCTTCACCCAGGACGAAGTGATCACGGTGACGCCGATGCGCACCTTCCCCGTGATCAAGGACCTCGTGACGGACGTGTCGTTCAATTACGAAAAGGCGCGGGAGATACCGTCTTTCACGCCACCCGCCGATCTCAAACCGGGCGAGTACCGGATGAAGCAGGTCGACGTCGAACGTTCGCAGGAATTCCGCAAGTGCATCGAGTGCTTCCTGTGCCAGAACACCTGTCACGTGGTGCGTGACCACGAAGAGAACAAGAAAGCGTTCGCCGGACCGCGCTATTTGATGCGGATCAGTGAATTGGAGATGCACCCGCTGGATGCGGGCGACCGCACCGAACTCGCCCAGGACGAGCAAGGGCTCGGTCTGTGCAACATCACCAAATGCTGTACCGAGGTCTGCCCCGAGCACATCAAGATCACCGACAACGCGTTGATCCCGATGAAGGAACGGGTGGCCGACCGCAAGTACGACCCGCTGGTCTGGCTGGGCAACAAGCTGTTCCGCCGATAGACGCCGGACAACCGGCCGGGGCGATCCCCGGCCGGTCGGCGCACCCTTACAACATGGCCACGACGCCGAGGGCCACGACCCACACCAGCATGCCGACGAGCAGCGCCGACAACAGCGAGCTGGTGAGGACGAAGACTCCGACCGCCGACACCGCGAACAACAGCGCGACGATCAGCCATTCCACCCAATCGTCCGGCCGCAATTTCCGGTACCGGGGATGGGAACTCTTGAGCCCTCGGTCCACAGATGATGGGCTACCCGTATTCGGCCTCGATAAACGTCTTTTCGTTGCCGAAAATGTGTCATTCCGTGATCTTCGAAGGCGGCCGTGCCTTATCGCGGCCGGTCGAACTCTCCGTCCTGCACACCGGCGGTGAAGGCGGCCCACTCCGCGGGCGTGAAGATCAGCACCGGCCCCTCGGGATCGTTCCCGTTGCGCATTCCCACGTGTCCGTCGGCGAGCAGCGCCACTTCGACGCTGTCGTTGCCCGCCCCTTCCCCGGCCCTCCGCCACGTGGCGCCGGACAGGTCGATGTTCGTGTTGCCTTGAATGCTCACGAGACGGACTCCTTCGCTATCTGCCGTGGGAGACGTGTGTACGGACCGAGAACCCAGCACCACCGCTGGGCGCACGCACGCGCGCCCGATAGTACCGCCGCCGACCGGCGCTGTCGGGCGAACAACCGACGAAGAACGGCCCGGTACTCCGACCGACCACGTGATTCGCCGCCTGCGCTCAGCGGCGGCGTGGCGCGGGCTCCGCCCACGCACGAATGGCCGCGACGACCACCCGGCCGGACGGGCGAAACCTGTTCCGTGGCGGCACTATCCAAGACCGAATCGCGCCGACCGACGCCGTCGGGGACGGCAACGCGATCGTCGACCCCGTGCGGCAGACCGAGACGTTGAGCCGGAACAACTCCGCGAACAGGCGCGTATCGTTTTCCGGCAGGTCCGGCGCGATCAGGAAGGTCCATCGATTCGAGCGCGGGTGCGCCAGGATCGGGCCCAGCCGCACGCTCTTGCTCTGCATGTGCGCCTTGACCGCCTGACCCAGGCTGCTCGGCATGGTCAACGCCCACACCGACCCCGCGCGCATCACGATCCGGCCGAGCTCGGGCGGATCCACAACGGCGGGCAGATCGCATTCCCGCCGGTAGAACAGGCATCTGGATCGTGGCGTATCCCCGAGTGGCCTCTGCTCCACTGACAACCCCCTGCAGTTGTGTGGTTCGACGATGAGTGCGCGCCATACGGAACCCCTCCGGCTACCGCTCGCGTACCGATGAGAATGCGGCGATGGCCGAGTGTGGCGCGACTACCTATAGTTTTGCTTTTCTCCGGCCGGAACCGACTGATAAAGAATGGGCAAAACTGCGGAAAAGTGAACGCGCCGAGGGGCCGCTGTGAACTCAGTGCCAGGTGTGATCGGTCAGCGGGGTGCGCGGGCCGAACTTCGGCTTGTAGAAGTGGCCGCTGATTTCCAGCAGGCGGATCGCTCGATAACGGTGCGGGCGCAGCGGCTCCAGGTATTCGACCATCGCATCGTCATCCATGGGACGGCCGAGCAGAGTCCAGCCGACCGCGGCGGACAGGTGGTAATCGCCGACCGACAGCGCGTCCGCGTCGCCGAAAGCCCGCTGCGCGATCTCCGCGGCCGTCCACACCCCGATACCGGGGACACCGCACAACCTTCGTGCCGCCTCGACCGGATCGACCCGGGCCGCGCGCTCCAGCGATTCGGCGATCCGAGCCGCGCGCACGATGGTCTGCGCGCGTTGCGGTCCGACATTGGCCCGGTGGTACACCCAGGAGGGAATTCGCCGCCAAGTGTCCGCGTCCGGCGGCAGCCGCATTCCCTCCGGTGCGGGGCCGGGCGCCGGTTCGCCGTACTGCCGCACCAGTTTCCGCCACGACGCCCGCGCGGAGACGGTGTGCACCTTTTGCTCCAGCACCGACGGCACAAGGGCTTCGAAGACCAAGCCCGTGCGCAGCATGCGCAGCCCGGGAAAACGGCGATGGGCATCGACGAGTTTCGGATGGTCCGGGAGGAACGCCGAGACATCCTCGTCCAGGCAGAGCATGTGCTCGAGACCCGCGAGGAATTCCGCCGCGCCCGGCCCCCAGGCGCGGGCCTGCACAGTGCGCGGATCGGACTGGGCGAGGCGGTAGGTGACCGGCCCGGTCGGCAGACGGGAGGCGTGCCAGTGCGCGCCGTCGCCGGTCACCCGATGGCACGGATCGCCGGTGCCGCGACCGAGGGGAGCGAGCGTGCACGCCAGGTCGATCGGCCGATCCGTGGTCACGGTCCGGCTGGCTCCCGGCTCGACCGTCATGCTGCGCACCCGAGACATTCTGCCCGGTGCGGCGCGCGGCGCCGCGTCCCCCTCCACCGGGACACGCGGATTATTATCTGAGCCACACCTAAAGCCATTCATACCGATCGCACATGATTATGGTTTCGCAATCAGATGTAACGGCATGAGATTCACGGCGATATTGTTTTCGTTCGGCAAATATCTGGCAGTAGCAATGACGGAGGTTCTTCGATGATCACCAATCTGCTCAACTGGCTGCTCAACGCCTGGGGTGGAGTTTCCGCGGGCAGCTCGGGCTACCAGATTCCGCCGGGCACCCTGCCGTTCGGCAGCTGAACCGCGCGGCGCCCGCCCTGCCTGTCCGGCGGGCACCCCAAAAGGTCACTCGCCCAGTAGGAATTGCGCGATGTGCCGCGCCCGGCGCCCAGCGAGGGACGCGGCCTGAGTGCGGCAGGAAAAGCCATCGGCGAGGAGGATCGCGTCGTCTCCCGCGGCGCGCAGCGCGGGGAGCATGCCGCTCTCGGCCACCGCGACCGAAATGTCGTAATGGCCCGACTGCATTCCGAAATTTCCCGCCAGACCGCAGCACCCGGTGATTTCCGTCACCGTCACGCCCATACTGGCTAATAAATGGCGATCGGCATCGAATCCGAGAATCGCGTGCTGGTGACAATGCGGTTGAACCACCACCGATCGGCCGGTGCGCTGCGGGGGGCGCCAGGAGGGCTGATCGGCGAGGAATTCGGCCAAGGTGCGCACCGCGGCGGCGGTCGGGGCGGATCTGGGATCGTCCGGCAACAATTCCGTGAGGTCCGCGCGCAGAACCGCGGTGCAGGACGGTTCCAGTCCCACGACCACTCCACCCGCCTCCACATGCTCCTGCAACGCGGTCAACGTGGCCCGCAACCGCGCGCGGGCGCCGTCGAGCTGACCGGTGCTGATCCAGGTGAGTCCGCAGCAGACGCGTTGCTCGGGGATGCGAACGCGGTAGCCCAAGGTGGCAAGCAGCCGCGCCGCGGCCAAGGCGATCTCCGGGTCGAACACGTCGGTGAAGGTATCGATCCACAGCATCACCTCGCCGGAGACACCGCTTTCGGCCCGCACCTCGGGCGCGTAGGCGGACTCGGCCAGGCGCGCGCCTTCGTCCAGATCGCGCCAGATGCGGCGGAACGTACGCGCTGCCAAGCGCGGCACCTCACGACGCGGGTCGATGCCTGCCGCCCGCAGCCCGGCTCGACGCAGCGCGGTCCGGCCCGCCAGCGCGTTGACGACCCGCGGCATCCGGCTCGCGGCGGACAGCCATCGAGGCAACCAGCCCAGCGAATAGTGATCGATCGGCCGGAGCCGGTGGCGGTAGCGGCGATACAGCGTCTCCGACTTGTAGGTGGCCATGTCCACGCCCGCCGGGCAGTCCGACCGGCACGCCCGGCAGGACAGGCACAGATCGAGCGACTCGGCGACGGCCTCCGACGACCAGGGCAGCGCGCCGCGCACCACCTCTTGCAGCACCCTCGCCCGCCCGCGTGTGCTGTCCTTCTCGTCCCGGGTCGCCTGGTAAGACGGGCACATGAAACCGCCGTCGGCCCGGCATTTGCCGACGCCGACGCAGCGGTGCACCGCGACGCTCATATCGCCGTCGTCTTCTCCGAGCGGGTAACCGTTCGATGTGCCGACGTCACCGAGTCCGGCCAGCCGCAGGTCGGCATCGATCGGACGCGGCGCGACGAGCACGCCCGGATTCAAGATGTCGCCGGGGTCGAACAAGGCCTTGTACCCGGCGAAGACATCGAGCACCGCGGGGGAGTACATCGCCGAGAGCAACTCGGAGCGAGCCCGGCCGTCGCCGTGCTCGCCGGACAGCGAACCGCCGTGCCGGACGACCAGCTCCGCCGCGTCGAACAGGAAGGCGCGGAAGCGCCGCGGCGCGTCGGCGATCGGAAGATCGAGGCGGACGTGGATGCAGCCGTCGCCGATGTGCCCGTAGAGCAGCCCGTCGACACCGTGCTCGCGCGTCAGCGCGGCGAAATCGCGGAGGTAGGAGCCGAGCCGTTCCGGTGGGACGGCCGCGTCCTCCCAGCCCGGCCAGGCCGGCCGCCCGTCCGGCGTGCGACCGGCCAGCCCCGCGCCGTCGGCCCTGATCCGCCACAGCTGCGCGGCGGTACCGGGATCGGTGACGATCCTGCTGTCCATCGCGCCCGCCGTCCGGCACAGTCGCTGTGCGACGGCCAGCGCGTCGGCCTGCGTCGCGCCCACGGTCTCCACGAACAGCCAACCGCCACCGCGCGGCAGGTCGGGCACCGTTCCCCGATGCGCCCTGACCACGTCGACCAGCCGCGCGTCGATGCCCTCCACCGCGATCGGCACGCAGGCCAGCACGGCGGCGACATCATCGGCCGCGGTGGCGATGTCCGGGTAGCCGAGCACCGTGAGCACGGTGGCCGCGGGCAGCTCGACCAGCTCGACGGTCGCGTCCAGCAGCAGACCACAGGTGCCCTCGCTGCCGACGAACGCCTTCGCCGCCGACGCGCCGCGCTCGGGCAGCAGATGTTCCAAACCGTATCCGGACGCCTGGCGGTCGAAGCGCCCGAGATCGGTGCGCAACACCGCGAGATTCGCTCGGCTGAATTCCGCGAGACCCGGCACCGCGGACAGGTCGGCGGCCAGTGTGCGTTCGGTGCGGGTGCCGTCCAGGATGCGCAGTTCGCGCACCGTGTCGGAGGTGCGGCCCCACGCGACGGCGCGCGGCCCGCACGCGTTGTTGCCGATCATGCCGCCGAGCGTGCAGCGATTCTGTGTCGAAGGGTCCGGTCCGAAGCGCAGTCCGTGCGGACGGGCCGCGCGCTGCAGCTCCGACAGCACCACGCCCGGCTGCACGGTAGCCACGCGCGCGGCCGCATCGATCGCCACGATCCGGTTCATATGCCTGCTGAAATCGAGCACCAGCCCGGGACCGATCGCATTGCCCGCCACCGACGTCCCCGCGCCGCGCGCGGTCACCGGCAGCCCCTCGGCTCCGGCGAACTCCAAGGTGACCGCGACGTCCTCGTCGGTCCGCGGAAAGACGACCGCCGCCGGGAGAACCCGATAGTTCGACGCGTCCGAGGAGTACTCCGCCCGCCGCCGCTCGGAGGCGTCGGCCTCACCCGCGATCCTGGCGCGCAGCGCCGCCATACGGTTCACGGTGTTGATTTTTCCAGCGCCTGCGGCGCTGGGTGTTCACGGCCCCTTCATGGCTCGCGTCCGAGCGACCGCCGCTGGCGACTTCGTCGCGGACGCGGCGGCCGCTCGGACGCGAGCCGGGCCGCGAACGGCGGATGCTCGGTCTCGCTTCGCTCGAAAGACGTGGTTGCGGTGCGCTGAGCGCGTTTGTATGTAAGCCCCTGACCCAGTGCGCGGGGTCGGGGCGGCGATTGTCAGGTTTGTCGGCAGGTGTGGCTCGCCGGGGACCGGGTAGTCCTTTGGACCGACCGCTCGCAATAACCGCGATGTGGTCGCCACGAGATCACTTGTCGGCCCGACAAGAATCCTTCTCGAGTTCGACTTCAGAAGCTCGAAGGCCGTGCGGTCGTAGTCGCTGGTTCGCCGCATCGAGATCCGGACAGCGCCCTTGGGGAACCGGTGCCTCCGTGTTCCAGTTGGGCTATCCGCCCGTGCGGAACTGCTGCGCTTGTGCGCCCGATGCGTCAGTTCCGCGGACCTCAGCCCGCCCGGGGATGAGTGAGGGGCTCGGGCTGCGGTCGGTTTCGCCGTGGGCGGAAACACCGCCTGCCCGGAATCGACTTGAACTCAACCATTGTTGAGGTCTTAGTGTCGGTGGCCAGGTCTTGGATGGGGCGGGGAGCGAGAGGGAGAACAACGTGAGCATCGAATCCGTGGCGTGGAGCCAGATGTACCGGCGGGCGAACGCGCCACAGGAACAGCGCCCGTTCCGCCGCGCCACCGCAGGGCGCATCGTTCGGTTCGCCGCGCCGCACCGGCGGCGGATCGGCGCGTTCCTGCTGTTCAGCGTGATATCGGCGGTACTCGCCGTGGCCACGCCGGTGCTGGCGGGCCGGGTCGTCGACCACATAGTCGGCGGCGCTGCGCCGCGGGTGGTGGTCGTCCTCGCGGTGGTGATCGGCGTGCTCGCGGTGTTCGACGCCGGACTAGGGGTGGCGACCCGGTGGATGTCGGCGCGAATCGGGGAAGGGCTCATCCTCGACCTGCGCACCGCCGTGTTCGACCACGTGCAGAAGATGCCCGTCGCCTTCTTCACCCGAACCAGGACCGGCGCGCTGGTCAGCCGGTTGAACAACGACGTCATCGGCGCCCAGCGCGCGTTCAGCGACACCCTGTCCGGCGTGGTGGCCAATCTGGTGACCCTCGTGTTGACCCTCGGGGTGATGATCAGCATCTCGTGGCAGATCACGTTGCTGGCGCTGGTGTTGCTTCCGGTATTCGTGCTGCCTGCGCGCCGGATGGGCAACCGCCTAGCCGATTTGCAGCGGGAAGCGGCCCGGCTGAACGCGGCGATGAGCACCCAGATGACCGAGCGGTTCTCCGCGCCGGGCGCGACGCTGGTCAAGCTGTTCGGTCGTCCGGAACAGGAGTCCGACGAATTCGCGCTGCGGGCCCGCCGGGTGCGGAACATCGGCGTGCGCACCGCGATGCTGCAAACGGTCTTCGTCACCTCGCTCACGCTGGTGTCCGCGCTGGCGATCGCCTTGGTGTACGGGCTCGGCGGCTGGTACGCGCTGCGCGGGCAATTGGACGCGGGCGCGGTGGTATCGCTATCGCTGCTGCTGACCAGGCTCTACACGCCGCTCACCGCGCTGGCCAGCGCCCGGATGGAGATCATGGCCGCGCTGGTGAGCTTCGAGCGCGTCTTCGAAGTACTCGACCTGAAGCCGCTGATCGAGGACGCGCCGGATGCGAAAACGGTGCCGGCGGGCCCGGTCGCGGTGGAGCTGGACGCGGTGCGCTTCGGCTACCCGTCGGCCGACAAGGTGTCGCTGGCCTCGCTGGAGGACGTGGCGAATCTGGACACCCGCGGCGGGGTGGAGGTGCTGCACGACGTGTCGCTGCGCGCTGAGCCCGGTCAGCTGATCGCGCTGGTCGGCTCGTCGGGCGCGGGCAAGTCGACCATCGCGCAGCTGGTCTCCCGCCTCTACGACGTAGACGCGGGCGCGGTGCGGTTGAACGGCGTGGACGTGCGCGAGCTGACCACCGGATCGATCCGCGACACGGTCGGGCTCGTCACCCAGGACGGACACCTGTTCCACGACACCATTCGCGCCAATCTGCTGCTCGCGCGGCCGGAGGCCACCGAGGACGAACTCTGGGACGCACTCCAGCGCGCCCGGCTGCGCGACTTGGTCGCGTCGCTACCGGACGGGCTGGAGACCGTGGTCGGCGAGCGCGGCTACCGGCTCTCCGGCGGTGAACGCCAGCGCCTGACCATCGCGCGCCTGCTGCTCAAGCAGCCGCGCGTGGTGATCCTGGACGAGGCGACCGCTTCGCTGGACTCGACCTCGGAAGCCGCCGTGCAGGAGGCGCTGTCCGAAGCGCTGGAGGGCCGGACCGCGCTGGTGATCGCACACCGGCTGTCCACCATCCGCGCCGCCGACCAGATCCTGGTTCTGGAAGACGGCCGGATCGTGGAACGCGGCACGCACCCCGAGCTGCTGAACGCCGATGGCCGCTACGCGGAGCTGTACCGCACGCAGTTCGCCGAGGAACCCGTCACGGCCGCGGCGTGATCCGTCGTCCGGTCAGCTCGCCGTCTGGTCCGCGGTACAGGTCGTGTCGGCGTCCTGCAGGGTTCCCGCGCCGAAGTAGGTGTTGATCGCGTTGTTCACGCAACTGCTCAGCTCCGGCCGGAACGTCATGTGGATACGGACGTCTTGCAAAGTGACCATCCGCGACTGCGACAGATACTGGTGCAGCCGGACGCCGTGCGCATAGGGAGTGCGCGGATCTCCCGTCGCCTGCACGATGAGGGCGGGCACCGCGTTCCGGACCACGGTCGCGGGTTCGACCGGTCGAGGCCAGAAGGCGCACGGCTGAATGTTGCCCGCCAGCGCGCCGAACACCGGTTGCGTGGCCCGGCTCTCCTCGATATTGCGCCAGTACCAGAGGGGATCGATGGGCGCGCTGACATCGCCGCATGCGACCTCCGCCAGGACGGAGTTCTCGTTGTCCCGCAGCGCCGCCACGATGGCGCGCAACCGCGGCGTCTGCGAGGTCGTGGGCGGACCGCCCGCGGCGTCGGCGAGTTCGCGCACCGTCGCGGCCAGCGGTTCGTTCAGCCGGAAGTTCCACAGCAAGGCGTGCAGGATGAACGGCAACCAATGGTCGTCGATCGCGAATCCGTCGATGACGATCGGCTGGCGGTGGACGATGCGAACCAGCTCCTCGATCTTCGCGCGCACTTGCTGCGGTGTCGCGCCGAGCCGGAACTCTTCGTCGTGGGCGGCGGCCCACACCGCCCAATCGTCCAGCGCGATCTCGTCGGCGGGTCCCCAATCCTGTACCAAGCCCGTCCAATACCGATCCGGGTCGATCGCGCTGTCGAGGACGACCCGATCGCTGCGCTCGGGGAACATCTGGGTGAACACCGCCCCGAGATACGTGCCGTAGGACAAGCCGTAGAAATTGATCTTCTCCTCGCCCAGGGCCGCCCGGACGACGTCCATGTCCCGCGCCGTATTGCGAGTGGTGAACTGCCGCACCAACTCCGGATCACGAACCACGCAGCTCGCGGCCATGCCTGCGGACTGAACGGTGTCGTGCACGAAACCCAGCGGA
This sequence comes from Nocardia sichangensis, assembly GCF_047200615.1. Classification (NCBI taxonomy): domain Bacteria; kingdom Bacillati; phylum Actinomycetota; class Actinomycetes; order Mycobacteriales; family Nocardiaceae; genus Nocardia; species Nocardia sichangensis. The sequence goes on from NZ_JBJZOK010000016.1 coordinate 154,639, forward strand.
TCAAGGCCCGCCGACCGGACCATCTCGCCGACCGGCCACCCGCACCGCGGACTCGAGGTCGATTCGCCGACTCCGCGCGGGTCCATCCCGATCAGGTCGTAACTCGCCAGCACGTCGGGCGACAGCACATCACCGAGCAGATCCACACTGTCCAGGCCCGGGCCGCCGGGACCGCCCGGATTCGACACCAGGATGCCCCGCCGCCGCGCCGGATCGCTCGCCTTCACCCGGGATATCGCCAAGGTGATCGTGCGACCGTCGGGACGCCCGTAGTCGAGCGGCACGAGGACATTCGCGCACTCGCCACCGGCTTTGTCCAAGTTCTCGACGCCGCACGGCTTCCACTCGAGCGTCTGGCGGTAGAAGCGGTCCGCGCCGCTCGGGTGCGAGTCGGCCACCGGCTCGGCCCGGCCGTACGCGGGCGCGGCCAGCAGTGCGGACACCGCCACTATCGACATCGAACGCCAGAACGTATTCGTGGACAACGAAATTCGCCTCTCGACCGGAGCGAGCACGTAGGTGGATGCGGAAGAACCGTATCGGATCGGTGCTCGCGACGGTGGCAACGGCTTCCCCCGCGCGGCGAGCTCCGATCGAGGCCGTCCGCGGAAGGGGAGCACGCTCGGGCAAATCGGCGAAGCCCGGCTCGAACGAATCGAGCCGGGCTTCGCTGATCGGTCTCATGCCCTGCGGTCTCGGTAGGTCCGGAACGCATCCGGCGTGGATGTCGTCCGAGCGCTACCGAGGACTTGCGGTCAGAATTCGCCCTTGACGCCGAGAACGGTGCGCCCCCGGTGGCTGCCGTTGCGGATGGAGTGCAGCACCCGCTCCACATCGGTGATCGGAGCGTAGTTCTCCAAGGTCGAAAGATGCTGCGGTCGTAGTTCTTTGCCGAGCTGGGCCCACACCTCCCTGCGGCGCTCGATCGGAAGGTTGACCGAATCGATGCCTTCCAGGGTGACGCCGCGCAGAATGAACGGCATCACCGTAGTGGGCAGTTCCGCTCCGCCGGTGAGCCCGCTGGCCGCGACCGCGCCGCCGTAGCCGATGGCGCTCAGCACGTAGGCCAGCGACGCGCCGCCGACGCTGTCCACGGCCGCGGCCCACCGCGCTTTGGTCAATGGCCGCGGCTTGGCGTTCGGGTCCTCCGGCAGCCTGCCGATCACCTCGTTCGCACCGATCTCGCTGAGCAGATCGTTCGCGTCGGTCTTGCCGGTGGAAGCGATGACTTCGAAGCCGAGGCCAGAGAGAATGTCGATGCTCACGCTGCCGACCCCGCCGGTCGCGCCGGTGACCAGCACCGGGCCCGCGTCCGGCATGAGGCCGCGATCGAGCAGGGCCTGCACGCTCAGGGCCGCGGTGAACCCGGCGGTGCCGAGCGCGGCCGCGTCGCGCAGGCTCAGGCCCTCCAGCTTGACCACCCATTCGGCGGGCACCCTGGCGTATTCGGCGAAGCCGCCGTTGTGCGCGACACCGATGTCGTATCCGTGCGCGATCACCTGGTCACCCGGGGCGAAATCGTCGTCGGCGGACTCGACCACCTCGCCGACGATGTCGATCCCAGGGACGATCGGGTAGTTGCGCACCACACCGCCGCCCTTGGTGATCGCCAGCCCGTCCTTGTAGTTCGCGCTCGAGTAGTGCACTTTGATCGTCACGTCACCCGGCCCGAGGAAATCCTCGCCGGCCTGCTGCCGGGTCAGGACGATCCCGCTATCCGATTCGTGTGCCACCATCGCCCAGAACTCCATGCGGACGAGCATACGAGCGTCCGGACGGGTCCGGGAGTTACCGCGGCAGGAGTTCCAGCCGCACGCCGAGCAGACGAACCGGGCGGTCGAGGTCGAACCGTTCGATGATGCGCAGCGCCGTCTCGGCGATTCGCGCGACGTCGATGGTCGGTTCGGGCAGTTTTTCCTGTTTGCTGCGTGTGAAGAAGGTGTTCGTGCGCACCGTCACCGAAACGCGGGTGCCGATCCGGCCCGCCGCGGCCATCTCCTCGGCGACCTCGGTGGCCAGCCGAGCGACCTGGGCGCGGATTTCGCCTGGATCGGTCAGATCGTGCGGGAAGGTCTCGGATTTGCTGCGGCCGATCGGGATTCGCGGTTCGGTGGTGACGTCCGTATCGCCTTTGCCGTGGCCGAGCACCCAGAGATACGGACCGGTGTTCGGCCCGAACTCGGCGGCGAGTCGATGCCGGTCCGCCGTCATCAGCTCTCCTACGGTCCCGATACCGAGTTCGGCGAGCCGGGCGGCGATGCGGTTGCCGATGCCCCAGAGCGCGTTGGTCGGGCGATGGGCCATCACCTCGGTCCAGTTCGCGGCGGTGAGCCGGAAGACGCCCGCGGCGGCGCCCACATCGGCGGCGGGCTCGGCCGACGACTTGCCCGCCGACTTGGCGAAGCCGGTCGCGAGCTTGGCGGTGAGCTTGTTGTCCCCGATGCCGATCGAGCAGGTCAGTTCCAGTCCGGCGATCGCGTCGCGCACCTGCTGCGCGAGGGCTTCCGGGTCGTCGGTGTCGGCGGCGAGGAACGCCTCGTCCCAACCCCACACCTCGACCCGCCCCGGAAACGTCCGCAGCAGGGCCATGACCTCGTCGGAGGCGTCCTCGTAGGCGGCCATGTCCAAAGGAAGGAACACTCCGTCGGGGCACTTGCGCTGAGCGCTGCGCAGCGGCATTCCGGCCCGCACACCGAACCCACGCGCCGGATAGGACGCGCAGGTCACCACCTTGCGCGGTTCGGCGGGATCGCCGTGGCCGCCGACGATGACCGGCAGCCCCCGCAGTTCCGGATGACGGCGGAACTCCACCGCCGCCTGGAACTGATCGAGATCGACATGCAACAGCCATCTGGCCACATGCCGTTCTTACCGCAGGGGTGCGACACCCGGCCGCAATTCCGGCGCGAGCGCCCGCCGACCGGCATCGCCGCACCCGCCGCCGGTCGTGCCATCGTCCGCAGCACCGCGATGAGTCCCACTGCCTGATCCCCCTCACACGGATGTCCTGACATTGCGCGGCCCGCAGAACAGAACTAAATTCTGGATATGAAGATTCGAGATCGGTTGCTACTGGCAGCCGAGCGCCAGTTCGCCGAGCACGGAGCGCTCGACGCAACGCTGACCCAGATCCGGGGCGCGGCGGGCGCCAGCGTCGGTGCGCTCTACCACCACTTCCCGGACAAGGCCGACCTGTACCGGCAGGTGTGGGCCAACGCGCTGGCGGACTATCAGAAGCATTTCTGGGCGGTGGTCGGCGACAGCGCCGACGCGCGGGAAGGCGTCACCGCCGGTGTGCGCGAACACTTGCGGTGGGTGAGCGAAAATCAATATCGCGCAACGGTACTCACCTCCGCGCGGCCGCCGGGAGTGCGCGAGAGCGAGAGCAATCGCCGCTTCATGTCCGACGTGACGCGGTGGTGGCGCACCCACGCAGGATACGGGGTGGTGCGCGATCTGCCCATCGATCTGGTCTACGCGCTGTGGCTGGGTCCGGCGCAGGAATACACCCGGCAGTGGCTGGGCGGTGACATGCGCATCGCCCCTGCCGAAGTCGCGGGCGAGCTGGCCGACGCCGCCTGGCTGGCGCTCGCCGCCGATCGCACCGCGGCCGCAGGGCAGCTGTCCGAGTGACCGCCACCAACACCCTCGACCTGGACAGCGCCAAGAAGATACTCGCCGCACAGCCCTTCGCCACGCTGATCGGCACCGAGATCACCGCCTTCGGCGACGGCGCCGCGACCCTGATCATCCCGCTGCGCCGCGAACTGACCCAGCAATTCGGCTACGTGCACGGCGGCGTGCTCGCCTATGCCGCCGACAACGCCCTCACCTTCGCCGCGGGAACGGTTCTCGGCGCGAACGTCCTCACCGGAGGTGTCACCATCACCTACCTGCGGCCCGCCGCCGGCGACCGGTTGCGCATCGAGGCATCCGTCACCGGGGCGACGCGCCGCCAGGCGGTTGCCCACTGCGCGATCTACGCGGAAAGCTCCGGGCGCGAACCGGTCCTGTGCGCGGTGGGCCAAGGCACCACCCGGCTCGCGGAAACGGACCTGGCCGGCACGAACACCAGCCCCTGACCTCACGACGTCCGTTCGCACGCGGCCCGCGCTATCGGGTGACGGCGGCACTGGCCGGGGTGTCGGCGCGCGGGCGTACTCAGGAACGAGATCCGCCGACCGCCTGTGCCGCAGCTCGGCAAGTGCGTTGCGACACAGCACATTCGGCGAGGGTCAGCCGCCGACCCGGTGTGGCGAGGTCCGTCGATGGTGGCCACACCGGGCACGGCGAGCGATGAGCCGCTCCGGTGCTTCACCAACGTCCCTCCGCCGATCGCGACATGCGAAGGGCCGGGCCCGGATACGCTCCGTGCCCGGCCCGTTCCGTCCAAGGTCAGGCGTACCTCCGCCTTCGCTCCGGCCATGCGTGGGCTGAGGACGGACTACGTCCGATCGCACCCATCAGGCGGTCGCCGCGAAGGCAGGCCCCAAGGCAGGCTCGGCGACCGGCTCGATCGCGTAGGCCAGGATGTCGGCCACGTCGGCGACCGGCCGGACGTCCAGCGCGGCCAGCACTTCCGCCGGAACGTCGTCCAGATCCGGCTCGTTGCGCGCCGGGATGAACACCGTCTTCAATCCGGCCCGCTGGGCGGCGAGCAGCTTCTGCTTCACGCCGCCGATCGGCAGCACCCGGCCGTTCAGCGTGACCTCACCGGTCATGCCGACGTCCGATCGCACCTGACGACCCAGCGCCAGCGACACCAGGGCGGTGACCATCGTGACGCCCGCGGACGGCCCGTCCTTCGGCACCGCACCCGCCGGGAAGTGGATGTGGATATTGCGATCAAGCACCGACGGCTCGATGCCGATCTCCTCCAGGTGCGAGCGCACGTAGGTCAGCGCGATCTGTGCCGACTCCTTCATGACGTCGCCGAGCTGGCCGGTGAGGGTCAGCGAGCGCTCGCCCTCGGCGGCGTTCGCCTCGATGTAGAGGACGTCGCCGCCCGCGCCGGTCACGGCGAGGCCGGTGGCCACACCCGGGACGGCCGTGCGTTCCACCGAGTCGGGAGTGAAGCGCGGACGACCCAAGTAGTCCTTCAGGTCGTCCAGACCGATCGTCAGGGCTCCGGCGTCACGCTCGACGTCGTAACCCAGTTCGGGGTCGTAACCAGATCCGGTTTCGCGCTCCGACAGCCGCGTGGCCGCTTTGCGCAGCGCCTTGGCGATCAGCCGCTCCATCTGCCTGACCCCGGCCTCCCTGGTGTAGTCGGCGGCGATCTCGCGCAGCGCTTCCTCGCTGATCGACACCTCCTCGGCGGTCAGCGCGTTGCGCTCCAGCTGCCGCGGCACCAAGAAGTCGCGCGCGATGGCCACCTTGTCGTCCTCGGTGTAGCCGTCGACGGTGATCAGTTCCATCCGGTCCAGCAGCGGGCCGGGGATGGTCTCCATGACGTTCGCGGTCGCGATGAACAGCACGTCGGACAGGTCCAGGTCCAGATCCAGGTAGTGATCGCGGAACGTGTGGTTCTGCGCCGGGTCCAGCACCTCGAGCAACGCGGCCGCCGGGTCGCCGCGGAAGTCCGAGCCGACCTTGTCGATCTCGTCCAGCAGGACGACCGGGTTCATCGAACCGGCTTCCTTCATGGCCCGCACGATCCGGCCGGGCAGCGCGCCGACGTAGGTGCGGCGGTGACCGCGGATCTCGGCCTCGTCACGCACGCCGCCCAGGGCCACGCGGACGAACTTGCGGCCGAGCGCTCGCGCCACGGACTCTCCCAGCGAGGTCTTGCCCACGCCGGGCGGACCGACCAGCACCAGCACCGCGCCGGACCCGCGTCCGCCGACCACCTCCAGGCCGCGGGCGGCCCGGCGAGCGCGGACGGCCAGGTACTCGACCATTCGGTCCTTGACCTCGTCCAAGCCGTGGTGGTCGGCGTCCAGCACCGCGCGGGCGGCCGAGACGTCGGCGCTGTCGGTGGTCTTCACCGTCCACGGCAGCTCGAGCACGGTGTCCAGCCAGGTCCGGATCCAGCCGGATTCCGGGCTCTGATCGCTGGCACGCTCCAGCCTGCCGACTTCGCGCAGCGCCGCCTCACGCACGGTGTCGGGCAGGTCGGCCTGCTCGACGCGGGTGCGGTAGTCGTCGGCGCCGTCGGGCTCGTCCTCGCCGAGTTCCTTGCGGATCGCGTTGAGCTGCTGGCGCAGCAGGAATTCGCGCTGGCTCTTCTCCATGCCCTCGCGCACGTCTTCGCTGATCTTCTCGCTGATCTCGGCCTCGGCGATGTGCGCCTTGGTCCACTCGATCAGCGTGGTCAGCCGCTCGGCCGCGTCGGGGGTCTCGAGCAGTTCACGCTTCTGCTCGGAAGTCAGGTACGGGGCGTAACCCGCGGTGTCGGCGATGGCCGACGGGTCGGTCAGCTGATTGACCGCGTCGATGATCTGCCAGGCCTCGCGGCGTTGCAGCACCGAGACGACCAGCTTCTTGTATTCGGCGGCCAGTTCCTTCGTGCGGCCGTCCGGAGCAGGCGTCTCGACCGGCTCGGCCTCCACCCACAGCGCGGCCCCCGGCCCGGTGACACCGTGCCCGATCTTGGCGCGCCGTTCGGCCTTGAGGACGGCCGCCGGGGCTCCGCCGCGCATCCGGCCGACCTGTTCGATGGTGGCGACCACGCCGTAGGTGGCGTAGCCCTCGTTCAGCCGCGGCGCGAGCAGCACGGCGTCGGTCTTTGCGGCGCGCGCGGCATCGATCGCGGCCTGCGCCGATTCGTCCAGTTCGATGGGCACGACCATGCCCGGCAGCACGATCGGATCGGTCAGGAACAGCACCGGCAGGTTCTGAGGTGTAGTCACGTCTTCGACCTTCCAAAAGTTGAGCGATGCCTACTCAACCCCGGGGTGTGTGGGTTTGTTCCGCCCCGACCGGTCCGTTCGCTGACGGCGAAGTGCCGACCGGTGCGGCCCCCGCTTCGCGTTGACACCCCGTCCAAGGCAATGAGAACGTTGGGGCCTTGATATCTCATACCGGCGGTACCGCCGGATCGGCCTAGGGAGTCCCATCGATGTCGTCGCTCGCCGCTGGCGTGTTCATCGACTGGGAGAGCGTGACCGGGCAGCCGAAATTCGTGGTCGACCTGATCACGTTCCCGATCTTCAGCGCGCTGGCGGGATGGCTGACGAACTGGACCGGCGTGCTGATGCTGTTCTGGCCGATCGTCTTTCGCGGCATCCGCATCCCGGGTCTGCACGTGCTCTATCCGTACTTCCCCCGCCGGGTGCAAGTGCTGCCGACCTTCTCCGGCGACGGCCTGCGCCTCGGATTCCAGGGCTTCATCCCGGCGCGGGCGGAGAAGATGGCCAGCATCTGCGTGGACAAGGCCCTGATGCGGATCGGCAGCCCCAAGGATTTCATCCACGAACTCGATCTCGACGGCATCGCCGACTACATCGCGGTGCTGGCGCGGCAGCAGGTGCGCCCGCTGGTGGACGAGCTGATGTACCGGGAGAACCCGGACCTGTGGCGTACGGTGCCGCGCGCCGCCAAGCAGCTGATCTACCAGCGAGTGGATCGGGAACTGCCCGCACTGTCGCGCCGCGCGTTCGCGTCGCTGGGCGACAACGTCGACCAGTTGATCGGCATCAAGGGTTTCGTGATCCGCTACCTGCAGGACAACCCGGCCATTCTGAAGGACTTGACCACCACCATCGCGGCGCCCGAACTGCGCTTCATGGTGCGCATCGGCTTGCTCGGCGCGCCCTTCGGCGTGCTGCTGGCTCTGTACCTGCACGTGCACCAGCAGATTCCGGTGCTGGGCTGGGTCCCCGGCTGGGTGATCGTGCTGCTCGCCTCGGCGGCGATCGGCGTGATCGTGAACGTCATCGCGGTGAAGATGGTGTTCGAGCCGGGTGATCCGCAACCGAGGTACAAGTACCTGTGGAAGCAAGCACTGCTGGCCAAACGGCAGCCGCAAGCGGCGACCGATCTGGCGCACATCCTGGCCTACCAGGTGCTGACGCTGCCGAATCTGTCCAAGGAGCTGCTGGAAGGCCCGAACGGGGACAAGACCAGGCAGTTGCTGGAGCGCTTGATCGCCGACGAGATCCATCGTCAGCTCGGGCCGACCACCGCACTCGTGCGGGCGGCGCTGGGGCGTCGCCAGTTCGACAACCTCACGGTGGGCGCAGCGGGCGCCGCGGTCGGCTTGGCGCCGACCCTGGTCGAGGACGAGGAATTCACCCGGGAGCAGGCCAAGACCATCGACGAGTTCGCCGCGCGTAAGCTGCGGCGGCTCACGCCAGGGGAGTTCATGGAGATGTTCTACGCCTCCGTCGAGCAGGACGCCTGGCTGCTGTATCTGCACGGTGCGGTCCTCGGACTCGTCGTCGGAGCCGCCCACTTGATCCTTTTCGGCTGGTAGCAGGGCCGGAACCGGCAAGATAAAACAAGCATGCTTGCCTTTTTTTGGGCTCGCTGCGATGCTGGACACGGTGGCGCACGAGGCGGTGGGCCCGGAACCGGCAGGGGCACAGATGGCTGATCTAGAGGCGTTGCTCGGCGACTTCGCCGACGAATGCGCGGACCTGGAACGACTCGTCGCCCCGCTGGCGCCCGCGGAATGGGCGCGCGCCACACCCGCGCCCGGGTGGACCATCGCACACCAGATCGGGCATCTGGCCTGGACCGATGAGATCGCGGCGATCGCCACCGCGGACGCCGCCCGCTTCCAGCAGTTGCTGACCGAAGCCGGACCTCGCGCGCTCACGTTCGTCGACGAGGCCGCCGAGAAGGCCGCGACCGAACCGCCCGCCGAGTTGCTTTACCGCTGGCGGCGTGGGCGCGCGTCGCTCACCGCCGCACTGCGCGCCGTGCCCGCGGGCGCCAAACTGCCGTGGTTCGGCCCGCCCATGAGCGCCGCGTCGATGATCACCGCCCGCATCATGGAGACCTGGGCGCACGGGCAGGACGTGGCCGATGCCATCGGCGTGCACCGCTCGCCCACGGCGCGGTTGCGCACCGTGGCCCATATCGGCGTGCGCACCAGGAATTTCGCCTACACCGTGCACGGAAAGACTCCGCCCGCAGCGGAATTCCGGGTCGAACTCACCGCGCCGGATCGCACCATCTGGTCGTGGGGCCCCGAGGACGCCGAACAGCGGGTGACCGGACCCGCACTCGACTTCTGTCTGCTGGTGACACAGCGCCGCCATCCGAACGATCTGGAAATCTTGGCGCACGGCGACGACGCCGCGGAATGGCTCACCATCGCACAGGCTTTCGCGGGGCCGACGGGCGAAGGAAGGACAGCGGGCCAGTTCGCCTGACCCGCCCACACCCGGCCCGATCCATGCGGAATCGGGAGCGGGCGAGCGCCACACTTGGGTGCGCCGTGTTCATGTCGACGGCCGGACGCCGTTGGCCGGGTGTCTCGAGATGGCAGTCGAGAATGGCGCTCGCCAGCTACCCGAATATTTACCCGCCCGTGCGTTCACGGAAACATCGACGCCATGCACGCCAGGGCGCACCGGCTCGCCCCGGGCCGCGCGCGTTGTGATTCTGCTCTCTTCGATCAGGTATGCCCCTCCACCGCACAGGTAATCTGGTCGGGCGTACAGCTTTCCATGGTGCTGATCGCCTGTGGGGAGCAGCGTCGCAGGGAAAGGAGCGCATCGTGACAGCACACCGACCTGCCCAGGTCGCACGGCATGCCGCCGTCGTGCTCGCCGGTGCGGCCAGCCTCAGCCTGACCGTCGCGGCCGGCGCCTATATCGTCCACCAGATCGCCGATACGCAGCGCCCCGATACTCCGATCGCCGCGCCGGTCACCCCAGCGGCCCCGGACGAGCCCGATCGCGGACGAGGCACGGGCTTCTATCCCGTGCTGACCGGCAACAGCTTCGTCTTGCCCGCAGCGGTTTCCGCTCCGCGTGCCCGCCAGCCGGAAATCGCCGAGCCGCAGGTCGATTCGCCTGCCACACCGCCTGGGCGCACGCCTCTGGGCGGGAAAGTTCGATTCGGTGACGCCTACGTCGGCGCGCAAGTCGCGGAGAGCGCGGCCGACACGGTCTCGATCACCGTGGACACGAACGCCTTGACGGCGCTCACGGGTCTGTTCCGCTCCGGCTCCGTGCCGGAGCAACCGGGCGCCGTGACCACCATGCGCACCGACCTCGATACCCAGCGTGGCGAGGTGCGAGTGGCGTTCTCCGACCCGAGTCTGGGCGAGCACGACCTGCACCTGGATCGGCACCCCGCTCCCGCGCCGAAGGGAACCGACGAACGCGCGTCCACGCACGGCGCAGCGGATTCCACCGTGGTGTGACACACCGTTTACCCTGCTCGGCATGAGCGCCTACGACTTCTGCGTCATCGGCGGCGGCATCGTCGGCGTGGCGACCGCGCACCGGATCCTGGTGCGCCATCCCGGTGCGAGCCTGGTGCTGCTGGAGAAGGCAGAGCGTCTGGCAGTCCATCAGACGGGGCACAACAGCGGCGTCATCCACTCCGGCATCTACTATCCACCGGACAGCCTGAAGGCCGAGCTGTGCCGCCGGGGTGCGCGATGGACCAAGGATTTCGCGGCGGCACACGGCATTCCGTACCGGGTCTGCGGCAAATTGCTGGTCGCCACCGACGATGCCGAGTACGGACGCATGCTCGCACTGCATGAACGTTCCGTCGTCAACGGCGTGGCCGTCGAACTGATCGACGCCGCGGAACTCGCGCGGCGAGAACCGCGCGTCACCGGTGTCGGCGCCCTCTTCGTCCCGGATACCGGCATCATCGACTTCACTCGGGTGACCGAGGCGCTGGCCGAGGAACTCCGCTGCGCCGGTGGCGAATTCGTGCTGGGCGCCGAGGTCGCGACGCTCACCGAGACCTCGAACGCGGTGACCGCCGCCGGCCCGACCGGATCGTGGACAGCTCGCCGCCTGGTGGTCTGCGCGGGGCTGCAAGCCGACCGGATGGCACGAGCCGCCGGGCTGCGCACCGACTTTCGCATCGTTCCCTTCCGTGGTGAGTACTACCAGCTGCCGCAGGAGCGCAACGGCCTGGTCAGCACGTTGATCTATCCGATCCCCGATCCGGAATTGCCTTTCCTAGGCGTGCATCTGAGCCCGACGATCGACGGAGCGCTCACGGTGGGTCCGAACGCGGTGCTCGGTCTCGCGCGGGAGGGCTACCGCAAAGGCAGTCTGGACCTGCGGGACGCGCGAGAAGTGCTCGGGTTCCCAGGTTTCCACCGCGTCGCCAAGGCGAACGTGCGCACCGGCCTGCGAGAGCTGCGCAATTCGCTGTTCAAGCGGGGATACCTGGCACAGTGCCGCCGCTACTGTCCGGAGCTGACGCTCGCCGATCTGCTCCCTCGGGAAGCAGGAATTCGCGCGCAAGCGGTATTGCGAGAAGGAACTTTGGTGCACGACTTCATGATCGAGCGCACCGAGCGCTCGGTTCATCTGCTCAACGCCCCTTCACCTGCGGCGACCTCGGCCATGCCGATCGCGGAACACATCGTCGACCAACTCTGAGCGCGCGCCGGAGGAGCCTTTTCCCAAGCAACTACTCGGTCGCAATCTTGCGATTCGTCGCATCGAATCGCGCCGAGCCCTCGAATAAAGAGGAGAGCTGTAGTACTTTTAACGCCAGTCGTGGAACAGGGAGGGCCTATGGGCCACATCAAGTACGCGAGTGACGTCGGAGCGCCCGTCGAGGTCGCTTTCAACTACACGGACAACCATCTATTCGTACCGGATTGGATGTTCGGGATCGCGGACTTCGTACCGACCGGCGACCAGGACCGCGGACTCGGCGCGGTCTTCGCCACCACCAGCCGCCTCGCGCTCTGGCAGCCGACCGCCACCTGCGAGATCACCGAATACCGCCGCAACGCGGTGATCGGGTACGCACTGCGCGGACATTTCTCCGGCACACTGCGGCTGCGCTTCGACCCGCTCGGTTACGGGCGCTCGGTGCTGACCTCCGAGGCGGAGTACAGTCCACCTCGCGGAGTGCTCGGACGCCTGAGCGCCGGCCTGCTCGACGCCGCGGTGAGAACGGCGTTGCGCCGCACGGAGTCGCGGTTACGGAGGGAGATAGAGGAATTCCACGGTACCGATCTTGTCGGTCGGATTGCGTAGGGTGCCAGCCATGATCATCGTGAGCACCGACGGATCCTGCCTCCGCAATCCCGGCGGCGCCATCGGCTGGGCTTGGGTCAATCATCAGGGCTCCTCGGCGAGTGGGGGAGCCGCTTCCGGAACCAACCAGGTCGCGGAGTTGCGCGCGGTGCTGGAGGCGATCGTCGCCCACCCCGGGTCCGAACCCCTGCTCATCGAGAGCGATTCGCTCTACGCCATCAAATGCGCCTCGGAGTGGGTGTCGGGATGGCGGCTCAACGGCTGGCGCACGTCGACCGGTGGGGCGGTGAAGAACGTCGAACTCGTCCGGCAGATCGATCGGGCCATCGCGAGCAGGCCGGGACCGGTCCGGTTTCGTTGGGTGCGCGGACACGTCGGCAACTATTTCAACGAGCAGGCAGACGCACTGGCCGGAGAAGCGGCTCGGCAGGCCGCGGTCACCGCGGCTGTCGCCGAGGCGAACACCGTGGAAATGCTCGCGGTGACTGTGGAGGAAACGCCGACGGCGCCGGAAGCGCCGAAAGACGAGGCCGCGGGGAAGGCGGCCGCGCCGTCGGCGCCACAGGCTCTGACGCTGTTCTGATGCGCCCGCCGAAGCGCCGCGAGCTGCCCGAATGACCTCCGGCGGTGGTGGCTCGGCCCACCGCCGGAGGCGCTCGGCTAGTTGCCCGGCTGCGGTACGGGCTGACCAGACGGTGCGGGCTGCCCCGGCGCGCCCGGCGCGGGAGCACCGCCCGGCGCGGGAGCGCCCGGCAGGCCGGTGCCCGCGCCCTTCAACATCGGCGAATCGAGCTTCTCGACCAGCCACTTGTCGCCCGACTTGTGCAGCTGGGCGATCACCACGACGAACTGCCGCTCGGGGTTGGCCTGGGTGAAGTTGGTCCGGTACTGCGTGAGGGTCACCAACACCTTGGCCGAGGTCTGGTCACCGGACTGGTAGCCGCACTGCACGTCATCGACCCAGGATTTGACCTTGGCCTGCACCATGGCGTCCTTCAACGCCTTGGTCGCGTCGTCGAACTCCTTGAGGAACTCGCCCGACGAGCCCGCCTTCACCGTGGTGAAGTAGTCGTCGAGATTCTTCGAGTAGTCGTAGACCGAGACGTCCTTGCCGAACGCGCACGCGGCGTTGGTCGAGTCGCGGATCGCGTCGAGCTTGTCGCCGCGATCCTTGCCCTGCAAGAAGAACACGACCACCGCGGTGATCGCGGCGACCGCGAGCACGCCGGCCACGAACGCGGCCACCAGCGGAAGCGAGGTGGATTTCCCGGCCTTGTCTGCCTTCTCCGCCTTGGACAGGTCGGGCTTCGCCGCGCCGGCGGCATCCTGCGACTTCTCGGTCACCGCGTCGGTGTCGTGGTCGGAGGCGGGCGTGGTCTCGGCGTCCTTGCCGGTCTCGGCGTCGTCGGTAGACATCGATAAAACCTGCACTTTCCCGGCGCGCGTCGGTGCGCACCGATTGGCTTCAGCGGCCCGCGACAGCGAACCTTACGGGTTCCACCGGCGAGTATGCCCGCCCGGCGGGACGACCGCCGGGCCGGGTACGACTCACCGCACCGGAGGCAGCGTCCGCTCGTTGGGATCCACACCCGGCGGCATGTGCGCGCCGTTGTCGGGCACGTCGGGCCGCGGCGCGTTGGCGGCGCCGCGGATCTGCTGACCCGGCGGCGGGTTCTCACAGTAGTTCCACTTCGGGATCGTGCCGTCCTGCACGACCTCGTTGCGGATCTTGGGAGTGTTGTAGGTGCAGAACGGCCGCGGCCAGATGTCGATCATCGCGTGGAACTCGCCGTCGTGCGCCGGAATGCCGAGCGCTTCGCCACCGAGCGCGAGCGAGGGGAACAGCGCGCGCAGCGCGGGCAGTCGCAGCTGCGCCGCCTTCGTGATCGCCTGGAAGTTGGTCGCCAGGCTGGTGATCGGATCGGCCGTCTTGTCCACCACCGCGCCCAGGCTGGTGAGCTGGCCCGGCGCCGTCTCCAGCACCCGTTGCAGTTCCGCGTTCGCCTTGTTGAACTGCTCGAACAGCACGCCGGAGTTGCTGGTCAGCGTGGCCAGATCGGGCTGCGCCATGGACGTGGTGTTCGCGATCGTGCGCAGGTTGGTGATCAGATTCGTGGTCTGCGGCAGCAGCGAATCCAGGCCCGCCATCGCCAAGCTGATGCCGTTGACCAGCCCGCGCAGCTGATCCGGGCCTCCGCTCAGCGCGATGTCCAGCTCGTTCAGGATGACCTGGAAGTGATCCGGGTCGATCTGCGCGATCAGGGCGCTGGAGTTGTCCAACACCGACCACACCGGCGTGGGCGTGTGGATCTTGTCCGGATCGAACTTGATCACCGCGCCGTTGGCCAGATAGGGCCCCTGCTCGGCGTTCGGCCGGAAGTCGATGTACTGCTCACCCGCACCGGACAGCGCTTGCACCGCGATCTGGGTGTCCACCGGGATCTTGTACTTCGACTCGATCTGCGCGGTGGCGGCGATGGACTGGCCGCGATCGGTCAGCTGGATCGAGGTCACCTTGCCGATGCGCCAGCCGCGCAACGTCACGTCGTTGCCCGGCTGCAGACCACCGGAACGGTCCAGATTCACCGTGACCGTGTAGTCGGACCGCAGCGGGTTCACCCGCATCACGTTCACCATCAGGTAGGCGGCGCCGACCAGCAGCACGAGCACCAGACCCAGGTTCGACAGGAAGATCTTGCTTCCGAACACTTTGCGCACGGAGGTCATCGCTGGCCTCCCGCCACTCGACCCTGAACGAGTTGGAGCACCTGGATCAGGCTGCCCGCGAAGTCCTGCAAGTCGTTGAGATCCTGGAGCTTGCCGTGCTGCGGATCGGTGAGCGCGCTGATGTCCAGGTTGGTCGCGGTCGCGTACACCGCGAAACTGCTGCCGCGGAAGGTCGCGTCCACCTTCGGCCGAATTACACGCAGCCGATCCAGCAGGACGCCGAAGCCGTCACCGGTCTTGGCGATCGCGTCCATCAGCTGATGGGTGTTCTGCAGCAGTCCGTTCAGGTTCTCGGTCGAGGTGTTCGCGTAGTCGCCCAGCGCGGCGCTGGTGGTGGACAGCTTGGTGAGCAGATCGCCGAGGGCCCGGTTGTTCTCGGCGATCGCGCCGATCATCTGCGGCAACGTGTCGGCCACCTCGCCGAGCTCCGAGCGCCGCCCCTCGATGGTGTTGGCGAGGGTGCTGAACTCGCCGAGCACGCTGTCCACCCGGGCGGAGTTGGCGTTCAAACTGCCGACCACTCCGGTCATCTCGGTGATCAGATGGGCGAGCTGCTCGCCACGCCCGCCGACGATGGAGTCCAGCTCCGAGCCGAGCTTGGAGAGGCTGGCGATGCCGCCGCCGTTGAACAGCATGGAGACCGAGATGAGCAACTGCTCGACGGTCGCGCCCGCCGAGGTGCTGTCGATGGTGAGCGTGTCGCCGTCGTGCAGCATTGCCGCGCCGGGCTCGGTCTTGGGCTTGGACACCGCGACGAACACGTCACCGAGCGGGGTGGCCTGACGCAGTTCCGCCGTGCTGCCCTTGGGCAACTCGATGTCCTTGCGGATGGTCAGGTCCACGATGGCCTGGAAGTTCTTGGTCTTGATGTCGGTGACCACGCCGACGTCCGAACCGCCGATCTTCACCTTCGCCTGGTCGGGCAGGTTCAGCGCGTTCTCGAAGACCGCGTGGATGGTGTAGGTCTCCCCGCCCTGGCCCGGTTTCGGCAGCGGCAGCTTCTCCACGGTGAGCCCGCAGCCGGAGGTGACCGCCACACCGGCCACCGCGGCGACGGCGACCAGTGCCCTGCGTGCCTTGATCGTCATTCGGTACGTCATTTCGTCAGTCCGAGCAGTGCGGCGGTGAGCCCGTAGTCGGGGCCGAAGTCCTGCATGTTCCCGGTGCGGCAGCCATCGGCCTTCATCTGGATGCGTTCGCAGAACAGGCTGACGATCTCACCCGACAGCGCGGTGCCGATCACCGCGTGCAACCGGACGTACTGGTGCTCGCGGTTGATGATGTTGTCGACGTTCTGCATGACCATCGGCGCCAGGTCGGCGACCTCGGTGAGGCCGCGAGCGTTGTCGCGCAGCTGCTGGGTCACGTTGGTCAGGCCGGTCATCGTGCCCTGCAACTGGTCCTGGTACTGCGTCAGCGTGGTGCTCGTGTTCTGCAGGAAGGCGAGCAACTGGTCGAGTGTGGCCTGCAAGCCGGGAGCCTGTTCGGCGAGCAGGCCGGTCATCTGGGTCACCCGGTTGCTGAAATCGCGCACCGACTGATCGTTGTCGGCCAGCATGGTGGTGAGGTCGTTCAGCTTGATGATGATGCTGGAGATCGCGTCCTTGTTGTCCACACCGACCTTCAGCGCGCTGGACAGCGCGTTGAGGGTGTCGCGGATCTTCTCGCCGTTGCCGTTGAGCATCGGGTAGAGCACCCGGCCCGACAACGGGCCGATGCCCTCCTGGCCCGGCTCCGGCTTCAACGCGGCGGCGAACTGATCGATGGTCTTGATCATCGTGTCCAGCTCGACCGGGGTCTTGGTGCGGGCCTTGGGCAGGTGCGAACCGTCGGACAAGGTCGCACCGCCGGTGTACACGGGGGTGAGTTCGATGTGCCGGTCGGTCACGATGGACGGCGAGATGATCGCGGCCATCGCGTCCTGCGGGATCTTCACGTCCTTGTCGAGGGACATGTGCACCTCGATCAGCGTGCCCTTGGGCACGATCTTGTCGACCTTGCCCACGTCGAGCCCGAGCACCGTGATCGGGTTGCCTTCGTAGATGCCCGCGATGTTGTCGAAGTCGGCGGTGATCCGCAGGGTGTTGCCCAACGCGTCGTTCACCGAACTCGGCAACAGCGAGCAGCTGCCGACCGTCAGCGCGGCGGCGCTGATCAGGAGCGTCTTCGCGACGGTCCTCAGCGGAAAGCCCGTGCGGAATTTCATCCCTGGCACCCCTCGATAACTTGGGCGAAGCACAACCAGTTGTCCGGGAAAAGCCACGGCAGGCCGACATCGCCGTACGGACCGCTGCCACCCCAGGAGTTGGCGAGGTAGCGCAGGGTCGGCGGCATGAGCGACAGCATCCGATCCAGGTTGTCCTTGTTCTTCTGCAGGCCCTCGGCCATGGTGTTCAGCTGCTGGATGGTCGGGCCGAGCTGATCGTTGTTCTCCGCTCCGATCGCCTCCAGCTGCTTGGTCAGCGCCGCGACGTTGTCCAGCAGTTGGCGCAGCAGCGCCTGGCGCTCCATCACCCGGTTGGCGATGGCCTCGCCCTGGGTGATCACCAGCAGGATGCTGTTGCGGTTGTCGGCGAGGATCCTTGTGACCCGATCCAGATCCTTGAGCAGGGCGTCCACTTCGGTCTTGCGGCTGTCGATGACCTTGGCCAGCGCGCCGACGCTGTCCAGCGCCTGGGCGGTGAGCTGGGGCGAGCCGTTCATCTGCTCGTTGATCAGGTTCAGCGAATCGGCCAGCTTCTTGGTGTCGAGCGCCTCGAACTTCGGGGTGCCGACCTGCACCACGTCGGCCAGGTTGTACGGAACCGTGGTGTTGGACACCGGGATCCGCTTGCCCTTCAGACCCGAGCCGTCGCCCGGCTCGAGGTCGACGTACCTGGCGCCGAGCAGCGTGGCCATCTTGATCGAGGCACGCGCGTCGGGGCCGAGTTTCACGTCGTCGCTGACGCTCAGCGTGAGCAGCACGTGACTGCCCTCTAGTTCGGCGCCGACCACCCGGCCCGAGGACACCCCGGCGATGTTCACCTTGTCGCCGACCCTGATGCCCGCGGCCTGCACGAACTCGGCCTTGATCGACTGCTCGCCGACGCCGATCAGCTTGTAGACGCTGGACACCAGCAGCAGCACCACGATGAGGGCGCCGCCGATGATGCCCAACCAGAAGTACCGGTTGCTCTCGAACCTGGACCTGAGCTTCGTCATCATGGGCGGCACACCGCCGAGTGCGAGGTGCCACCGATCTGGGAGAACAGGCCGCGGGGGAACAGGACGCCGTAGAGCGACACGTCCAGGCCGCACAGGTAGGCGTTGGCGTAGCCGCCCTCCGAGGTGTGCCTGCCCGCCGCCGACAGGACGTTCGGCAGGTCGATCGCGGCTTGGTCGAGCTTGGCGCCGTTGTCCAGCAGTAGCGTCAGCGCCGCGCTGGTGGAGTTCTGCGCCGTGCGCAGACTCGGCTGGACCCGGTCGAGCATGCCGACCACCGATGTGGTCGCGCTCGCGATCTGCTCGGTCGAGGCGAGCAACGACTGTCCCTGTTCGTACAGCCCGCCGATCAAGGCCCGGGTCTGGGTCACCAGGGTCTCCAATTCATCACCTCGTTTCGCCAACCCGGACATCACGCCCGACAGGTTGGTGATCACATCGGACAGGATCGCGTCCCTGCGCTGGAAGTCGGTGGCCAGCTGGGCGGCCTGGACGATGAACGCGCTCAGCGAGACGCCGTCACCTTGCAATGCCTGGATGAAGGTTTCCGACAGCCGGTTGACCTGTTCGGGCTGCAACACCTGGAACAGCGGCTGGAACCCGTTCAGCAGACCCGACACGTCGAACGACGGCTCGGTGCGGTCGATCGGGATGGAACCGTTGTTCTTCAGCGGCGCGGGGTTCGACCCCTTGCCGGGGGCCAGCGCCACGTACCGCTGACCGATCAGATTCTGGTAGCGGACCAGCGCTTTGGTGTCGTTGTAGATCGTCTGGTCGCGCTGCACCACGAAGGTGACCTTGGCGACCGACTTCTTCAGATTCCCGTCGCGGCCGAGCTCGATCTTCTCGACCTTGCCGACCCGAACGCCCGCCATGCGGACGTCGTCGCCCTCGTGCAGGCCGAGCACATCGGAGAACGTGGCGGAGTAGGTGTAGGTGTCGCCGCTGACGATGCGCGCCAGCGTGTTCCACACCACCACCGTCACCAGGATCGACACGATGGCGAAGATGCTGAATCCGATCAGCGGTTTGCGAATGCTCATCGTGCGGCACCGTTGTCGGCCACCTGCATGGTTCCGCCCTTCAGAATCGTGCTCAGCAGCAGGTATTCGGCGGTGGTCGGCGTGCGGCCGAGCAGCGCGGTGATCGCCGAGTCACCCCGGTAGGAGATCGGCGCCGCCGACGGCGTGCCCCCCGGCGCGGCGGCCGGAGCCGCGGGCGCGGGCGCTGGAGCCGCGGCGGGCGGGAGCAGGCCCGGGGGCAGCATGGGGAACAGACCCTCGAGCGGGGTGCCCGCGAACGGAGCGGGAGCGCCGCCGGTCGGGGCGGCCGCGGTGGCGCGGTTCGGATCCGGGGTGGTGACGCCGGGAATCAGCGGCAGACCGGGCATCGGCACCACCGGAGGAAGCCCGGCGGCCGAGGCGAGCGCCCGCGGCTTCAGCTGCTCCGGCAGCTCGCCGACATCGGCGACAGCGGGGGCGGTGTAGCAGCTCGGTCCGACCATCTCGCCGTAGCGCGGGCAGTCGGCCACGGTGTAGGGCCGGTACGGGGTGAGCGTGATGCCCGCGTCCCAGACCTGCTGCTTCTGCGGACCCCAGGTGAACGTGGTGTCCATCCGGCGCATGGTCTCGCTGAGGTTCAGCAGGCTCCTGGTGATCGCGTCGGGGTCCGCGGCGAGGGCGCCGAACATGTCGTTCGTGCCCGCGGTGACCTCGATACCCACGTTCGGGTTACGCGCGAACAGGTCGTTCACCGTGTCGATGGTTCCGCTGGTGCCGGTGATCAGCGAGACCAGCTCGCTGCGCCGGTCGGCGATGGTGCGTGCGGTCTGCACCGAGCTGCCGAGCACGTCGACCAGCTCGGGCGCGGACTGGTTGAGCGCGTGGAACGACGCGGAGAAGTCGCCGAGCAGCACACCGAGATCGGGAATCGACTCGTCGACGGCCAGCAGCCAGCGGTCCAGCCGCTCGACGGTGGAGCCGGGCATCCGGCCGCTGCCGTCGAGAGCCTGCGACAGGGTGCCCAGCACCCGGCCGAACTGCACCGGATCGATCTTGTCGAGGATGTTGCGGACCGTGGTGAGCGTGTCCTGCAGCGCGATGGTGCCCTTGCTGCGGTCTTCCTCGATGACCGAGCCCTCGTGCAGGTACTGGTCGGCCGGACCGTTGAAGACGAGTTCGACGGAGGTGACGGCGAACAGGTTGCTCGGCACCACGCGAGCGGTCACGTTGGACGGGATGTCGCCGGCGAACTCCGGCTTCATCTCGATCCGCACCTGCTGCAGCTCGCCCTTGGCCGCCACGTCGACCGTCTTCACCGCGCCGACGAGCACGCCGCGGAACTTGACGTCGGCCTGCTCGGGCAGACCGTCACCCGTGGTGGTCAGGTTCGCGGTGACGTTGACCTTCTCCTGGAAGTAGCCCTTGTAGCGCAGCATCAGGAAGCCGAGCACCAGCGCGAACACGACCAGACCGCACACGCCTGCGATGAGCAGCTGCCGCATCGTGGGCCCGCGCCCACTGGGATCGATGATCATCTGGTGTCTACCCCGAGATCCGGATGCCGGGGTTGACGCCCCAGATCGCCAATGTCATGAACAGGTTCGCGAAAACGACCGCGATGATGCACATCTTGATCGCGCGGCCCGCGGCCACGCCGACGCCCTCGGGGCCACCGGAGGCGAAGAAGCCGTAGTAGCACTGGATGAACGTGGTGATCGCGACGAACAGGATCGCCTTGATCAGCGAATAGATGACGTCGGTCGGGACGAGGAACTGGTAGAAGTAGTGCTGGTAGGTGCCGGTGGCGGTGCCGCCGATCAGCTGCACCGTCAGCGAGCAGGAGACGTAGGCCATCGTGAGGCCGAGGCAATAGAGCGGGATGATGGCCACCATCGACGCGAACATCCTGGTGCTGATCAGATACGGCAGCGGCCGGATGGCGATGGACTCCAGCGCGTCGATCTCCTCGGAGATGCGCATGGCGCCGAGCTGCGCGGTGAACCGGCAGCCCGCCTGAGCGGCGAAGGCCAGCGTGGCGAGCAGCGGGCCGAGTTCGCGAGTCGTCGCGAACGCCGAGATCGCACCCGTGATCGGACTCAGGCCGAGCAGGTTCAGCGAGTTGTAACCCTGGATGCCGACGGTCATGCCGCCGAACGCACTCAGAATGACGACGACGCCGATGGTGCCGCCGCCGACGACGAGGTTGCCGTTGCCCCAGGTGACATCCGAAAGCAGGCGCCACACTTCCTTGGGGTAGTGCCGCAGCGCCAGCGGGATCGAGCCGATCGAACGCAACAGGAAGAACACCTGGTGGCCGAGCCTGGCGAGCAGATCGACCGGAGCCTGCGCGGATTTCCGGAACGCCTGGAGAGGCCGCAGCAGCGGCGGTACATAGGTTGATGACACCGGCTCAGACCACCTGTGACGGGAATAGTGCGTTGTAAACCTGGGTGATGATGAGGTTCACCCCGAACAGCATGATGGCGGAGCTCACCACGGCGGAATTCACCGAGTTCGCGACACCGCCGGGACCGCCCCGGGTGTTCAATCCGGTGTCGCAGGCGATGATTGCCGCCAGCAGACCGAAAATCAGCGATTTCGCCAGAGCGACAAGCAGATCGGTGGTAACCGCGAACGAAGAGAAGGTGCCGACGTAGGAACCCGGCGTACCGTTCTGCGCGAAGATATTGAAGATGTAGCCGGTCAAGAAGCCGACGAAGACGACGAAGCCGCACAGCAGCACGCTCACCAGCATCGCCGCGCCCAGACGCGGAGCGACCAGCCTGCGCATCGGATCGACGCCCATCACCTTCATGGCGTCGATCTCCTCGCGGATGGTGCGCGAGCCGAGATCGGCGCAGACCGCGGAGCCGACGGCGCCCGCGATCATCAGCGAGGTGACCAGCGGAGCGCCCTGCTGGATGATGCCGAGGCCGTTGGCCGCGCCGATGAACGAGGTGGCGCCGACCTGCCCGGCGACCGAGCCGACCTGAATCGAGACGATGACGCCGATCGGGATGGCGACCAGCAGCGTGGGCGCCGCGGAGACGCTGGCCATGAACGCGCACTGCCGGACGAACTCAGCGAAGGGGAAGCGCCTGCGGAAAATCGAGACGAACAGTTCGGCGACAGCGGCGAAGCCCATCGTGATCTGTCTGCCGAAGGTCTCCAGCGAACGCTTGGGATGATCTTGCCAGTAAGACCTCGTCCAATCGACCGCACCACTGAACCGTGACCCTGATGGTGGACTCTCGGTCGACTGCACTGGCTAATCCTCCTCGACGCCGGTTGGTAGCCCCGGCGACTCGTTTGCTTGACGCACCTTACTACGGAGTAGTGCAGAACACACCATCCACTTGTGATCGCAGTCATAGATGTTCCTCACCGTTGCCGGAAAGCAATGGTTAGGGCGCGGAACATTGGGAACCACACCAAAGTTGACCAGCCGAGCTCTGGCACAAGCTACAGCCGAACTGCGGGAATGCCCGATCGCTTCCGGTCATTCGGCGAATTACTTTGGATAATTCTCATCGAAAATCGGATTTGTTTCCGGAGACCAACGCGACGCCTCCTTACTATCACCGAGGCACGAACGACCACGCGATTTTCACAATTGCGATAGCGAATCGCTATTGGGCTCGTAAGATACATTTGATCACAGTTGTATGAAATAGGATTGAAGCCCCGAGCAGTGGGGACAACCCCGTAGTGGTGACGCGCCCGAGACCGATTACTGACACGATGGGTGCGACAGATTGATATCGTGCGGGCTTCCGACGTCTGGAGGGACATGTTCAGCAAACTCGCCAAGGTGGCCAACGCCGCCTTCGCCGTCGCCCTGGGCGCGGCGCTGCTCGGCACGGGCGCAGGGTCCGCTAACGCCGACCCGGGCCCGCCGGTGTTGGGCGGTGGATCCGGCATCATCATCGACAACCAGTTCGAGTGCACGGTCACGACGGTCGGCCACGACAACGCGGGCCGTCTGGTCGGCCTGACCGCAGGTCACTGCGGCGACCCTGGCGCACAGGTCTACGCCGAATCCGATCGGGGCTCTGGCGTGATCGGCCGGTTCGCCTACTCCAACCACGATCTCGACTACGCCGTCATCCAGTTCGATCCGGGCAAGATCACCCCGGTGAACCGGGTCGGCAACGTCACTATCACCGGAGTCGGCGCGCCTGCCAGCTTCCCGCAGATCGTCTGCAAGGAAGGGCGCACGACCGGCAACACCTGTGGTCTCGCCTGGGGTGACGTCTTCCGGACGAACGTCGAGACCTGGAGCCAGATGTGCGTGGTCGAAGGCGACTCCGGTGCGCCGGTCGTCGTCGGTACGACGCTGGTCGGCATGGTGAACGCTTACCTGGCCATCGCCTGCTTCGGTCCTGAGGTCGGGACCAACATGAGCGCGATCATGGCCGACATCAACGGACGCGGCGGTGTCGGGGCGGGTTACATCCCGATCTGATCGCCGGCGAATCCCGACGAGCGGCCCGAACGCGAGCGACGCGTTCGGGCCGCTCATTTTTCGCTGGGCGCCACCGCCGGACCCGCGACCGCGCACTGCGGCATGCAGTCGACGCTGTCCAGCGTGGGTGCGTGCCGCTCGGGACGCAGCAATACGGCGGCGAGCACCGCGCCGGTCACCAACAGCCCGGCGCTCAGCCACATCGCGGTGGCGAAGCCCTGGTCGAAGGCGGCCGGATCACCCAGCGCGCCCGAAATGCCCGCGAGTCCGGGCAGCGCCGCCACCGCGAGCAGTTGCGCGGTGCGCGCCACGGCGTTGTTCACGCCCGAGGCGATGCCCGCCTCGCTCGCTGGCACCGCGCCGAGCACCGCACCGGTGAGCGGCGCGACCAGCGCGGCGAGCCCCAGCCCGAAGACGAGAACACCGGGCAGTACATCGGTGAGATAGGTGGTGTCGGGCCCGATGCGCTGCAACAGCACCAGGCCCGCCGCCGCCAGCAGCGGTCCCGTGGTCATCGGGATGCGCGGTCCGTGCCGCTGCGCCCAGCGCCCGGCGGGAGCCGACAGCGCCAGCATGATCAACGTGATCGGCACGGTCGCGACGCCGGACATCAGCGGCGAGTACCCCGCCACCAGTTGCAGTTCCAGCACCAACAGGAAGAACACGCCACCGAGGGCGGCGTAGACCGCGAGCGTCACGAGGTTCGCCGCGGTGAACACCCGCGAGCGGAACAGCGAGGGCGGCACCAGCGGGTGGTCGCTACGCAGTTCGATCACGACGAACGCCAGCAGCAGCGCGACGCCTGCCACGACGAGGACGGGCATCTTGTCGATCAGTCCGAGGGTCAGCGCACCGAGCGCCAGCGCCACCACCAATGCGCCGGGCACGTCGAGTTCGGGGGCGGCGTCGGGATCGTGGCTCTCTGGCACATGCCGCAACGCGACCAGCACGACGACGAGGGTCAGCGGAACGTTGAGGAAGAAGATGGAGCGCCAGCCCGCGATGTCGATGAGCCAGCCGCCGAGGAACGGGCCGAGCGCGCCCGCCACACCGCCGAAGCCGGACCACAGGCCGATCGCCGCGCCTTGATCTCGGCGATCGATGGACGAGGAGATCAGAGCCAGGCTGCCCGGTGTGAGCATCGCGCCCGCGACGCCCTGCAGGATCCGGGCCGCGACCAGCAACTCGATGGTCGTCGCGACGCCGCACAGCACCGAGGCGACCGCGAAAGCCACGGTGCCCCAGACGAACACCCGGCGACGGCCGAGCTTGTCGCCGAGCGACCCGCCGAGCAGGATGAACGACGCGAGGGTCAGGGTGTAGCCGTTCAACGTCCATTGCAGCCCGGCGACGTCCGTGTCCAGCGATTCCCCGATCCGCGGCAGCGCGATGTTGACGACCGTCGCGTCGAGCGAGGCGACCGACGATCCGAGGATGGTGGCCAGCAGGATCCAACGACCGGTGCCCGACCGCAGCCGCGGTAGCTCGGTGGTGCTCACCTACCCCAACCTAGTGGCAGGCAGGCGTTGGGAAGTCCGGGTCAGAGTTCCTGGACGCAGATGACGAAACGGCGCTTGTCGTAGACGTATCCGGTGCCGCTGCCGCAGACGTTCACGTCATCGGCGCTGTCCACGCGCTTGACCACCTTGACGCCCTTCACCGGGGAGGAACCGGTGCAGTCGATGCGCTTGGGGTCGTCACCGCCGACGTCCATGCAGCCGCCGACCACCCAGTCGATATCCAGGCACAGCGCGCCCTGCTCGATGCCGTTGACGGTCTCGGCGTAGTAGTTGTCGGCGTCGCTGCTGCACTGCGAGCTCTTCGCCGCCTTCGCGATCACCTTGTAGTTCGACTCGCGGCTGCCGCACGACGCCTTCTCGATGGTGGCGTTGGTGGTGGTGCCGCCGAGCTTCACGCAGTCGCCGATGCTCGCGTCGAAATCGGTGTTTCCGCTCGGCTTGCTCGGCGTCGGCTTGCTGGTGCTCGGCGTCGGCCTGCCCGAGGACGGCTTCGGCGTGTTGGTCACCGACACCGCGTCGATCGTCCCGTCCACGGCAGGCTGGGCGGTACCGCTGATCGTGGAAGTGCAACCGACCAGCGACAATCCGGCCGCGACGGCCAATCCGGCGAAAGCGAGACGACCCCAGGTCAGTTGACGAGACACGTACAGTCCTCCCGAGCTGTAACGCCGGCGAACTCACGCCCCCGTGATCCGAAGTTGCCATGCTGCGCTTGAAATACCACGCCATGAATACACCATCGACCGAGCGCACGTCGAGCCGGAGCCGGAAACGAACCGCCGCCAAGAGCTCTGGGTATGGTGGGTTTTCTGGTGCGAGAGGAGTCCCCGGTGAAGCTGATCAGCGCAATCGCGTGTTCGACCGCCGCGATCGGAGGCTCCCTCTTCGTTCCGGGTATGGCTGCCGCCACCGATGTGCACTGCCGATCCGAGCACGGAACCGATGTCACCCTCATCGATGGGGAGACGGCCTGCCGCGCGGCGACCGATAGCTACGGCCAGGCCCGTGCCACCGGGATCGACGGTGTCGGCTACGCCAACGCGACCTCGGGCGCGACGGCCATCGGGATCGGCGCTGCGGGAGGCGTCGGTGCGAGCGAGGGCGCGGGCGGGGTCCCCGTCGCGCTCGGTCTCGGCCCGGACGCCGTCGCCATGACCTCGACCACGGAACCGGGCATGCGGACGTTCGCGATCTCGATCGCGTTGGAAGGGTCGCGAGCGGGGGTGGAGACCGCCGAACAAACGGTCGTCTGTCTGGGCGCGGCGGCCTTCGCGTGGAATGCCGACAGCGGCGACGCGTGCCTCGCCACGCCTTTTGGGCTCTGGCGCACCCATGGAACGGGTTACCCTGGTTGACCAGCCCGGCTAACGGCGGTCAGGAGGTGACCCCATGGTTTCGGCAATGGCGGCGGACGACTTCGAACCCGCCGATTCGGCCAGCGGAAAGCTGGCTGCACCGCATGAAATGCTGGTCGATCCGCGTTTCATCCGGCTGGCAGATCAGTTCTTCGGCCTGTTCGCTCAGCCTGCGCGCGGTGGCGGGGCGCTCGCGGTCTACCTCGACGGCAAGCCGGTGGTCGATATCTGGGCAGGCTGGGCGGACAAGGAGCGGCGCTGGAACGGCGATACCGTCGCGCTGACCTTCTCCACGGGTAAGGGCGTGGCCTCGACGGTCGTCCACCGCCTGGCCGAACGGGGTCTGATCGACTACGACATTTCGATGGCCGAGTACTGGCCGGAGTTCGCCGCGCACGGTAAAGACGACATCACCGTCCGTGACGTGCTCTGCCACCGCGCCGGCTTGCACCGGGTGCGCGGCCTGGTTCCCGGCCGCGAAGGCATCCTGCACTACGACGCCGTGGTCCGCGCCCTGGCCGAGAGTCCGGCGGACCCCCGGCGCATCCGTACCTCCGGCTATCACGCGATCACCTTCGGCTGGCTGGTCGCCGAACTCGTGCAACGGGCGACGGGCACACCGTTCACCGAGGTGTTGCGCACCGAGATCGCCGAGCCGCTCGGCATGGACGAGTACTGGTTCCGCGTCCCGGAATCCGAACGGCACCGGATCGCCAAGATCTACCGCCACCTCGGACCGCCGGGAATCCGCTGGAACACCGCCTCCTCCGTACTGTCCTGGGTGCGGCCGGTGCGCGGCCTGGCCGAGGCGGGCATGCCGGAAAGCTTCGACGAACTGGTCCACGACCCCCGGGTGCACGACGCGGTGATGCCGGGCTGGAATGGCGTGTTCTCCGCGCGCGCACTGGCGCGTATGTACGGCGCGTTGGCCAACGGCGGCGTGGTCTACGCAGCCAATGCGGACCGGAAGCCGCCCGGGGTCGGCGCCGAGCAGACCGTGCGGTTCCTGGATCCGCGGACGATCGAGACGATCGGGCAGGTGCAGCCCACCCAGAGCCGGGACTACGTACTCGGTGTGCCGATTCATTTCACACTCGGTTACCACCGCCCGGTACTGATGTCCAAGCAGCAGCCGAGGCACGCGTTCGGCCATTACGGCGTCGGCGGGTCCGGCGCGTACGCCGATCCGGATCTCCGCATGTCGATCGCGTTCGTCACCAACGGGCTCGGCAGCATGGTGACCGCGCTCGGCGACGCCAGGCTGGCGCGGCTGGCGGCGACGGCGCAGGGCACGGTGCGCAAGCACAAGCAGGCCGCGGGCTAGCTTCGAACCGCTCCGGTCGCGGCCTCGTGTTTCTCGGTATGGACGTGAGCACACCACGAACCGAGGCGGGTGCCTGCCGGGCGGGACCGCGTGTGCCGCGCGCGACCGTGCTGCACGCCCTGGCCGCGGGCAGCGATTTCGATCGGTACTTCCGCTGGCGCAGGGCGCGGGAAGGCGACCCGTTCTACGTTCGATTTCCCGGCTTCGGCGCGGTGCTGTTCACCGGGACGGCCGCCGGCGCCCGCGAGTTGTTCCGCTCGCCGGTGATGTTCTCCGAGCCGCCGCGTCCGAATCCGATCGAACCGATGGTCGGCGCCGCGTCGCTGATCCTGGCTTCGGGCGAGCGCCATCGCCGCGACCGCGCCCTGCTCACCCCCGCCTTTCACAGTGCCCGGATACGGGAGTACGGCGCGTTGATCCAGGAAGCCACCGTACGGGAGCTGGCCGGAGAGAGCGGTCAGAAGTGGGCGGCGGGTACGCGTATCGATGCGCGGGCGGCGGCGCGAGCCCTCACGCTCCGGGTGATCACGACGGTGGTGTTCGGTGCACGCGACCCGCGGCGGCAAGCGGAGTACACCACCGCGGTGACGGACTTCATCACCGCGTTCTCCGGGCCGTTACTGCTGTTGCCCACGCTGCGCCGCGGACTGCACGGGCACGGGCCGTGGGATCGGTTCCGCGCCGCACGGGAGCGACTGGATCGGTTGATCCGAGTCGACATCGCACACCGGCGTCAGCATCCCGCCACACCATCCGCCGACGTACTCGACATGTTGCTGTCCGCTTATCCCGACGACGCCGATGACGAGTTGTGCGAGCAGATACGCACCTTGCTGGTTGCCGGGCACGAGACCACCGCGACCTCCCTGGTCTGGGCACTGTTCCGGTTGCACCGCGCACCCGAGGCACTGGCCCGCCTGCGGCGCGAGCTCGACGACGCCGGTCGGGAGGCCGGTCCGGCGGAGCTGGCCGCACTGCCCTACCTCGATGCCGTCTGCCAGGAGACCCTGCGGCTGCACCCGCCGGTACCGATCGTCCTGCGCCGGCTGACCGAACCGTTCGCGCTGCGCGGCGTCACGCTCGCACCGGGCGAGACGATGGGGATAGCGGTGCCATTGCTGCACTCCGATCCCGAGGTGTGGACCGACCCGGGGCGCTTCGACCCGTCCCGCTTCGTCGACCGCCGCTACCGGCCGTTCGAGTTCGCGCCGTTCGGCGGCGGCCATCGGCGCTGCATCGGCGCGACCCTCGCGGACTACGAGTTGCGGATCGCGCTGGCCACCATCCTGGCGCGGGTAAGCCTGTGGCTCGCCCCGCGGTATGCGCGCGGAAGCGTCCCGCTCTCGGTGCCGCACAATATCGCGACCGGTCCGCGTCGCCCGATTTTGTTCGACGTGGTCAGTGAGCTTCGTCACTAATAAGTTTGCTGTGAACCGTCTTTCGCGAATCGAGCGACCGCGCTCCGCGGTTGTCCGATCCGTCGTGACCGGCACATTTGCCCGCTTCGATACCCAATCAGAGCATTTGTGACCCATGCCACAACAAGCACTGGTGCTGCATCAATCTGAAACGCGGGTGGATACGACGCGCGTCCGGACGGTAGGAATGGACGACGGGTCGGGCCGTCGATACCAGTGGGGCGCTCTTCTGGCTCCGCGCTGAAATGAAGAAATCTCGCTACGCGCGCGTTCGCGTGCGCGCGAGAGATGGAATGGACGAGAAACCTATGCATGCCGCTTTGCACACCGGGTCGTCGCCTGCTCCCCGCAAGGGAGCGCGGCTAGCCCGCCGGATGCGCGAGGGCGTCCTGCTGTCGGCCGCGATCGCGGCAGCCGGTGTTCTGCTCGTCGCGCCCGCTCAGGCCGAACCGCTTCCTCCGGGGATCGGCACCGGCTCGGCCGCCGCCGCCACCGAGCCCGAGCCGCAGGCGAACTTCGCTCCGCCCTCGATCAACATCGCCGACGGCGAGGTCGTCGGCGTCGCGCAGCCGATCATCATCACCTTCAAGGAACCGGTGGCCGATCACGCCGCCGCCGAGAAGGCCATCAAGATCACCGCCTCGAAGTCAGCGCCGGGACACTTCTACTGGCGCGGCGACAAGCAGGTGCGCTGGCGGCCGGACGAGTTCTGGCCGGACAACACCGACGTGCAGGTGCAGGCGGGCGGCACCACCAGCTCGTTCCGCATCGGCGACGCCTTCGTGACCACCGCCGACGACGAGACGCACACCATCACCATCACCCGCAACGGCGAGGTGGTGAAGGAGATGCCCACCTCGATGGGCAAGCCCAAGCACGAGACGCCGAACGGCACCTACATCGTCGGCGAGCAGCTGCGCAAGATGACCATGGACTCGTCGACCTACGGCGTTCCGGTCACCGACCCCGAGGGCTACAAGCTCGAGGTCGAGTACGCGACCCGCATCTCCAACAGCGGCATCTTCGTGCACGCCGCGCCGTGGTCGGTCGCCCAGCAGGGCGTCTCCAACGCCAGCCACGGCTGCCTGAACGTCAGCACCGAGGACGCCAAGTGGTTCTTCGAGAACGCGCGCCGCGGCGACCCGGTGATCGTGCAGAACACCCAGGGCGGCACGCTCAGCGCAAGTGACGGCCTGGGGGACTGGAACTAAGTTGCGGTAACCCGCAGCGGCGCGAAGCCGAACATTACGATCAATTGCTCGAAGTAGCCGATCGTAGTGTTCGGCTTTTGCTCTACTTGGCCCGTGCGCGAGAAGTTCAGCGCGACGGCGGGCGATCGTAACCGGCTGTTTGCTCCGGTCCGTAGAGTCACCGCCGTGCGTACCAGGCCGGAGCGAGTACTGCCGCAGCCACCGGGACGCGGTCTGCGCCACCGTCCTTGGCGGGACTACGCCCTGTTCCTGGTCTTGGTGCTGCCGAATCTCGCGCTCCTGGCGCTGTTCGTCTACCGGCCGCTGATCGACAACATCCGGCTGTCGCTGTTCGACTGGAACATCTCCGATCCGGTCGCCACATTCGTCGGTTTCGACAACTACCGCGAATGGTGGAGCAGGCCGGATTCCTGGGACATCGTCACCAACACCGTGGTGTTCACCCTCGCGGCGGTGGCGGGCAGCATGGTGCTCGGACTGGCGCTGGCGCTGCTGCTGGATCGGAAGCTGTTCGGCCGCAACGTGGTCCGCTCGGCGATCTTCGCGCCGTTCGTCATCTCCGGCGCCGCCATCGGCGTAGCTTTCCAGTTCATCTTCGATCCGAGCTTCGGCCTGATCCAGGACGCACTGCATCGGCTCGGCGTGCACGACGTGCCGGACTTCTACCAGAATCCGCGGTGGGCGCTGTTCATGGTGACGGTGACCTACATCTGGAAGAACCTCGGCTATACCTTCGTCATCTATCTGGCGGCGCTGCAAGGCATCCGGACCGATCTGATGGAAGCCGCGCAGATCGACGGCGCGAGCTCCTGGACGACGTTCACCAAGGTCTTGCTGCCGCAGTTGCGGCCGACCACCTTCTTCCTGTCCATCACGGTGCTGCTGAATTCGTTGCAGGTCTTCGACATCATCAACGTGATGACCCGCGGCGGCCCGCTCGGCACCGGCACGACGACCATGGTCTACCAGGTCTACCAGGAGTCCTTTCGCAATTTCCGGGCCGGCTACGGCGCGACCGTGGCCACCGTCATGTTCCTGGTGCTGCTCGTGGTGACGCTGGTTCAGGTGCGGGTCATGGATCGGGGACAGCAGTGAAAGACGTGGGCGTGCAGACGCTTTCCTATCGGCGCAGGCAGCGGGCGGTGACTCTACTCGGCTACGCGGCGATGGCATGCGTGCTGATCATCGTCGGCGTCCCGCTGTTCTGGATCTTCATCACCTCGTTCAAGGCGAGGCCCGACATCTACGTGCAGCCCGCCGTGTACTGGCCGCACAGCTGGCACCCGGAGAACTACCGGGAGGCCACCACGACGCTGCCGTTCTGGACCTTCCTGCGCAATTCGCTGATCGTCACCGGCGTCGTCTCCGCGGTGAAGTTCGTGCTCGGCGTATTCAGCGCGTACGGCTTGGTGTTCCTGCGTTTTCCGGGCAAGACGGTGGTATTCCTGGTGATCATCGCGGCGCTGATGGTGCCCAACCAGATCACGGTGATCTCCAACTACGCGCTGATCGCTCAGCTCGGCTGGCGGAACACTTTCCAGGGCATCATCGTTCCGCTCTGCGGCGTCGCCTTCGGCACCTTCCTCATGCGCAATCACTTCCTCTCGCTGCCCTCGGAAGTGATCGAGGCGGCGCGGATGGACGGCGCGAACTGGTGGCGGTTGCTCACCAGGGTGGTGCTGCCGATGTCCGGGCCGACCATGGTCGCCTTCGCGGTCGTGACGCTGGTCAACGAATGGAATGAATACCTCTGGCCCTTCCTGATGGCCGACGACACGA
Organism: Nocardia sichangensis; assembly: GCF_047200615.1. Lineage (NCBI taxonomy): Bacteria > Bacillati > Actinomycetota > Actinomycetes > Mycobacteriales > Nocardiaceae > Nocardia > Nocardia sichangensis. Next base: position 186,774 of record NZ_JBJZOK010000016.1, read on the forward strand.
CGGTCGCCACCTTGCCGGTCGGCCTGACCTTGTTGCAGAACACCGAGAACCCGAGCGTCACCAATTGGGGACCGGTCATGGCGGGAACTCTGCTGACCATGCTGCCGATCCTCGTGGTCTTCCTGGTGCTGCAACGCCACATGATCAAAGGCCTCACCTCCGGTGCGGTCAAGGGTTAACCGATCAAGGAGAAACCACGTGTCCACTGCACAGTTCCCGGCGCTGACCCGGCGCGGATTCCTCGGACTGACCGGCGCGCTCACGGCGGGAGCGGCGCTGACCGCGTGCGCGGGCACCGGAGGCGGCGGCAAACAGTCCGGCGACGCCAAGACGCTCACCTTCTGGTCCAACCACCCGGGCACTTCGAAGGAGCTCGAGACCGAACTCATCCGTCGCTTCCACGAGAAGTACCCCGACCTGACGGTGAACCTGGTCGACGCGGGCAAGAACTACGAAGAGGTGTCGCAGAAGTTCAACGCGGCGCTGTCGGGCGGGGATCTGCCGGACATCGTGGTGCTCTCCGACGTCTGGTGGTTCAACTACGCGCTGAACGGCACCATCGAACCGCTCGACGGCCACTTCGCCGACGCGGGCGTGCGGCTGGACGACTACGTCGACTCCCTGGTCGCCGACTACCAGTTCAACGGCAAGCACTACGCACTGCCCTACGCCCGCTCGACCCCGCTGTTCTACTACAACAAGGACGTATGGAACCGGGCCGGCCTGCCCGACCGCGGCCCGCAGAGCTGGCAGGAGTTCGACGAGTGGGGCCCGAAGCTGCAGGAGGTCGTCGGCGAGGGCAAGCTCGCGCACGGCTGGGGTGACGCCAAGAACTATCTCGCCTGGACCTTTCAGGGCCCGAACTGGACCTTCGGCGGCGCGTACTCGGACAAGTGGACGCTGAAGTTCAACGACCCCGGCACCATCGCGGCGGGCACGTTCCTGCGCACCATGATCAACGCCAAGAGGTACGCGGGCATCAAGCCGCAGATCGCGGTGGACTTCGGCACCGGAGTGATCGCCTCCACCATCGCCTCGACCGGCGACCTGCGCGGCATCCAGAAGAACGCCGAGGGCAAGCTGACTTTCGGCACCGCCTTCCTCCCGCATCCGAACGGACCCGGCGTCACCACCGGCGGTGCGGGCCTGGCGATTCCGGCGCGCATCTCCGACGAGCGAAAGGTGAACGCGCTGAAGTTCATCGAGTTCGTCACCAACGCGCAGAACACCGCGTACTTCTCGCAGGGCACGGGCTACATGCCGGTGCGCAAGTCGGCCGTGAACGACCAGAGCGAGCAGGACTTCCTCGCGAAGAACCCCAACTCGAAAGTCGCGATCGATCAGCTGCCGTTGACCAAGTCGCAGGACTACGCCCGGGTGTTCGTACCGGGCGGCGACCAGATCATCGGCACCGGCTTGGAGCAGATCGGTCTGCAGAACGCCGACGTGGCCGCCACGTTCGCGAACGTCACCAGTCAGCTGCAAGCGATCATCGATCGGCAGATCACGCCGAAGCTGCCGAAGTAGCGCTCGCCCCGAGGAGACCGACAAGCATGGCCACCGTGCAGTTCGAAGGCGTCACGCACCGGTATCCCGGCGCGCAGACGCCTGCCGTCGACCAGCTCGAACTCGACATCGCCGACGGTGAGTTCGTCGTGCTCGTCGGTCCGTCGGGATGCGGCAAGTCGACCAGTCTGCGCATGCTCGCGGGCCTGGAATCCGTTGCCCAAGGGCGCATCCTGATCGGCGGCAAGGACGTCACCGGATTGCCGCCGCGGGCACGGGACGTGGCGATGGTGTTCCAGAGCTACGCGCTGTATCCCAATATGACCGTCGCGCAGAACATGGGCTTCGCCCTGCGCAACGCGGGCGTGAACAAGGCCGACACGCTGGTGCGCGTCCGCGAGGCGGCGAAGATGCTCGAGCTCGAGCACCTGCTCGACCGCAAGCCCGCCCGGCTGTCCGGCGGGCAGCGGCAGCGCGTCGCCATGGGGCGGGCCATCGTTCGGCGTCCCCAGGTGTTCTGCATGGACGAGCCGCTGTCGAACCTGGACGCGAAACTGCGGGTGAGCACGCGCTCGCAGATCGCGGCCTTGCAGAAACGACTCGGCACCACCACGGTGTACGTCACCCACGACCAAGTAGAGGCGATGACCATGGGTGATCGGGTGGCGGTGCTGCGCGAAGGCAAGTTGCAGCAGATCGCCGCGCCGCGCGTGCTCTACGACGATCCGGTGAATACCTTCGTGGCGGGATTCATCGGCTCACCGGGCATGAACCTGCTGGAAGCGCCGGTGCGCGACGGCGCGGCGGTGCTCGGCGACCTACGAATACCGCTGCCGCCCGCCGCGAGATCTCGCGCCCGGGTGGTAGTCGGGGTACGGCCCGAGTCCTGGGAGGTCACCGCGGAGCCCGCCGACGGCCTGGCGGTGGACGCCGAACTGCTGGAAGAACTCGGCGCGGAGTCGTTCGTCTACAGCCACGGCATCGCCGAGGACTGGAACAGCCGCTCCGGGAAGGTCGTCGCGCGCGTCGACCGCCGCTTCCAGGTGCGGCTCGGTGACCGGTTGTATCTTCGGCCCAGACCGGAGGACGTCTTCTTCTTCGACGCGGGGACGGAGGACCGCCTGCGCTGACCACTCGCGCGGCCGAGACGGTCCAGTCGGACCGCCTCGGCTCGAGGAACTACCAGATTTTCACGCGCTCAGCGGGTTCCAGGTACAGCGCGTCGCCGGGTTTGACATCGAACGCCTCATGGAAGCTGTCGATATTGCGCACCACCGCATTGCAGCGGAACTCCGCCGGCGAGTGCGGGTCGGTGGCGAGGCGGCGGATCGCCTCCTCCGTCCGTGCTTTCGTGCGCCACACCTGCGCCCACCCGTAGAACACCCGTTGCAGGCCGGTGAGCCCGTCGATCTCCGGCGCCGCGGCATCGCCCAGCGAGATCTTGTACGCCTGCAGCGCGATGGACAGACCGCCGAGGTCGCCGATGTTCTCGCCGATGGTGAACTGCCCGTTCACCGTGTGCTCGTCCGGCAGGTCCTTGGGGGAGAGCACGTCGTACTGCTCGATCAGCGCTCGCGTCCGCTCACCGAATTCGGCCCGGTCCTCGTCGGTCCACCAATCCACCATGTTGCCGTCGCCGTCGTACTTCGCGCCTTGGTCGTCGAAGCCGTGCCCGATCTCGTGACCGATCACCGCGCCGATGCCGCCGTAGTTGGCCGCGTCGTCGGCATTCATGTCGAAGAACGGCGGCTGGAGGATGGCGGCCGGGAAGACGATCTCGTTCATGCCCGGGTTGTAGTAGGCGTTCACCGTCTGCGGGGTCATGAACCATTCGTCGCGGTCGACCGGACCGCCGAGCTTGTTCAGATCCCGATCGTGTTCGGCCGCGTAGCCCCTGCGGTAGTTGCCGACCAGATCGGCCGGATCGATCACCACGCCCGAGTAGTCCCGCCACTTGTCCGGATAGCCGATCTTCGGGGTGAACTTCTCCAGCTTCGCCAGCGCGGCGATCCGGGTGCCCTGGCCCATCCACTCCAGCTCGGCGATATTGCGGCGGTAGGCCTCCCGCAGATTGGCCACCAGCTCGACCATGCGGGCCTTGGCCTGCGGCGGGAAATGTTCGGCCACATAGATCTTGCCGACCGCCTCGCCGAGCAGGTCTTGCACCAGCCCGACGCCGCGCTTCCAGCGCTCCCGGTTCTCCTCCGCGCCGGTGAGCGTGCGGCCGTAGAAGTCGAAGTTCTCCTCGACCACCGCGTCGGTCAAATACGGCGCCCGCGCGCGGAGCACCCGCCAAGCCGCCCACGCCTGCCAGTCGGCGAGCGGCTCGTCGGCCCACAGCCGCGCGAACGCGCGCAGGTAGTCCGGCTGGCGGACCACCACCTCGGCGAACAGCTCGGCTCCTGCCGCGTCGACGCCCTCGGCCAGCGCGGCCGTCCACGCGGACCAGTCGAACTCGGGGTTGTCCGCGGCCAGCGCGTCGAAGGTGGTCAGGTTGTACCTGAGTTCGGCGTCCCTGCGGCGCACCACATCCCAGTGCCCGGCGGCCAGTTTCCGCTCCAGCTCGAAGACCCGTGCGCCGACGGTGTCGAGTTCTTCCGGGAGCAGTCCGGCGACCTGCGGGTCGGCGGCGGCCAGGGCGAACATGCGGTCGATGTGCGCGATGTACTTCGCGCGGATCTCGGCGAACTCGTCCTGCCGGTAGTACGACTCGTCGGGCAGGCCGATGCCGGACTGGGTGGCGTGCGCCAGATAGCGGTTGGAGTCCTTGTCGTCGGTGTCGACGAAAACGGCGACGGCGCCCCCGACGCCGGTGCGCTGCAACCGGCCGAGCAGCGAAGCGAAAGTACCCTTGTCGCCGACCTCCGCGATCGCGGCGAGTTCGGCGGCGATCGGCGCGAGCCCGGCGGCGGCCACCGCGTCGGTGTCCATGAAGCTGGAGTAGAGGTCACCGATCTTGCGGGTCTCGCTGCCCGGTTCGGCGTCGCTCGCCGCGGCATTCTGGATGATTGCCTGCACGTCCAGCTCCGCCTGGTCGTACAGCGCGCGGAAGGCGCCGTCCACGGCCCGGTCGGCGGGGATCTGGTGGTCTGCCAGCCATTTGCCGTTGACGTGCGCGAACAAGTCGTCCTGCACCCGCACGTCCTCGTCGAGGTAGGACAGATCGATACCGGAAGGACGGGTCAGTTCGGAAGTCACGGTGTCCAGTATGCCGACAAGCGCGTGCGTCGGCCGTGCGCGACGACCTCGAACCGTCTTTCCTGGTCTGTTCGCCCACGTCGATGTAGGGAACGCGCGGAGCGTGCGAGTCCTATGGGAAGTCAGGCGGGCAAGACGACACGATCGAATTCGCCGTCGTGCGCGCCCAGCAGGAAGGCGTCCCACTCCTCCGTTGTGTAGGTGAGGGTGACTTCGCCGTGGCGCAGTGTGGTGTGGCCGTCGGCGGCGGGGTGCGCGCTCAATTCGCCATCCGATCGCCCGCGGATGCGTACCGCGTCGAGGAACGCGGTCCATTCGGCTGCGGTGACGGTGATGACGGGCTCTTCGGCATGGCGGTTTGCCGGGTCGCGGCGATATTTGCTGTCACGGATGAGCACCGCATCACCATCGAACCGGACCTCGACGCATTGGTTGCCATTGTTCGATCTGGTCGATGTGAACCAGCCGGTGCGTACCGGCCGTGCGGTGATGGCCATGGGCAGGATTTTACACGCGGGAATAGCGCCTGATCAGGGCCAATGACTCCACTCTCGACAAGGATTGGTCCACCGCGCGCAGGTAGGCGAAGCGTAGATCGCGGACCAGATCCGGGTCCTCGACGGCCCCGCCGAACACCGCGCTCTCCACCCAGCCGAAGGTCGGCAGCTGTTCGCCCGCGAAGTCGATGAGGTGGAAACTGGATCCGCCGAGCACCGCGCCGGCGGTGGCCGCGAACGGGATCACGCGCACCTCGACGGTGTCGAGTTCCTCGATCAGGTCGGCCAGATAGTCCAACTGCCCGCGCAGCACGTCCGGACCTCCGGTCTGCTGTAGCAGCGTGCCCTCGCCGAAGACGGCGGTGAGTTCCACCGGGTCCGCGCCGCGCAGCCGCTCTTGGCGCCGCATCCGGATCGCCACCAGCTGTTCGACCTGGACCGGCCGGATCATCACGTCGGCGCTGATCAGCGCGCGAGCGTAGTCCTCGGTCTGCAACAGACCCGGCACGACGAGGCTGTCGTAGCTGCGGATGCTCTGGGCGCCGGATTCCATGCCGTACAGCCGTTGCAGCTCGGGTCCGATCAATGCCGAGGACTTCGCCCACCAGCCACGCTGCTTGCTGGCCTCCAGCAGGGCCAGCAATTCCACGCGCTCCTCGGCTTCCACGTCGAGCAGTTCGAGCACCGGACCGATGGTCTTGGTGGTCAGTACCCGCCTGCCCTTCTCCACGTGCGACCAGTTGGCCGGGGTGAAGCCCACCTGTCTGGCGAAACCCGCGGAGTCGAACCCACGCTGTTCCCGCAGTTCACGCAGCCGCAGCACCAGCTCCCAGCGGGCAACGGTAGGCGAGACGGGTGCCATGTGTCGGGATGCTACGCCGACTCGGACGCGCGGGGCGGTGACTATTGTCAAGCATCTTGCCCGCGACTAGGGTCGAGACAGCGATCGATTCTTCCGAGCACGCGTCCCACCACTGCGAGGCGAGGTTGTTCGTCATGGGTACATCGCGCATCGAATCGGGCAGGCATCTCGCGTCCACGGATTTCCCGTCGATCCAGGACGCGTTCGCTCGCTGCCGTCGCTATCGCGGCGACCACGGGCTGTACGGACTCGTGGACCCGATCCTTGGTCGCATCATGCTGGAAGTCGGCTCGGTCGGAGCGGTCGTGATGCCCGCGGAGTTCGGCCGCCGGGTGCTCGAGCGGCTCGCCGCCGGTCCCGAACCTCGGCCCGGCCCGGTCATCGCGCATCCACGCGCGTGCCGCTGGACCTTCCTGACCGGCCCCACCGACAACTCGTATCTGGACACCGGGCTGTTCGCCGACCTCTTCCGGATCTGCGCGTCGATCGCACTGCCGGGCAGCCACATCGTTCTGCCGTCGCCCGCCGACGAGCACGGCGGCTACCGAACCTGGGTCGTGGCGCCGGACGGCGACTTTCGCCGCGACTTCGCCGAGGTGATCGCCACGACCCGGGCGTGCGCCTCGGCTACCGGGGCGTCGGCGCGGATGGCGGAGTGAGGGTGACGCTGTACTTGTCCTGCAGCTTCTGATTCCACTCGCGCTCGCACTGCTCGATCTTGGACTGATCGTTGTTCGCTTTGTTCACGCAGTCCACGAAGTCCTTGCCGCCCGAGTTGATGAAGAAGTTGTAACCCACGACGGTGAGCAGCACTGCGCCGACGATGCCGAGCGCGCCGAGGACGATGCCGGTGATCGCCATGCCCATACCCCCCGCGGTGCCCGCGCGGGCCTTGAACACCGCGACGATGCCCAGGATGACCGCGAAGATGCCGCACAGATAGCCGCCGATGATCGTCCAGAAGAACAGCAATGCGAGGATGCCGAGCACCAGCGCGGTGATCGCCAGGCCGCGGCCCTTCGGCGATTCCTGCCAGTAGTCGGGCCGGCCCGGATACTGGCCGCCCGGCGGCTGTGGGTATTGCCCCGGCGGCGGGTACTGACCGGGCGGCGGGGGCGGATATTGCGACATGGACTTCCTCTCCGTCGGTGCCTCGCGATGCTCGGTCCGGACGAGGTGGTCCGGGGTGCGCGGCGGTCGCCTACTGATCGCGCTTCCCGAGGACGGATGTTAATGCGAACCGGCTACTGGGCGCCGAGCCGCGCGTGCATCTCCCAGATCAGAACTTCCGACGGCTGCCGCGCCACCACGCGTTGGCCACCTGACCTGGTCAAACGCACCGCGTCCCCCTTATACAACGGGCCGACCCCCTCCATGTCCACCTCCCCGCGCGCTACGAACAAGTGCAGGTATGGCGCATCGGGTAGGTCGATCACTTGCTCGGCGCCCGGCTCCGCGCTCGTCATGCGCGCCACGTGCAGCGCCGAATGGCTGCTGTTGATGGCGATCGCGGTGCGATCGCGGTAGCGGGGCAGGCCCGAGGCGACCGTGACCAGACCACCTCCCGCGAGTTCGTCGTCGATTTCGAGCTGCTCGTAGCCCGGGGTCAGCCCGGGCTCGTCGGGCACCACCCACATCTGCACGAAATGCACCGGCTGCTCGTGTTCGGGAATGCGGCCGTCCAGACGCCACGAGTCGTTCTTCTCCGAATGCAGGATGCCGGTGCCCGCGCTCATGCGCTGGGCCAGGCCCGGGTAGATGACACCGCTGTGGCCGAGGGAATCCTGATGCACCAGGCTGCCACCGAGCACCCAGGTGACGATCTCCATGTCCCGATGCGGGTGGGTGTCGAATCCCAGCCCGGGGGACACGATGTCCTCGTTGTTGACCAGCAGCAAGCCGTGGTGGGTGTTGTCGGGATCGTAATGTTCCCCGAAGGAGAACGAATGCTTCGAATCCAGCCAGGAGACCCGCGTCTTCATGCGGTCGCCGCCACGGTGGACATCGATGTGTGGTGTCGTGAGTGTGGACATCATGGTCCTCCTCTCGGGACCGTGCACCGATCGCCATTCAGGGTAGGAGCACTTCCGCCGCGGTACTCCGCATTCCTAGTAAATTGTGCCGCACTCGGCATTTTACGCGAGCGACCGGAAGGTGAACGGCAGGCGAGCAGAACCAACCGGTACGTCGAAACGTCGGGCCACCTCGTCGGATATCCCGGCCCGGCCCCGATTGCCAAGCGTCACAACGACAACCGGAGGTAGCGACGTGCTGGACCCCGATGACCTCGCCCTGATCGAACAGCAACTCCGCAGCGAAGCACACCGGGATGGCATCGCGCATTTCGTGGTCGGCGTCGCCGTGTTCCGCGAAGGCAGGCTTCTGGTGGTGCGCCGCGTCGCCGACGACTATCACGGCGGTATGTACGAACTGCCCGGCGGTGGCGTCGAAACCGGCGAGACATTCGCCGAGTGCGTCGAACGAGAATTGCTGGAGGAAACAGGGCTGCGGATGCGCGCGGTCCTCGACTTCCTCGGTGGATTCGATTACGCCACCCGTACCAAGTCGAAAGTGCGGAAATACAGCTTCGTCGTGGAGGCGGAACCCGGCGATGTCGCCCTCGCGCCGGGCGAGCACGACGCGTTCGCCTGGATCGACGCGGGCACGCTCGACGAGCTGCCGATGGCGCCGGACATGCGCGCGACGGTGAGCACGCTGGTCGACCGGGTCTGAGACGCTGTCGGCGCCGACGCGCGTGGTGCGGCGTGGTCGGCGAACACAGTACGCTCGCGAACGTGTCGACTGGTCACGCCGAAGGCCTCACTCCCGCAGAGCAACGGCCGGGTGGACTGCGCGCAACACTTCGGCAGAGCCCGGGCGTGTCGCGGCTGGCCGTGGTGCGTTTCGCAGGGCAATTCGGCGACGGGATGTTCCAGGCGGCCCTGTCCGGCGCGATTCTGTTCAACCCCGAACGGCAGACCGATCCGCTGGCCATCGCGGCGGGCTTCGCGGTGCTGCTGCTGCCATATTCGCTGATCGGGCCGTACGCGGGCGCACTGCTGGATCGCTGGGACCGGCGCACCGTGCTGCTGGTCGCCAACGTGCTGCGCGCGGTGCTGATCGCGCTGGTCAGCGCAGGGCTGCTGGCCGGGGCCGGCGAGACGCCGCTGCTGTTGCTGGCTTTGGCGGTGGTGGGCGTCAGCCGATTCGTGCTCGCGGGCGTCTCGGCCGCGCTGCCGCGCGTACTGCCGCAGGCGTGGCTGGTGCCGATGAACTCGGTGCTGGCCACAGTGGCCTCCGGGTGCGCTGGTGCCGGTGCGGCCGTCGCGGTGGGTGTGATCGGACTGATCGGGGCGGGAGACTTCGCCTCGGCGGTCGCGGTGGCGATCAGCGGTATCGGGTCGCTGCTGGGCGCGGCGCTGGCGGCGGGGTTCCGGCCGCGCGTGCTCGGCCCGGCGCCCGGCGCGGCGAAGGGCGACAACACCGTGCACGCGATCGCTACCGGTCTGCGTACCGGGGCCACGGCGGTGTGGGAATCGAAAGCGGTCACGACGGCGATGCTGGGCATCGGCACCCATCGGATCGTCTTCGGCATGAATACGCTGATCATGGTGCTGGTGCTGCGCCAGACCCCGGTGGACGGCTCCGGGCTCAGTGGTGGCCTGGTCGGTTTCGGCGTCACGATCGCCGCCACCGCGGCGGGCATGCTGGTAGCCGCCGTCGTCGCGCCGCTGCTCATTCCGCGGCTGGGCCGCGCGCGCACCGTGGTGGCCGGTCTGATCACCGCGATGCTGGTGCAACTCACGCTGGTCACGCCGATCGCGTTCGCCGACTCGGGCGCCGCGGTGGAGCGTGCGCACGAACTCCTCTTGATCGGTGCGTTCCTGCTGGGACTCGCCGGGCAGACGATCAAGCTGACCGGTGACGCGACCATGCAGATAGACATCGACGACGCCCGCCGCGGCCAGGTGTTCGCGTTGCAGGACACGGTGTTCAATGTCGCGTTCGTGCTGGCGATCGTGATCGCGGCCCTGATCATTCCGAACGACGGCCGATCGGCGATCGTGGTGCTGGCCGGCGCCGCCATCTACGCCGCGGGGATCGTGGCCATCGCGCTGAACACGCGCCGCCGCGCGGTCAGCTGAGCAGCGGATCGTCGCCCGGGTCGCGCCGGTCGCGGTTCAGGTGTGCGAGGTGCTCGGGCAACGCGTCGTCCTCCGAACGATCGGCATCCCGCCGCGAATCCGATAGTCGTGCTTCGCCGAGCAGACGATCCGGCGCCTCCGTGTCCGTGCGCACGCTCCAGTCCAGCGGCTCGCTCGCCGTATCGCCGGGTAGGCCGGTGATCTGATGGTTCCACGTGCCGAGGCCGGTGGGATCGGTGAAGAAATGGTCGAGCACGCCGTCGTCGTCCAGATCCAGCGCGGCGATATCGGCGCGGCCCGAACCAGCCGAATCCCACAGCGCGTCATCGGCGATGCCGTCTCCGTCGAAGTCCAGCCGCACCGCGTCGGCCGCGCCCGTGTCGCCGAGTTCCAGGTCGGCCTCGCTCGTCCAGACGTGCACGACTCCGTCACCGGTGCCGAACACGTACTCGATCTCGTTCATATGTCCTTGGACGCACGCGGCCCGGCGCCGGTTCCATTGCGCGGGTCTTTTTCGATTCGCCGTCCCCGTTCCCAGCGGTTGTTCCGGTAAGTTGGCTCGTCAGCAACCGACCGACAGGAGACAACACGACATGGGTTCTCCGGTGCACGACCCCGATGCGGTACGAGAACTGCTGAGCGCGTGGGAGGCTCGGTCCGCCACCGGACATCCGATCGCCTGACGAGCGCGGCCGGGCCGACCTGATGCGCGCATCCGGAAGCAAATCGCCTTGTGTACCCGCCTTGTTCGGCGCACTGCTCGCCGGCGTCCTCACCGTACCGACGCCCACCGCGCAGGCCGCACCGTTTCCGTGGGCGCCGCCGCCGGTCAACAGTTGCGGTGAAGTCGGTTTCGACCCGCTCAACCGCGAACCCGATCCCGCGCAGCCTCCGCCGCCACCGCTGCCGCCGCAGATCGACATTCCCGTCCCGATCCCGGAACTCACTCCGGTCCCCGTGCCCGACCCACCGCACGACAACACACGGATCGTCCCGGATCCGCTGCCGGAGAATCCGTGTGAAAACCCGTGCCCGGACATCAGGGACTACCCCGCACATCCCGAGCCCGATCCCGATCCCAGCCCGACGCCCGAGACGGGCACCGACGAGAAACCCGGCTCCTCCGGCTCGTCATCCGGATCCGGTTCGGGCAGCGGTTCCGGCTCCGGTTCGAACGATGACTCCGGTTCTTCCTCCGGTTCCGGGTCGCCGGTCAAACTGCCGCGCATCGAATTCAAGCCGGAGACCGAGCCGATACCGGTCCCGGTTCCCGGAGGGCCCGGTGAGGAGCCACAGCCAGCTCCGCCACAGGTCGTACATCCGGCCGAACCCGGCCCGCTCGCGGCGCCGGTGGCCGCGCCGACGGTCGAGTCGGTCCAGCTGGTCGGCCAGGTGACCGGACACGGCTCGGAGAACCGCACCGACATGCGCTGGCAGGTCGACGGCACCGATCTCGGCCTCATGTGGGAGACGACGCCCGGCGAGATCGCCGTGGTTTTCGGCGACACCTTCGGCAAAGGCTGGGGTGTCGGCGGCGCGGGCAACGACGACCAGGACTGGCGCAGCAACGTCATCGGTTTCAGCACCGACCGCGATCTGTCCGACGGCCTGACGCTGGACTCCTTCGCGCAGGACAGCCGCTGCCACGCCGCTGAGATCCTGGGCAGCCGCAAGATCAAGAACTGGGAGACCACCACCATCCCGACCTCCGGGTTCGCCATCGGGAATCGGCAGTATCTCAGCTACATGTCGGTGAACAGATGGAGCCGCATACCGGGTCTGTGGTGGACCAACTACGGCGGCCTCGCCTATTCCGACGACCGCGGGCGCACCTGGAAGAAAGACCAGCACGCCAAGTGGGAGAACCTGTTCGGGCTCGGCAAGTTCCAGGTCGCGGCGATGGTGCCGCAGGGCGATTACGTCTACATGTTCGGCACACCCAACGGACGCATCGGCACGATCGCGCTGGCGCGTGTGCCGAAGCACCAGGTGCTGAACAAGTCCGCGTATCAGTATTGGGTGGGCGGCACCTGGGCGCCTGCCGCCGAGAACGAGGCCACCCCGTTGGTGCTCGGCATCGCCAGCGAGCTCTCGGTGCGCTACGACCGGAAGACCGAGCAGTGGCAGATGGTGTACCTGGATTCGGCCCGGGGCGCGATCGTGCTGCGTACCGCGGCGAGCCCGCAGGGTGCGTGGACGGACGCGATCCCGCTGGTGTCCACCGCCGACTACCCGAAGTCCTACGGCGGGTTCATCCATCCGTGGTCGACCGGGGAGGACCTGTACTTCATGCTCTCGGCGTGGGACAGCTACAACGTGTACCTGATGCACGCCCGGCTCCAGCCGGGAGCGAACCGGGGTCAGCCCGCCCGCACGAACCGCACGGGTTGACCGGGCCGCGTCTGCGCGATGGCGTCGACGTCGGCGTCGACGACCACCGCGACCACCGGATATCCGCCGGTGACCGGGTGATCGGCCAGGAAGACGACCGGTTGTCCGCTCGGCGGCACCTGGATCGAGCCGAGCGCCATGCCTTCGGTCGGCAGTTCGCGGGTGACCTTCCTGGTCAGCGCCGGGCCGGTGCGACGTTCCAATCGGGCGCCGATCCGGTCGGTGTCGGGGGAGATCTCCCACTCGCCCGCGAACAAGGCCGTGGCGTCGGCGAACCAATCGTCGCGCGGACCGAGCACGGCGCGCACGGTGACGACGTCCGCGGGTAACTCGGCGACAGGGGCGAAGTCCACGACCGGGATCGTGTGCGGAGAAGATCCGACCGGGAGGCGATCACCTTTCCGCAGCGGTTCCGGCCCCAAACCAGACATGGTGTCGCGGCTACGGGAACCGAGCGTCTCCGGCACGTCGATGCCGCCGCGCACCGCGACATAGCTGCGGAGCCCGACCGACGCGTAGCCCAGCCGCAGCGCCTGTCCCGGTTCGAGTTCCAGCACGCTCGCGTGACCAACGGGCCTGCCGTCGACGGTAGCGGGGGCCGGAGCACCCGTCACCGCCAGCATGACGTGCTCCTCGGCGTGCAGCGCGAGGCCACCGAGCAGCACTTCGATCGCCGCATGCCCCTCCGGGTTGCCGACCAACCGATTGGCCAGTCGCAGCGACCCGCGATCCGCCGCCCCCGCGGGCCCGACACCGGAATCGAACCAGCCCGGCCGCCCGAGATCCTGGATGGTCGCCAGCGGACCGACCGCTTCGACGACGATCATCCGCCGTCCCTCGCGTCGAGGAATCGAACCGTGGCGCCCGCGCGGATCAACGCGGGCGGGTCGCGCTCGACATCCCACATCCTGAGGTCGGTGGTCCCGATCAGCTGCCACCCCCCGGGCGTGCTCCGCGGATACACCGCACTGTATCCACCGGCAAGGGCGACGGCGCCCGCCGGAATCGATGTACGCGCCTGCGCTCTGCGCGCGACGGACAACCGTCCGTCAGGCGATTCCAGGTAGCCGAAGCCCGGCGCGAATCCGACGAATGCACACCGCCACACCGTCCCGGTGTGCGCGGCGATCACTTCCGCGGTCGTGACGTCCAGCATCCTGGCCACGTCGTCGAGGTCGGCGCCGTCGTAGCGCACCGGAATCGACACTGGTTCGACGCGGAGAGCTTTGTCTGCCGATGTTCCACGGGAAACAGCGGCCGACCGCTCGGCGTTCAAGGTGACCAAGAGCGTGGTCAGCGACCGGTGCACCGCTTCCGCGGCGCGCGGTGAATCGAGCGTCAGAAGTACGGTTTCCGCGGCCGGAAGGAAGTCCTGCACGCCGGGTATCGGACGCTCCCGCAGCGCGGTGACGAGCTCCACCACCGTGTCTCGCCGAGGGGGAGTGATCAGCAACGCCCGATCACCCGCCGACCGGATCGCTTCCTCGGCCGCTTTCCGCTGCGCGTGCGTCACCGCGCCCGTCGTCTTCATCTCGCGGCCTCAGCCGAACGACTCCACCGGCACCCCGACTTCGTCCAGCGCGGTGCGGATGTGCCGGGCCATCTCCACCGCCGCGGGCGAATCGCCGTGCACGCAGATACTCGCGGCGTGCACCGCGACCTCGCCGGATCCATCGGCAGTGCGCGTGGCTCCCGACTTGGCGATCGAGATCGCTTGAGCCACCGCGTCCTGCGGCCCCAATACCGCCCCCGGCGTGCCGCGCGGTGCCAGCGAGCCATCGGGGGTGTACGCGCGGTCGGCGAATCCTTCTCCGACGAAGCGCACCCCGGCAGCCTCCGCGGCCGACTCCAACTGCGTTCCGGCGGGGCCGAGCAGGGCCAGCCGCGGGTCGTACTCCGCCATCGCGGCCAGCACCGCATCGGCCAGCTTCCGATCGCGCGCGGCCGAGTGATAGAGGGCCCCATGCGGTTTCACGTAGCGCACCCGGTCTCCTGCGGCCTTCGCGAAAGCGTCGAGGCCGCCGATCTGATACAGCACCTCGTCGCGCAGCTCACCGGGCGCGACGGCGATCTCGCGCCGACCGAAACCGGCCAGATCGCGATAACCCACATGGGCGCCGATCCGCACTCCCTTCTCCACCGCGAGCCCACAGGTCCTGCGCATGATCGCGGGGTCACCCGCGTGGAATCCGCAGGCGATGTTCGCGCTGGTGACGATGTCGAGCATGGCGGCGTCGTCGCCCATCGTCCACGGCCCGAAGCCCTCGCCGAGATCACTGTTCAGATCCAGCGCCATGTGCGTCCTCCCAGCGGTGTGTGACCGGCCTTTCGATTCTCGTGCTCGAGCGTTCACCCAGGCAAGGACGGCCGATCCGCGCGACCTGGGTCACAGCGCACGAGTCCGGGGCCCCGGGCCAAGTACGCTCGATCCAATCATGGCCACGTATTTCGATCCGAAGTCCTGGTCGCCGCTTCGGGCCGTCGATCTCGGAAAGCGCCTGTTCGATCAGTCCTGGCTGGAGCAGTGGGTCACGCTCAGCACGGCCTGGATGGATCCGGTCGCCGACCTCGGCGCGGGCACCGTCACAGCGCTGCTGCCGGACGTGCTGATGACCATGCTCAGCGAGGGCATCCTGAGCCGGTTCGGCGGACAGGAGGTCAGCGCGACCCTGCTCGGTCACAACCTGCACGCCACCTTGCAAGTGCTGAAGGTGCGCCGTCGCGGCGCGCACTTCCAGACCAAGACCGTGCTGTCGCGGCTGCGCTGGGACGATCACCCGATCGAGTCCGTGACGGTGATCGCGCACGGCGTCCGCCTGATTCCGGGCGTGCCGACGAAGGTGCGCACCGCCCGGCTCGACCTCATCGGCACCGTCACCACGGCGGCGCTGGTCGGATGGCTCAACACCCAGCCGCTGGACTGGGACTTGGACGTGCACTCCGGCGGGCTGATCCGAGCAAGGCACCGCAGACGACTGGTCACCGCCCTGGTGGACGCGTCGGTCACGGACAACCGCCTGGACATCGCGGTACGGCGAGTGACCTGGCTCGGCTTCCGCGTTCCGCGCCGCATGATCGACGTCCCCGTTCTGCCGCTGGAGCACCTGCCCGAGAACGCGCGGATCGTACGCGCCCAACGGGAAGGCGACCTGATCCGCTTCCGCGTCGAACTGCCGGAAATCGCCGGGTCCTTCGACCTCGCCCAGATGCGCTCGGCGATCCTGGCCGGCACCACCCTGATCGTCTTCTGACCTGCTCAGGCCTGCGTCTTCCACCATTCGAGCAGCGCCGCCTCGGCTTCGTCCCGGCTGAGCGGGCCGTGGTCCAAGCGCAGTTCCTTCAGATGGCGCCAGGCCCGGCCCACCTCGGGGCCCGGGGGCAGGCCGAGCAGCTCCATGATCGCGTTGCCATCCAGGTCCGGGCGGACCTTGGCCAGATCCTCCTGCTCCCGCAACCGCTCGATCCGCGTTTCCAGTTCGTCGTAGGTGGCGCGCAGCGCGGCGGCCCTGCGCTTGTTGCGAGTGGTGCAGTCGGCCCGGACCAACTTGTGCAGGCGGGGGAGCAGCTCGGCGGCGTCGGTGACGTAGCGACGGACCGCGGAGTCGGTCCACTGGCCCTTGCCGTAACCGTGGAAGCGCAGGTGCAGGAAGACCAGCCGGGCGACGTCCTCGGTGAATTGCTTCGGGTACTTCAGCGCGCGCATCCGTTTGCGCACCATCTTCGCGCCGACCACCTCGTGGTGGTGGAAGCTGACGCCACCGCCCGGCTCGTTGCGCTTGGTGTCGGGCTTGCCGATGTCGTGCAGCAGCGCGGCCCAGCGCAGCACCAGGTCGGGGTCGCCCTCCTCCTGATCGATGGCCTGTTCGAGCACGGTGAGCGAATGCCAGTAGACGTCCTTGTGCTGGTGGTGCTCGTCGATCTCCAGCTTCATCGCGGGCACCTCGGGAAGCACCCGCTGCGCCAGCCCGGTCTCACACATGACGTTGATGCCGTCGATCGGATGCGCCCCGCCGATCAGCTTGTCCAGCTCCACCCGCACCCGCTCGGCGGTGATGCGGTCGATCTGGTCGGCCATCTCGGTGATCGCCGCACGGACGCGGGGATGCGGCTCGAACCCCAGCTGGGAGACGAACCGCGCGGCGCGCAGCATCCGCAACGGATCATCGTTGAACGAATCCTCCGGCGCGGCAGGCGTGTCCAGCACGCCGTCGAGCAGCGCGGTCATGCCGTCGAGCGGATCGACGAACTCCAGCGCGCCGTCCGCGCCGATCCGCACCGCCATCGCGTTCACCGTGAAGTCGCGGCGGACCAGGTCTTCCTCGAGCGAGTCGCCGAAGGTCACCTCCGGGTTGCGGGACACCCGGTCATAGCTGTCGGCGCGGAACGTGGTGATCTCCAGTTGCTGCCGGTCCTTGGCCGCGCTGACCGTGCCGAACGCCAGGCCCCCGGTGTCCCACAGATGGTCCGCCCATCCGCGCAAGATGTCCTGCACCGCGTCCGGCCGCGCGTCGGTGGTGAAATCCAGGTCGGTCCCCAGCCTGCCGAGCACCGCGTCCCGCACGCTGCCACCCACCAGGTACAACTCGTGCCCCCGGGCCGCGAACATCTCGCCCAGCGGCGTCAGCACATCCGACAGCCCCCCGAGCGTCACCGCCGCGGCGGCCAGCAATCGGGTACGTCTATCCAGCACAGCGTCCTTGGACTTCGGCGCAACCACGAATGAGCAGCTTACCGAGCCGCGCCAACGGTTATCGCAGCCAAGTCCGCCGCGGCAGCCCAGATATATAAGGACACCGACATCAACCCAGCCAGCGGCGCCCGCACACCCGTCAGCCACTCACCGAATCCGCTCCGTGCACCGAACCAGTTCGAGCCGAGACGCCGGTACCTCCAAGCCACAGGCCTGCGGTGACCGCCGATCGCTCGGAGGCGCGTGCACCGAACCACGAAGGTCCGGGCAGAACGAAGCCCGGCATCCGCCTGCGGCGGAGCGACCCGAACAACCACGAACGCACACATCGACCAGCCAACACATCCACGACGCATCACCAGCACCAATCGACATGCGCCCAGCACTACACACCGAGGTCCGGATACTTATCAGCGCCCCGGCGCACCTCGACCACGACCTTCGAGCGCAGCGAGACCGAGCATCCGTCGTTCGCGGCCCGGCTCCCGCCCAGGTGACCGCCTCGAAGTCGCCAGCGGCCGTCACCCGCACGAAGGCCGCGGACACACGGCTCGAAGTCGCGGCCGAACAAATACCGTCCTGAACCGAGCATCCGCCGATCACCGCCCGTGCCGAGCAGAACGACCGTCAAAACCACGTCGAACCACACCGTGCCGACCGATCCGACACCCGGCCGCCCCACTCGCCCACACCCGGTCCGCGCTCCGGCACCTACGCGCCCAGCGCACCCTGACCACGACTTTCGAGCGAAGCGAGACCGAGCATCCGTCGTTCGCGGCCCGGCTCGCGTTTGCGCGGCCGCCGCGTACGCGACGAAGGAGCAAGCGGCGGGCGCGCCCAACCCCCCCCCCAAGCGGGCCCGGCCAACCCCCGCCCCCCGCGGGGGGAGAAGAAAAAACAACGGTTGGCCGG
>NZ_JBJZOK010000017.1:0-202244 GCF_047200615.1 Nocardia sichangensis
GAAGGTCCGGGGGTTTCGTCGTTGCAGACCCGATAACCCTGCTTGCGTGGGGGAGCCTGAGCTGCGGCTACTCCAGCGGTCCCGGTGCCGTGCGCTGTGATCGCCGGTGTGATCCACGTCGAGGTGCATCTCCGCGCCCCGACCGAAGTTGACGCTGTGGGGGGCGGTGGCCCCTCCCCGCACGCCGACCGGTGAGCGTCGGAGGACGCGAACTGCGTGCGGGATGCTCAAAGCGCTGCTCAGTGCATGCGTGGCGAGGCCGGATACAGACGCGCGGTATCCGGCACCATCCGTCCGGCGTCGATCAAGGTTTGCCGTGCGGCTGCCTTCCGGGGGCAGCCATCGGCGCGGCATCCGCGATGGCGCTGCATCGTTGCGTGCGCTTCGGGCACGCTCAGCGGGTGCTCTGGTGCCTCATGCGGCCAGCCTGTCGGCCATAGGCCCATGTCGGCGGATTCGGCGGCCTGGGCGGCGCGGATACGGTCATGTCGCCGTTCGGCTCGCCACTCGGCCTGTACGCGATCGATGATCGCCTGCGGCGATGTCTCGTCCGGTTCGGCTTCCCTCCACCAGTTGAACCCCACCACTTCACCCCTGTCTGTCGGCTTTTGCTGGTGAGCACCCGACGCCGGGGAGTCGATGTAGGCACCGCATCAACCCGGCGGCGGGGCTGGTTATCAGCGTGGCGTCACCCTTGACGTTGTTGCAGTCACACGGTGCATACGGAGCGCTTACGCTTCCTATACGCGAACAACAGACACGGAGGGGCGTACGCGATGTTCGTGGTGACCCGTTGGACCGGCTTGGAAGTCCGAGCGTTGCGCCGGGTAGCTCTGCGAGTCAGTCAGTCTCGGTTCGCCGAGATGACTGGTTTCTCCGAAGCGGTTGTAAGCAAGTGGGAAAGACGTGGCGAGACGATCACTCTGTCTGGTGACTTCGCCGCTGCCATGGACATCATGCTGAAGCGACTGGACGATGACCAGTCGGCACGGTTCCAGGCCGAACTGGCTGTTTCGGTCCGGCCGATTGCACCCAGCGAAGGTCCGGAAGATCGTCCTATCATCGCGGCCGAAGGCAGTAGCGATCTTCGCATACCTGACGCGGAAGCTGAGGACGACGTGAACCGCAATGAATTCCTACGCGGATTGTTGGCTCTCCCCGCCGCTACCCTTGCGAACGATCTCATTACGGTGGCCAGCGCTCCTATGGAGCCATCCGCCCCGGCCAAGGTGGGGATGGATCACGTCGACCAGGTTCGGGCGTGGGCGGGACTGTTCCGTGCAGCGGACGATGCGGGACTGCGGGTGGGTGACGCCATGACCACCCAACTACGGACAGCAGTCTTATTCCTCCGCGCCGACATGCCATCACACGTTCGCACCGCGATGCAATCGGCGGTCGGAACGTTCTTCAGGGTCGTCGGATGGGCCTATTTCGATCGCGGGCAGCACGATCCGGCCAGAGCTCACTTTCATATGGGTTGGCAATGCGCGGAACAGGCTGGTGAATGGTGGCTACGCGCCGCAATCCTGACCTGCATGGCGCGTCAGGCAATATTCCTCGGCAATGCCGATGATGCACTCACCATGCTCGGCCTTGCCTCGGTGCGGTCCGATCGTATTTCGCTGCTGCGCCGCGCAGATATTGCCGCAGTGCAGGCCCGCGCCTTCGGCAAGCTAGGCAACGATATCGAATGCATTCGAGCTGTACGCCAAGCCGAGCAGCTCTTTGCGGAGGCCGCCGGGCAAGAACACCCCGATACGGAGTACGAAGGCTTCAAAGGCTATTACAACGAGCAACTGATGAATAGTGACGCCACACATGGATTATTCGAGCTCGCATATCAGCGAAACATCCGAACAGTCAACACGGTTGAACGTCTCCACGCCGCGTTGAAGCTGTCGGACGACCACGCTCGCTCGCGGCAATTGAACACCGCGCGCCTTGCTGCGCTGCAGCTCCGACACGGAGACTTGGACGAGGGGGTCGCCCTGGGAACCAGAGCCGTCCAAGGCGCTTTGGGCACAACGTCGGCGCGAGTGCTGAACGAGCTGGCAAAGATCTATCAGGTGACGGGCGAAGACCGCATCAGGAATGCATCAGGCGTGCCCGAATTACGGCGGGGCATTTTAGATATTCTAACAAAGGAGTCATAGTGATCATCGCCTTCTCGGTAACACCGGTTGGAGTAGGCGAAAGCGTCGGTGCCGCAGTGGCCGAAGCGGTGCGCGTTATACGCGCCAGCGGATTGCCAAATGAGACGAACGCCCTGTTCACAACCATCGAAGGTGAATGGGATGAGGTAATGGCGGTGATCAAGCAAGCGGTAGATGCCGTAATGGAAGTCGCGCCACGATGCAGCATCGTTCTCAAGGGCGATGTCCGACCTGGATCGACAAACGCGATCACATCGAAAGTCGAATCGGTGGAGCGTCATTTGAGGCAACCTCGTTAACCGCGCCTCCGTGGGCTACGGTCCCCGGTTTCGATCTTCGACACCACCGACTCATGCCAACCGCGAGAGAGGAAAGCTGACGGCCGGACAGCCCGGCGTCACGACGAAGCCCCCGGAGAGTTGCCCCAAGGGCTTGTCGCGCCTTGTGAACGGAGTTGGTCACCGCTGAACATACTCCGCATAAGGGATAGCCAGCTTCCAGAGCCGCCCCCGTACCTCTTGGCAGTACGCCACGATTCCGGGGTCTGTGGTCACTGCCAGACCGGCTGGCGCCCCGGCCGGATCGGTGAGGTTGTAAACAACCCTCTCGCCGTCCATCAACCACCAGTCGTCTAGTGGCACCGTTCCCGCGATATTTCTCGGCACATAACGGATGTCGTCCCCAGCTTCCACGTTGTACCCGGTGACCGACAACAACCATCGCTGATAGTCCGACAGTGGTTCTGTGACCACCCGAACACGGGTCACCGATACGCCCCGGCTAGTGGTTTCCAGCATGAGGTCTTGCCACGGCGTCCGGGTGTACGGGGCTGGTTCGCCAGCGAGGAAGGCACGTATCCGGGTGTCCTCGTCGGCTACGTGATATTCGTCCCGCACTTCGAGATGGAACGCGTCCCATTTCAGCTCACGGAACAGATTCGGCCACAGGTCCGGTTCATCGTTGGGCCGCAGCAGCATTGCCGTAGAACGTCCTTCCTAGCTTCGGGACCTCGATAGCAGTTTTGTCCTCTGCCAAGGTCAACATGCCCAACACATCCGGCTCGGTGATCGGCCGACCGGGATATGGTCAAGGTACCCCGGCCGGTGTCGGTCATAGTGGAGCTGATGAACGTATCCGGCTCGGCGAACCCGGTCAGAAGGTGCGGAATCTCCACCGTCCCAGTGGGGGTGATTCCCCCCTGGACTATGTAACTGCCCTGGTCGGTGGCATACAGGCTTGAGCATCCTCCAGAGTCCGATCTGGGGGCACCGGTACACTCGCAGATCCTTCGCGGGGACGCGAGTGCGCCCTTCACGGTAACCGTGAAGGGCGCACTCGCTTTCGGCGTCGTCGCGTGGCCGGGTCACAGCCCCAGCGGCCCGGTTACACGGCGAGCCTCGCCTCCGCCGGACCTGGGGCGGGCGTCGCGCCGTCCGTCCGTCGGGCGGCGGGTCTCAGGAGGCAGGGATGTACCGCTCCCGCAGCTTGCGCTTGTACAGCTTGCCGTTCGGATCGCGCGGCAGTTCGGGCAGATAGTCGATCGACTTGGGCATCTTGTACTTCGCCAATTGGGTGGCGGCGAAGGCGAGCAGTTCCTCGGTGAGCGCGTCGTCGCCCTCGGTTCCGTCGGCCGGCTGTACGACCGCCTTCACCTCCTGCCCCCAATCCGGGTGCGGGATGCCGAAGACCGCGACGTCGGCGACCTTCGGGTGGGTGATCAGGACGTTCTCGACCTCCGCCGGGTAGATGTTCACCCCGCCGGACAGGATCAGATCCGAGCGCCGGTCGTGCAGGTAGAGGTAACCGTCCTCGTCGAGGTGGCCGATGTCGCCGACGGTGAACAGGTCGCCGACGCGCGAGTCCTCGGTCTTGGCCTTGTCGTGGTGGTACTCGAAACTCGAAGCGCCCATGCGCATGTAGACCAGGCCGGGTTCGCCGACCGGCACCTCGGAGCCATCCTCTTCGCTCAGCACCTTGATCACCGACCACGGCCATGCCTTGCCGACCGAGCCCGGCTTGCGCAGCCAGTCGGTGCCGTTGATCACCGTGCCGCCGCCCTCGGTGGCCGCGTAGTACTCGGTGACCGTCGGGCCCCACCATTCGAGCATCTGCCGCTTGGTCTCCTGCGGGCAGGGCGCGGCGCCGTGCACCATGCTGCGCAGGGAGGACACGTCGTACTTGGCGCGCACCTCCTCCGGCAAGGCCAGCAGCCGGTGGAACTGGGTGGGCACCATGTGGCTGTGCGTCACCCGGTGCTTGTCGATCAGCCGCAGCATCTCCTCGGCGTCCCAGCGATCCATCAGAACCAGCTTGTGGCCCAGATTGATCGAGATGGTGGCGAAGTTCAGCACCGCCGTGTGATACAGCGGCGAGCCGCAGATGTGCACGTGGTCGTCGTAGGGCGTGAGTTCGAACAGGCCGAAGAACGCGGTGGTGTGCGCCGGGACCACATCGGGGTCCGCGCCGGTGAGCGGCCGCCGGACGCCCTTGGGTCGTCCCGTGGTTCCCGAGGTGTAGAGCATCGGCGCGCCGGTGCTGCGGTCGGACGGACGGCCGGTGTCGGCGGCGCCGAGCCAGGCCACCGACTTGAAGCCCTCGATCTCGCCCACCGCGAAGCGCGCCGTCGCGGGCAACCCCGCCTCGTCGGCGGCGGCCTTGGCCGCGGCGGCGAAACGATCGCTGGCGATGAACGCCTTCGCCTCGCTGTCGGCCAGGATGTAGGCGACCTCCGGACCGGTGAGATGCCAGTTCACCGCGACGATGTACAACCCCGACTGGTAGGCCGCGAAGTACGCCGCGATCGCCTCCACGCAGTTGTGCACCATGCTCACCAGCACGTCACCGGTTTTCAGGCCGAGCCCGCGCAGGCCGGTGGCGTAACGATTGGCGAGCGTGGCCAATTCGCGATACGTCACCTCCCGGCCCCAGGGATCGACCATCGCGATCCGATCGGGTTCGGCTTCGGCGATGTTCCACAGACCGAGAATTTTCACTGGCTCCGGTGCGGGGGGATTGTGCGGAGCCGACGGGGCGGGTGAGGCAGTCACCCCATTGAATCTAGAACGTGTTCTACTGTTCGACAAGGGGTGCGAGCCGATGCAATTGCGCGACATCGGGAACCGACACCAGCATCATCGTGACGCCCGCGGCCTCCCAGACCCGCAGCTGTTTGCGGACATGCTCCTCGTCTCCGATGATCGCGGTGTCCAGAATCAGCTCGTCCGGCACCGCCGCCGCGGCCTCCGCCTTCTTGCCCGACTGGAACAACTTGCCGATCTCGTCGACCTCGCGGTCGTACCCCATGCGCCGGTACACCTGGGCGTGGAAGTTCAACTCCGGCGCGCCCATGCCGCCGATGTAGAGCGCCATGATCCAGCGCATCCGCTCCAGCTCGCCCGCCGGGTCGTCGGTGATCACCACCTGACAACTCGCGGCGATCTCGAAGTCCTCCCTACTGCGCCGCGCACCCGCCCGCGCGAAGCCCTCGTCGAGCCACTCGTCGTACATACCGGCCAGCCGGGGCGCGTAGTAGATGGCCAGCCAGCCATCGGCGATCTCGGCGGTGAGCGCCACGTTCTTCGGCCCCTCCGCGCCCAGCCAGATCGGCAAATCCGCACGTAGCGGATGGACGATCGGCTTCAGCGGCTTGCCGAGCCCGATCGAACCCGGCCCGGTGTAGGGCAGCGGGTAGTGCGGGCCGTCGCTGGTGACCGGCGCCTGCCTGGCCAGCACCTGGCGCACGATCCCGACGTACTCACGGGTGCGCTGCAACGGCTTGGCGAACGGCTGGCCATACCAGCCCTCCACCACCTGCGGACCCGAGACGCCCAAGCCGAGAATGGCGCGGCCACCGCTGAGATGGTCGAGGGTGAGCGCGTGCATGGCGGTCGCCGCAGGCGTGCGCGCCGACATCTGCACCACCGACGTACCCAGGCGCACCCGCCGTGTGGCCGAACCCCACCAGGTGAGCGGACCGAAGGCATCCGACCCCCATGACTCGGCGGCGAAGACGGCGTCGAACCCGGCTTCCTCGGCCGCCACCACCAGCTCCCCCGCGTTCGCGGGCGGCTGGGCCATCCAGTACCCGAGTTGCAATCCGAACTTCACGCCGGACCCCTTTCCGATCAACTGCTTGCCACCAGAGTTAGAACCTGTTCTACTCGATATCGTGACTCAGGGGAATACTGCATCCACGGCAATCGCTGGTGGTAGCGGCACGGCATTGAACACGGGCGCCGTGCCCGAGGTACTCAGCGCGCCCCTGCGGGTGCGTTTCGATTACACCCGCTCCGTCGGCACCACCATCGGAACCTTTCTGACCCGATTGCGCGACCACAAGATCGTCGGCGCGCGCGGGTCGGACGGCCGGGTGATCGTGCCGCCGCCGGAATACGATCCGATCACCGCCGAACCGCTGACCGAGTTCGTCGACGTCGCCGACACCGGCACCGTCGAATCCTGGACCTGGGTGCGCGAGCCGCTGCCGGGCCAGCCGTTCGACCGCCCGTTCGCCTGGGCGCTGATCCGGCTGGACGGCGCGGACACGACGCTGCTGCACGCCGTCGACGTCGCCGCACCCGAGGACATCCGCAAAGGCTTACGGGTGACCGCCCGCTGGGCCGAGCAGACCGAGGGCAGCATTCGCGACATCCTCTGCTTCGAGCCGGGCGAGCAGGCTTCGGCACCGGTGGAGTCCGCCTCGGCCGATCCGGTCACCATGATCACGACGCCGGTCGACCTGTCCTACAAGCACACCGCCTCGCCGCAGGAGACCGTGTACCTGCGCGGACTCGCCGAAGGCAAGCTGATCGGCGCGCGCACCGACGCCGCTGGCAAGGTGTACTTCCCGCCGCGCGGCGCGAATCCGACCGACGGCAGGCCGACCGACGAGTTCATCGAACTGTCCGATCACGGCACCGTGACCACCTTCTGCATCGTCAATGTGCCGTTCATGGGCCAGCGGATCAAGCCGCCCTACGTCGCGGCCTACGTGCTGCTGGACGGCGCGGACATCCCGGTGCTGCACCTGGTGCTCGGCTGCGACGCGAGCGAGGTGCGGATGGGCATGCGGGTGCAGGCGGTGTGGAAGCCGCGCGAGGAGTGGGGCTACGGGCTGGAGAACGTGGACCACTTCCGTCCCTCCGGCGAGCCGGACGCCGACTACGAGACCTATAAGCACCACCTCTGAGAGAGGCGCACGTTGACTGACAACGCCACCGACATCGCGGTCGTGGGCTTCGCCCACGCGCCGCACGTGCCGGAGACCTTCGGCACCACCAACGGTGTCGAGATGCTGGTGCCCTGCTTCCAGCAGCTCTACGACCGACTCGGCATCACCAAGTCCGATATCGACTTCTGGTGCTCCGGCTCGTCCGATTACCTTGCCGGACGCGCCTTCTCGTTCATCTCGGCGATCGACGCCATCGGCGCGGTGCCGCCGATCAACGAATCGCACGTGGAGATGGACGCCGCATGGGCGCTGTACGAGGCGTGGGTGAAACTGCGCTCCGGGCAGGCGACGACGGCACTGGTGTACGGCTTCGGCAAGTCCTCCGCGGGCACGCAGCGCCAGGTGCTCACCATGCAGCTGGACCCCTACCTGGTCGCGCCGCTGTGGCCGGACGCCTGGTCCATCGCCGGCCTGCAGGCGCGCGCCGGTCTGGACGCGGGCCGCTGGACCGAGCGGGACATGGCGGCCGTCGTGGCAGGCGACGGTGACGCCGACAGCCTGCTCGACCAGCCCTACGTCGCGGATCCGCTGCGCGCGCACGACATCGCGCCGATCACCGACGGTGCGGCCGCCATCGTGCTCGCCGTGGGCGACCGCGCCCGCGAACTGTGCGAACGCCCCGCGTGGATCACCGGCATGGCGCATCGGATCGATACTCCCGTGCTCGGTGCGCGTGACCTCACCGTCTCGCCTTCGACAGCCGCCGCGGCCCAGGCGGTCACCGGCGGCGACGTCAGCGGCTTCGACATCGCCGAGCTGCACGCGCCGTTCAGCCATCAGCAGCTGATCCTCGCCGAGGCGATCGGGCTGAAGAACGGCACAAAGGTGAATCCGTCCGGCGGCGCGCTCGCGGCCAACCCGATGTTCGCCGCGGGCCTGGAGCGCATCGGCTTCGCGGCCGAGGCGATCATCGCGGGCTCGGCGAATCGCGCCCTGGCCCACGCCACCAGCGGCCCCGCGCTCCAGCAGAACCTTGTGACCGTCTTGGGATCGGAGAACCGATGAGCTTGCCAGCTGCGGTGCTCGGCACCGGACAGACCCATCACGTGACGAAACGGACCGACGTCTCCATGTCGGGGATGTGCCGCGAGGCCATCGATCGCGCCCTCGCCGACGCCGGTCTCACCATCGCCGATATCGACGCGGTCGTGGTCGGCAAGGCGCCCGACGGGTTCGAGGGTGTCATGATGCCCGAGCTGTTCATGGCGGACGCGCTCGGCGCCACCGGCAAGCCGCTGCTGCGGGTGCACACCGCCGGTTCCGTCGGCGGCTCCACCGGCATCGTCGCGACCAATCTGGTGCAGGCGGGTGTGCACAAGCGCGTGCTCGCGGTGGCGTGGGAGAAGCAGTCGGAGTCGAACGCCATGTGGGCGTTGTCGATTCCGGTGCCGTTCACCATGCCGGTCGGTGCCGGCGCGGGCGGATATTT
Organism: Nocardia sichangensis; assembly: GCF_047200615.1. Classification (NCBI taxonomy): domain Bacteria; kingdom Bacillati; phylum Actinomycetota; class Actinomycetes; order Mycobacteriales; family Nocardiaceae; genus Nocardia; species Nocardia sichangensis. The sequence goes on from NZ_JBJZOK010000017.1 coordinate 8,816, forward strand.
CGCGCCGCACGTACGTTCCTACATCCGGCGCTCCAACGCCCCGGGCCACATCGGCGCCATGGTGGCGGTGAAGGATCGCCGCAACGGCGCCAAGAACCCGCTGGCCCACCTGAAGCAGCCCGACATCACGCTGGAATCGGTGCTCGCTTCGCAGATGCTGTGGGACCCGATCCGCTTCGACGAGACCTGCCCCTCTTCCGACGGCGCGTGCGCGATCGTGCTGGGCGACGCGGACGCCGCCGAGGCGGTCGAGGCCACCGGCCGCAAGGTCGCCTGGGTGCACGGCACCGCGATGCGTACCGAACCGACCACATTCTCCGGGCGCGACCAGGTCAACCCGCAGGCGGGCCGCGACGCGGCGGCGGCGCTGTGGCAGGCGGCCGGCATCACCAACCCGCTCGAGGAGATCGACGTAGCCGAGATCTACGTCCCGTTCTCCTGGTTCGAACCGATGTGGCTGGAGAACCTCGGCTTCGTGCCGCAAGGCGACGGGTGGAAGCTCACCGACAAGGGCGAGACCGAGATCGGCGGCACCCTGCCGGTCAATCCGTCCGGCGGCGTGCTGTCGTCCAACCCGATCGGCGCCTCCGGGCTCATCCGGTTCGCCGAGGCCGCCAAGCAGGTCATGCAGCGGGCCGGGGACTATCAGGTCGAGGGCGCGCGCAAGGCGCTGGGCCACGCGTACGGCGGCGGTTCGCAGTACTTCTCGATGTGGGTGGTCGGATCGGAGCGGCGGTGACTGCGCTGAAGTTCACCGTCGGCATCGCGCTGAGTCCGCTGGACCAGCTGCCGGAGCTCGCGAGAACCGCCGAAGAGTGCGGTTTCTCGTCCATCGCCCTGCCGGATTCGTTGTTCTACATGAAGTCGGCGGCGGCGAAGTACCCCTACACCGCCGACGGCAGCCGGTTCTGGGGGCCGGACACCCCATGGGTCGACCCGCTGATCGGCGCGACCGCCATGGCGGCCGTCACCAGCCGCATCCGCTTCTACACGAACGTGCTGAAGCTGGGTTCGCGCAATCCGCTGCTGCTGGCCCGGCAGGTCGGCTCGGTGGCCAACCTGTCGGGCAACCGCTTCGGTTTCGGCGTCGGAATCGGCTGGGCGCCGGAGGAGTTCGAGTGGTGCGGCGTGCCCTTCGCACGCCGCGGCGCGCGGGTGGACGAGATGATCGAGGTGATCAAGCTGGTGCTCGCCGGTGGCATGGTCGAGTACCACGGCCAGTTCTTCGACTTCGATCCGCTGCAGATCAGCCCGGCCCCGAGCGAGCCGGTGCCGTTCTATATCGGCGGGCACACCGACGCGGCATTGCGCCGCGCCGCGCGGGTCGGCGACGGCTGGACCTCGGCCATGATGACCTACGACGAACTCCGCAGCACCATCGGCAAGCTCGGCACGCTGCGCGCCGAGTACGGCCGGGCCGACGAGCCGTTCGAGATCCAGGCGGTGTGCGTCGATCGCTTCGGCCGGTCGGGCTATCAGGACCTCGCGGACGCGGGCGTCACCGACGCGATCGTGGTGCCCTGGCTGGCCGACGGCATCGGATTCGACGGTGAGCTCGCCGCCAAACAGGACTCGCTGCGCGAGTTCGCGCGACAGTACATAGCCGAACCCGTGCTCACCGCGCGGTGAGACCCATCAACCGGTCGAAGGAGGCCGTATGACCACCGCCGAGCATCCGGCCCGGGCCGCGGGCCTTGCGTCACAGGCCGCCGTGCGAGCACGGGACAAGCGGGCCTGGGTCGCGCTGTTCGCCGAGGACGGCATCGTGGAGGACCCCATCGGCCCGTCGGGCTTCGACCCGGAGGGCAAGGGCCACCGCGGCACGGAGGCCATCGCCGCGTTCTGGGACAAGGCGATCGCGAAGACCGATCTGATCGAGTTCCTGTTCGGCGACTCGTTCGCCTGCGGCAACGAGGTCGCCTTCACCGGCACGATCCGCAGCACCCTCGGCGGGCACCGGATCGACGCCGACGGCGTGTTCACCTACCGGGTGAACGAGGACGGCAAGATCGCCGCGCTGCGGGCGTTCTGGGAGGTCGATCGCGCCATGAAGACCGCGCGTCCGGTCGACTGACTCGGTACCGGACGAAAAGGCCCTCGCACCGAAGTGCGAGGGCCTTTTCCATGTCTCAGTGCGCGACCGGGCAAGTCTTGTAGTCGACCGGGAACTCCTTGATCCCGTTGAGCCAGCCCGAACGCAGCCGCTTGGCGTCGGCGACCTTGGTGATGTCGGGCAGGTGGTCGGCGATGGCGTTGAAGATCAGGTCGATCTCCAGCCGGGCCAGGTTCGCCCCGATGCAGAAGTGCGCCCCGGTGCCGCCGAAGGCCAGGTGCGGGTTGTCCGCGCGCATGATGTCGAACTTCTCCGGCTGGTCGAAGACCTCTTCGTCGAAGTTGGCCGCGCGGTACAGCATGACCACCCGCTGGCCCTTCTTGATCTGCACGCCGCCGAGTTCCGTGTCCTCCAGCGCGGTCCGCTGGAACGAGGTGACCGGAGTGGCCCACCGGATGATCTCGTCGGCGGCCGTGGCGGGACGTTCCTTCTTGAACAGCTCCCACTGGTCCGGGTTCTCCAGGAACGCGATCATGCCGTGCGAGATGGCGTTGCGCGTGGTCTCGTTGCCCGCGACGGCGAGCATGATCACGAAGAAGCCGAACTCCTCTTCGGTGAGCTTGTCACCGTCGACATCGGCTTCGATCAGCGTCGTGACGATGTCGTCGGCCGGGCACTGCTTGCGCGCGGCCGCCATCTGGTAGGCGTAGCCCAGAATCTCGGCGGAAGCCGCGACCGGGTCGGCGGCGCTCTCCGGGTCGTCGTAGCCGGTCATGTCGTTGGACCAGGAGAAGACCTTCATCCGGTCTTCCTGCGGGACGCCGATCAGCTCGGCGATGGCCTGTAGCGGCAGTTCGCACGCGATCTGGGTGACGAAGTCGCCGGAACCCGACTCGGCCGCCGCCTTCACGATGGACTCCGCACGGGCCGACAGCTCCGCGCGCAGGCCGTTGATGGCGCGCGGGGTGAAGCCGCGCGAGATGATCTTGCGCAGCTTGGTGTGCTCCGGCGCGTCCATGTTCAGCAGGACGATCCGCTGCAGCTCGATCTGCTCCCGGGCGATGTCGTCGTTGAACCGCGGGATGGCGGTGTTCTCGTAACTGGAGAACACGTCGCTGCGCCGCGAGACCTCTTTGACGTCGGCGTGCTTGCTCACCACCCAGAAGCCGTCGTCGTGAAAGCCGCTGACGTCCGGGGACTGCGGGTTCCACCAGATCGGCGCCGTCCGGCGCAGTTCGGCGAACTCCTCGACCGGAACACGCTCGGCGTAGATGTCCGGGTCCGTGACGTCGAACCCGTCCGGAAGATTCGGCCGGGCATTCCGAGTGTCTACCACCAGATGTCTCCTTCGACAAACTGAAACACGTTCTATAATCATTGAAGCACAGGCGGGAGAACGAGGAAAGAAACCGGACAGATCCGCCCCTGACAAGTGCTATGAACGCGTTTCAGTTTTCTGTCCCATAAAGAGAGGTTGGACATGGGCACACCCGTGATCGTCGAGGCCGCACGGACCCCGATCGGCAAGCGCGGCGGCTGGCTGTCGGGCCTGCACGCGGCCGAACTGCTCGGCGCGGCCCAGCGCGGGCTGCTCGAGCGCGCACACCTGGAACCCGCGCAGGTCGAACAGGTCATCGGCGGCTGCGTCACCCAGGCGGGCGAGCAGTCCAACAACGTCACCCGGGTCGCGTGGCTGCACGCGGGCCTGCCGTGGCAGGTCGGCGCCACCACGATCGACACCCAGTGCGGCTCCGCTCAGCAGGCCAATCATCTGATCGCGGGCCTGATCGCGGCCGGCGCCATCGACATCGGTATGGCCTGTGGCGTGGAGGCGATGAGCCGGGTTCCGCTGGGCGCCAATGTCGGCGAGAACGCGGGGCCGCGCAGGCCCGCGTCGTGGAACATCGACCTGCCCAACCAGTTCGAGGCGGCCGAGCGAATCGCCAAGCGGCGCGGGATCACCCGCGCGGACGTGGACGCGTTCGGCGCACGCTCGCAGCGCCTGGCCGCTCAGGCGTGGGCAGAGGGCCGGTTCGATCGCGAGGTGCTGACCGTCACCGCCCCCGCAGCCGACAAAGAGGGCAACCTCACCGGCGAAAAGCTGGATGTGTCACGGGATCAGGGCCTGCGCGAGACCACTGTCGAAGGCCTGGCGAAGCTGAAGCCGGTCCTGGAGGGCGGCGTGCACACCGCCGGATCCTCCTCACAGATCTCCGACGGCGCCGCCGCGGTGCTGCTGATGGACGAGAAGGCCGCGCAGCGAGCGGGTTTGCGTCCGCGGGCGCGGATCGTCACGCAGGCGGTGGTCGGCGCGGAGCCGGAGTTCCACCTCGACGGCCCCGTGCAGGCGTGCACCAGGCTGCTGGAGCGGTCCGGCATGAATATCGGCGACATCGACCTTTTCGAGATCAACGAAGCGTTCGCGTCGGTCGCACTTTCCTGGGCTTCTGTACACCAGCCGGACATGGATCGGGTTAATGTCAACGGCGGCGCCATCGCTCTCGGGCATCCCGTCGGCTCCACCGGATCCCGCCTGATCACAACGGCTTTGCACGAACTGGAGCGCTCCGACCGCAGCACCGCAATGGTTCTCATGTGCGCCGGTGGCGCACTCGCGACAGGAACGATCATCGAACGTTTGTGAGTTCAACCATTTCATGCGCGTTTGTTGAACGTTCATCCCCTGGGCGCGCAAACGTGTCGTACGCCACACAAACCCATGTACCGCCGAGTCCATGAGATGTCAGCTATCTTGCGGCTATCAAGACCCCTTGCGTAGAGACCGCAGCGACGGGCCAGAACCGGTTCGTACCGCGGCTTCTCGAGAGGCCTTGGCGTGACCCGCAAACGCGACCGTCCCAGTGCCTTCGCCGCCTTCCGACCTAGAAGCTTCAAGGAAATCCGGAATCAGGCGTAGGTTTTCAGTTACTGAGCCGCTAATATCAATGATACGTATCCGAGATAACGACTGTTAGTACAGCGAAGGGAATTGGGCGGCTCACAATGGCTGATTTCGCGGCGCGGCTGAACAAGCTGTTCGAAACCGTGCATCCCCCGGGGCGTAAGCCGCACACCAACGCGGAGGTCGCGGCGGCGCTGACGGCCTCCGGACATCCGATCTCGAAACCGTACCTGTCGCAGTTGCGGTCGGGACAGCGGACGAACCCGTCCGATGAGACGGTGGCCGCCCTGGCGAAGTTCTTCAAAGTCAAGCCGGACTACTTCTTCAACGACATCTATGCCGCCAAGATCGATCACGATCTGGAGCTGCTGTCCCAGCTGCAGGGCTATGGACTGCGACGGCTGTCGAGTAGAGCGTTCGACTTGTCCGAAGAATCACAGAACCTCCTCACATCCATGGCGGAGAAGTTGCGGGCAAGCGAGGGCTTGCCCGAAATTCCTCCGGATGGAACCGAATAGGTTCTTCTGCACGGCAGCACAGTGCGACCCATCGGGTCGCACTGTGCTGTGTTTTGCGCACGCGTAAGCGGGCGAAGCACGCAACCGGCGTGCGGTCGTGCCCAGAGAAATTGGGGCCGCGACCGCAGGCCGGTTAGTGCCGCCCTCCCTATGATGTGCTTACATATGCACTTTCGGCGTGGTTCGCCGACAGTCGTTCATGTCGAAGAGGATTCCCGGCCCAACCGGTCTGTCCGAATAGTCCGCGTTCGGCTATTGCGCCGGATTGATCGTATTTGCGCGAGGTCGATCAATTTCGAGCGCAGCCGGGCGCGGTGGTCCGATAGGCGCGCGAGACGTGCCTGCACGCTCCGCCCGGACTAAAGCCTTCGGGCAGAGCAATCCACCGCGCTCACCCGGTCGGTCCGGACCACCACCGAGGCGGTCGGTGCGCGTTCCGCCAGCACGAGGCCCTGATTCGCCGCCCGGCGGCATGTCGCCGATCTGCGATGAGCAGGCTCGCGACCTTCCAAGCGGGCCGAGCCAAGGCCGGACTGCCGGTGCGCGACCCGGGCCGCGCACCGGATCCGATCCACGGCCGGTACCGCGAGCACCACGATGCCCGCCGGGTAGAGCGCGATTGCACGGCCGACCCGCTGCCGAGCACACGCCCAGACCGGACGACCCGGCGGCCGCCGAACCCGCTGCGGCCGAATCCGTTCCAGCGGTCGACCGGGCAGGGGCCGCATCGACCTCCGACCGCCGCCCCGGCACGGCCAGCGGAAGCCAGGGATCGCCGTCGTAGGGCGGCGGCTCGGGATCCACCGCGCACGATGGGCGGGAAAGTGGCACGTGGGCGGAAACCCTGCCGCCGCGCAGAGCGGGGCCCGCGACGGCGCCGGACGCTGCCCGCACACGGAACGCGCGACCTACTCTCATGCGCCGAGCCTTCCCCTCATCAGTCGAAGCGCAGTTCTGTGCCCGGTCGCCACTCTCACACGGGACTTTCCGAACGGACGGGTGCGCCCATACTAGACCCCGGTCCGCGAACGCGCCCGTCGACGGGCCGAGGCCGCTCAGGCGCCGTATACCGGCTCCGGCGGAGTCGCTTTGGCGATCAGGTCGGCCACGACCGGTCCGAGCTCGGCCGGATCCCAGCGGGCGCCGCGGTCGGCGGGCTCACCGTGCCGCCAGCCGTCGGCCAGCGCCACCTTGCCGCCTTCCACCTCGAAGACCCGCCCCGTCACCGCCGCCGACTGCGCACTGCCCAGCCATACGACCAGCGGAGACACGTTCTCCGGCGCCATCGCGTCGAAGCCGCTTTCCGGCGCCGCCATCATGTCCGCGAACACCGTCTCGGTCATCCTGGTGCGCGCGGACGGGGCGATCGCGTTCACCGTCACGCCGTAGCGGGCGAATTCGGCGGCGGCGGTCAGCGTCAGGCCCGCGATACCGGCCTTGGCCGCCCCGTAATTGCTCTGTCCGACGCTGCCCTGCAGTCCGGCGCCGGAGCTGGTGTTGATGATCCGTCCGTCGACCGGACGACCCGCCTTGGCCTCCGCACGCCAGTATTCGATCGCGTGCCGCATGGTCGCGAAGTGGCCTTTCAGGTGCACGCGGACCACCGCGTCCCACTCGTCCTCGCTGAGATTGACCAACATCCGGTCGCGCACGAACCCGGCGTTGTTGACCAGCACGTCCAGCTTGCCGAAGGCGTCGACGGCCTGGCGGATGAGCCTGCGGGCGCCTTCCCAGTCGGCGACGTCGTCGCCGTTGGCCACCGCCCGGCCGCCCAGCGCCTCGATCTCGGCGACCACCTGCGCGGCGGGCGTTTCCGCGGTGGCCGCGCCGTCGAGGGTCGAACCGATGTCGTTGACCACCACGCTGGCGCCCGCCGCGGCGAAAGCGAGGGCGTGCGCGCGGCCGATGCCCCGGCCCGCGCCGGTGACGATGACGACGCGCCCGGCGCAGATCTGCTCGGTGTCCATATGTGTCCTTCTTCGTGTGCGGTCTTGTTCAGGACTGCTGGTCGGCATTGGAAGCGGCGAGGAAGGCGGGCCGTTCGCCGCCGCCGTGCACCAGCAGGGTCGCGCCGCTGACGTATGCGGCCAGCGGCGAGGCCAGGAAGACGGCGCAGCGGCCGACGTCGTCGGGTCGGGCCATGCGACCCAGAGGAATGGTCCGGCCCACCGCGTCGACGCCGTCCTGATCGCCGTAGTGCAGTCGGCTCAGCTCGGTGTCGACCGGCCCCACCACCAGCGAGTTCACCCGAACCCTCGGCGCCCACTCGACGGCGAGCGAGCCGGTGAGACTGTCCACGCCCGCTTTCGCCGCGCCGTAGGCGGCGGTGCCCGGCGAGGGACGGTGCCCGCTGACGCTGGAGATGTTCACGATCGAGCCGCCCTCGTCCTGCCGCTGCATCACCGCGTTGGCGGCCTGCGCCAACAGCAGCGGAGCGAGCAGGTTCAGCTCGACGATCTTGGTGTGGAACTTCTTGCTCGCCTCGGCGGCGAGTGCGAACGGAGCGCCGCCCGCGTTGTTCACCAGATGGTCGAGGCGGCCGTGGCGCTCGGTGATCGTGTCGATCAGGGCGCGCACCGCGCCCTCGTCCCGCACATCGCACGGCACGTAGTCGATCGAGCGGCCGTCGACTTCGACGGGCGCGTCCGCCGGTCGCCGTGCACAGGCCACGACGGTGGCGCCGGCGGCAAGGAACGCCTTGCTCACGCCCGCGCCCACACCGCGCACACCGCCCGTCACCAGAACGACGCGGCCGGACAGATCGATTTCGAGTGGCACCGTGCTAACCTACCAAGCAACTGCTTGCTTTGCCAATGCGTTCACACAGGATGGGACTTGCCATGGGGATCAACCGCCACTCCGAATCGACCGGAATCAGCGTGGTCACGGTCGACTATCCGCCGGTCAACGCCATCCCCACGGACGGTTGGTTCGCCATCGCCGACGAAGTGCGCGCGGCGGGCCGCGACCCGGACACCAAGGTGGTGGTGCTGCGCGCGGAGAACCGCGGTTTCAACGCGGGTGTGGACATCAAGGAGATCCAGAGCAAGCCCGGCCATCAGGCGCTCATCGACGCCAATCACGGCTGCTTCGAGGCGTTCGCGGCGGTGTACGAGTGCCAGGTGCCGGTGATCGCGGTGGTGCAGGGCTTCTGCCTCGGCGGCGGCATCGGCCTGGTGGGCAACGCGGATGTCGTGATCGCCTCCGACGACGCGACCTTCGGGCTGCCCGAGGTCGATCGCGGCGCGCTCGGCGCGGCCACCCACTTGGCACGGCTGGTGCCGCAGCACCTGATGCGCGCGCTGTTCTACACCGCGAGCACCATCACCGCCCAGCAGCTGCACCACTACGGCTCGGTGTACCAGGTGGTGCCGCGCGCCGAACTCGACGCCGCCGCCTTGGAGCTGGCCAAGAACATCGCGGCCAAGGACGGCCGGGTGATCCGGGCGGCCAAGCGGGCGCTGAACGGCATCGACGTGCAGGACGTGCACCGCAGCTACCGGTACGAGCAGGGATTCACCTTCGAACTCAACCTCGCCGGCGTCGCCGACGAGATCCGCGCCCGGTTCGACGACGACCTCGCGGCGCGCAAGAGCGGGCAGTGAGAGAGGAATTACCCATGCGAGACAAGCGGATGTCGCTCGACGAGGTCGTCGGCGAGCTGCGCAGCGGGATGACCATCGGCATCGGTGGCTGGGGGTCACGGCGCAAGCCGATGGCGCTGGTGCGAGCCATTCTGCGTTCGGACCTCACGGACCTGACCGTGGTCGGTTACGGCGGGCCAGATCTCGGGCTGTTGTGTTCGGCGGGGAAGGTGCGCAAGGCGTACTACGGCTTCGTGTCGCTGGATTCGGCGCCGTTCTACGACCCGTGGTTCGCCAAGGCGCGCACCTCGGGTGCGCTGGCCGCCCGCGAGATGGACGAAGGCATGCTCAAGTGCGGGCTGGAGGCCGCGGCGGCGCGACTGCCGTTCCTGCCGATCCGCGCCGGGCTCGGCTCGGACGTCCCGAACTTCTGGGAGGGCGAGTTGAAGACGGTCGAATCGCCCTACCCCGTCGACGGCACGCCGGAGACCCTGATCGCCATGCCCGCCCTGAATCTCGACGCGGCGCTGGTACATCTGAATCTCGGCGACGCGCACGGCAACGCCGCCTACACCGGCGTCGACCCCTACTTCGACGATCTGTTCTGCCTGGCGGCGCAGCGCCGCTACGTCTCGGTCGAGCGCGTCGTAGAGACCGACGAACTGGTGAAAACCGTTCCGCTGCAATCGCTGCTGCTCAACCGCATGATGGTGGACGGCGTGGTGGAGGCCCCCGGCGGCGCGCACTTCACCCTGGCGGCCGACGACTACGGCCGGGACGAGAAGTTCCAAAAGCACTACGTCGAGTCCGCGAAGACGCCGGAGTCGTGGCAGCGGTTCGTCGACACCTATCTGGCCGGCTCCGAGGAGCAGTACCAGGCCGCCGTCCGCCGATTCGCCGAGGAGGCGTGATGACCAGCACCGAAACCGTCACCCGCGCCGAGATCTGTGCCATCGCCTGCGCGGAGATCTTCAGCGGCGCGGGCGAGATCATGGCCAGCCCCATGTCGCCCATGTCCATAATCGGCGCGCGGCTGGCCAAGCTCACCACCGAACCGGATCTGCTGCTGTCCGACGGCGAGGCGCTGCTGTTCGCCGAGACTCCCCCGCTGGGCGGCAAAGCTCCGATCGAAGGCTGGATCCCGTTCCGGAGAGTCTTCGACGTGGTGGCGTCCGGACGCAGGCACGTGGTGATGGGCGCCAATCAGATCGACCGGTTCGGCAACCAGAACCTTTCGGCGTTCGGCTCCTTGCAGCAGCCGACCCGGCAGATGTTCGGTGTGCGTGGCGCGCCGGGAAACACGATCAATCACGCCACCAGCTACTGGGTCGCGCGGCACACCAAGCGGGTGTTCACCGAGAAGGTCGACATCGTCTCCGGGGTGGGATACGACAAGGTCGACGCGGCCGACCCGGCATACCGCTTCCACCACCTGCACCGCGTGGTGACCAATCTGGGCGTCTTCGACTTCGAAGGCCCAGGCCACACCATGCGCGCACGCAGCCTGCACCCCGGCGTCACCGCCGACGAGGTCGCGGAGAACACCTCGTTCGAGATCGCCGGGCTCGCCGAAGCGGGCGAGACGCGGCAGCCGACGGCCGAGGAGCTGCGGTTGATCCGTGAGGTGCTCGACCCCAAGAAGATTCGCGAAACCGAGGTCCCGTCATGAGCCCGCGCTTGCGTACCCCGCTGACCGATCTGGTCGGCATCGAACATCCGATCGTGCAGACCGGCATGGGCTGGGTCGCGGGCCCGAGCCTGGTGTCGGCCACCGCCGAAGCGGGCGGACTCGGCATCCTCGCCTCCGCCACCATGACCTTCGCCGAGCTCGAGGCGGCCATCGCGAAGACCAAAGCGCACACCGCGAAACCGTTCGGCGTGAACATCCGCGCCGACGCCGCGGACGCGTCAGAGCGGATCGATCTGCTGATCCGGGAGAAGGTGGCGGTCGCGTCGTTCGCGCTCGCGCCGAAGCAGGACCTGATCGCGAAGCTGAAAGACGCCGGGGTGGTGGTCATTCCGTCGATCGGCGCGGCGAAGCACGCGGTCAAAGTCGCATCGTGGGGGGCGGACGCCGTGATCGTGCAGGGCGGCGAGGGCGGCGGACACACCGGCCCGGTGGCCACCACCCTGCTGCTGCCCTCGGTGCTGGACGCGGTGGACATTCCCGTGGTCGCCGCGGGCGGATTCTTCGACGGGCGTGGTCTGGCCGCCGCCCTGGCGTACGGCGCGGCGGGTGTCGCGATGGGCACGCGGTTCCTGCTCACCCAGGAGAGCACCGTCCCCGATGCGGTCAAGCAGGAGTACCTGCGGCGACAGCTCCAGGACACGGTGGTGTCACTCAAGGTCGACGGCATGCCGCACCGCGTGCTGAACACCGAACTGGTTCAGCGGCTGGAGCATTCGGGCCGTTGGCGCGGCCTCACCGCAGCGGTGGGCAACGCGGCCCGGTTCAAGAGCCTGACCGGCATGAAGTGGTCCACGATGGTCCGCGACGGCTTGGCCATGCGAAAGACCAAGGACCTCAGCTGGTCTCAGGTCGTCATGGCCGCGAACACGCCGATGCTCCTGCGCGCCGGATTGGTCGAGGGCAACACCCATGCGGGCGTGCTCGCGGCGGGACAGGTCACGGGGATCATCGACGACCTGCCCACGTGCAAGGAACTGATCGATCGGATCGTCACCGACGCGGTGGAGCGGATCGAGACGATCGCGGCGCTGGCCGGAGACAAGCAGTCGGCGGGAACAGGGTCGGACTGAGGGATGGCGGCCGCCGGTTCGCCCTGGTGCCGCCCTGCCCGTGTCCAACTCGAAAGGGACCGACATCGGGCGACCCCCGCATAGCCGGCCGGGCGAAGCGAGCCATGACCTCGAAGCCGACCTCGCGGGTGGCCGGTCGCCTACAGGCAGTGATAACGGCTGATTTGCCCATAATCTGGATGGTCCCGCAACGGCGTCTTACGCTGGACTGACAACGACATAACAGGGTTCGCCTGTCGATCGCCACATTGCGCCAGCCCGCCGTGCGACAGGCGAACCGTCGGACTCGATCACCATCCCTCGACTCGAGCGGAGGCCGCGATGCCCGCGACGAACGAGATCTCCGTGCGCAGTACCGCTTTCGACCATGGCGACCCGATTCCGGTGGTCTACACCTGCAAGGGCAGGAACGAGCCGCCGCCGCTGAACTGGACGATGCCCCCGGAAGCCGCCACCTCGGCGCTGATCGTCGACGACCCGGACGCCCCGAGCGGCCTGTTCACCCATTGGGTGGTCAGCAATATCCCGACGACCACCACGTCCAGCGCGGAGGGGCAGACACCCGCAGGCGGGGTGGTCAGCCTCAACAGCGCGAAGCGCGCCGAATACTTCGGACCGTGCCCACCCGCAGGCACCGGCGTCCACCGTTACCGATTCATCGTCTACGCGCTCTCGCGTCCCGTGAAGGTGGACGCGCGGACGTCGGCGAACGACGCGAGGTCCGCGATCGTCGACGCGAGCATCGGAGACGGCCAGCTCATCCGCACCTATACCGTCGACTAGCTAGATCACTCGCCAGGCGAGGGTGTGCCCCCGCCTGGCGCCTCGTCGAGTGGCACAAGACGGAGGGTCTACTCGCAATTCGCCTCAGCCATGTGCCACTCGACTGACGGGTGCCTACCTTGCGGCGATCTCCGCCTTTGATCGGCGCGAGAGGCCCACAGCGGAGGCTTGCATGCCGTGTGTGCGCTGGGCCGTGTCTATGTGTGCGCTGTGAACCGGAGCATCAGATCCGGGCACTCGGCTACGAGTTGTTCACCGCCGTGCCGTGAGCGAACTCGTGCGTCACCCACGGTGGGGCGCCGCGCTGTAGGCGGGCCGGGTGACGTTCACAGTCCGAAGGTTTCGCGTGCGCGGTTTTTCCATTCCTCGATTAGCCGGCGTGCTTGCCGGTCGAATTCTTCCCGGTCGGCCGCGGGCCAAGTATCGGGGTCGGTGTCGAGGCCACGTTCGGTGACGAACCGCATGAAGTGGGTGGAGGTGGCTTTGCCGCGGGCCTCGATGAACTCACGTTCTTCCGGGGTGGGAGTCACAGTTTCTTCATCCCGTGCCATGACGATCCTTTCATCAGTTCCTCGCCGAGTTTCAGCTTGTCACCGGTGAGCATGACCAGTTCCTGGGGTGAGGGGAATCCCACCGGCGGTCCGTCGAATCGTGTGCGCATGTCCTGAAGTAGCGCTGTGTCGGCGGGGCTCAGCGTGCCTATTTCCCCGTCGAGCAGTGAGTCGATCCTCGATCTCATGCTGTTGACGGACTTCGCCAGTTTCACCGGATCCGGGTTCCAGTCGTAGCCGGCCTTGGCCCAGGCGACCGCGCCGTCGAGTGAGTCGTCTTGCCGCAGTCTCGTGGCGGTCAACTCTATTCTGTCCACACCCGATCGACGGAAGTAGTCCTCTGTGGATGCGGCGAAGGCAGTGGAGAATCCCTTGCCCGTGAAGCCTTCGTTCAGTTCGGTGAGGTCATGGGTGACCACGAGCCTTCCGTCGTTGTCGCGCGTGAAGCTGTAGAGCAGCGAGCCGGCGTCTTCTCCGCCGGGACCGCATATCTTCGCGGTGAACCCCACGTTGTCGGGGTGAATGCTTCCGTCCTCGCGTTCCCAAGCCCGTTCGTACCAGGCGCCGAGATCCTCGAGGTGATAGGGACCGTACTTGCGCTGTAGTCCTCCCAGCTCCCGGGTCAGGTCGTAGTCGTCGAGATCGCCGCGCCGAGCGCCGTCGAAGAGGTCACCCAGCGGCCGCATATGCGACAGATCGGTGAGCGGTGTCCGCCCGGAGCGTGCGGCGACAGGAGCCGAACCGCCCGCGGCCTCGCTCGGTTCTCGGGTGCCCGCGATCCGGTCGTATCCGTCCTGGTCGCTTCTTCGGATGACGCGGTCGGATTCTCTGACGCCTTCGGCTTTGCCGTGTATCCAGGCATTGTGACCCTCGGCTTGGCGGCGCAGCATTCCGCGCAGATCGTCACGGACCCGCCTGAACAACTCCCTGACAGCATTGGCCCCGGACCCCTCATCGAATCAGCGCTCCACTGCCACCGATCGGATGCAAGGCAGCACCATCGAGCCAAAGCAGTACGAGCTCAACGATGTTCGCCACACCCGAACTGTACAGAGAAAGATGGTCACTAATAATTGAACAGTCGAACGTTACGAACATTTCGAATACGTAGAACTTCGAATTCGGCGTCATCGACCGCTCGGAAGCGCGAGCGTGTCAGGATTCCGCTCACCTGTGCCACTGTGCTCCGATTTCCGTCGCGCTTCGCCTCACCCCATCGGCGACTGTTGCGACCCCGTGAACCGCCCAGTAGCGTCGATCCCAGCTTGCGGGGGGCGGAGGAGCCGGTCCGGCCCCCGTCGATGCGTTACGGCACCGGCGGTGAGGAACCGATGACGAGCTGGGGGAAGCTGTTACGCGGTGCCGTGCTCGCGACCGGTGCGGTGGTGGTGCTGGCTGGGTGTGGTGACACCACCGGGAGCACACCGACCTCCACAACGGCGGCGGCCACGGCGACTACCACCGCCACGAAGTCTGCTGACCCGGACGCGGCACTCTGGAACCCATGCGACCTGCCGGAAGCTGCGATATCGGGGACCGGGCTGGATACCGCCAGCAAGAACAAGGACGCGGCTGGCGTGGACTTCACCGGATGGAAGGTATGCGGGTGGCGAGCCGTCTCTCGCTGGTACGACTTGACGATCTTCTCCGGTACGCCCACTCTTCAGGACGTTCAGAAGCGTCGTGATTTCGAGTCCTTCACACCGCATCCGGTCGGTGCCCACAACGCCGTTGAGTTCCTCGATGTGGGCGACGCCAAGCAACTCAAGTGCAGCATCGCCGTCGAAGCGGCACAGGGCACGGTCTTGTTTCGGGTCGTAACTCGCTACTCCGTTGGCAAACAGGGCGATCCATGCGCAGAGGTCCGTCGCCATGCCTCCGATCTAGCGCAGTACCTGCCGAAAAACTAAGGAGGGGTTGTGTCTGTCGGAGTCGACGCAACGGAGTGGCGGAGAGTTCTCGACCTGGCCAATTCCGGTGAGATAGTACTACATCCCGAGATCGGCAAGGGGTTGGACAAGGCCTGCGACGACTACTTGGACCGGCTGGACGCCATCCTGCAAATGGCGGACCGGGTCAAGATTATCGACGGTTTCGGCCCCTTTCCCTCAGGTCAGGTTCTCCGGGAGAAATTCGCCAGCAAGGCTGCTGGCACCGAGCAATCCTTGGACGCCGTCCTCATGCAGCACATCGACGCGGTAAAGATCGCGAAAGAGGTTGTCGCCAAAGCAATCGCGAACTTCGTGGAGCTGGACCAGTCGAGGGCCGACCAGTTCACCGGCTTGGACGCGCAACCATGACCTACGAGGAGTACCGCGCCCGGATCATCGCCGCGCAGGAGCAGTGGAATCGGGAGCGCGACACGATCTACGACTTCACCAGCCGGTTGGGCACATCGTTTCAAGGGGAGTACGAACCGCCGCGAATTCCGGGACCGGACAACTACGACAGTATGACGTTGGCGCAGATGGTCGACGCCGTGAACGCGATGCGGCCGGGTACGGTGCGCGAGGCGTCGGAGGCCTGGTTGAACATCGGGATGAATCTGACCGGTGCGATTCAGGCGTTCAACGAGCAGTTCGGCCGCACCGTGACCGGGGACGGCACGAATCCGGGCTGGACCGGGCAATCCGGGAAAGCGGCCGCGGACGCGGTGACGAACTACCGGAATCAGTCGGGGAATCTCGCGGATGCCGCGTGTCTGGTGAGTTTCAAGCTGTCGGAGATGCATACCGGTCTCGAGCAGACGCAGGCGTTGATGCCGCAGGCCACCGAACGCCCGGACCTGAGGGATAAGACGTTGCCCCAGGACGGTGTCATGAAGGCGGGCGATTACACCGAAGAGGAGGCGGCGCAGGAAGCGAGGCGGATTCTGCGGACGGTGTACGGCCAAGTCGCGAATCAGACCGACCACGGTGTGCCCGTCCTGCCCACGGCCCCACAGATCGCGGCAGATCCCGGGCAGCAGCCAAGTATCTCGTCACCTGGCGCTCCGAATACCTCCGCACCGCAGACGACGACTACCGAGTCGAACCAGCCCGAAGCCGCGCAACCGGAGACCACCGACCAATCCGACGGCGGCCCACGACAATCGCCCGAGACCAACCCCGCCACCACTCCGCAGGCAGTCACCCCGGCGGGTGTGGACCAGTCGACCGGCGTACAACCGACGACATCGACCACGCCGTCGACGACACCGAGCAGCACCACTACGCCGAGCCCGAACTTCACCACCGCTCCGGCGACGCCTGGTCGGCCCGGGACGACGAGCCCGAATACACCCGGGCGTCCCGGCACCCCCGTCGTATCCGGTGCACCGAACATCACCGGAACTCCCGCACCGGGCCGCAACGTCCCGGCCGGTCCGAAGCAGCCGAACGCGCTGCCGGCCGCCACGGCGACCGGAGCCCAGACGGCGCGAACCGGCGCGACCGGAACGAGCGGCATCGCCCCGGGGATGGGGTCTCGCGGCAAGCACGACGAACGCGAGACATCGGGCGTCAAGGACTACCTGGTCAACCAGCACAACGGCGAGGAACTCACCGGTCTGGATTCCTTGCCGAAGGCCGTTCCTCCGGTCATCGGAGACAACCCGCATGGCTGACTGGCGCTTCACCGGGCAGGAATTCGAAATCCTTTGGGCCGCCTATGGTCGCGACCGTCTGCCGTACCCGCTGCAATATCGTCCGGAAGAGATGGATTTCGCCGATCTGAAGCGTCAACGCGAGGAAGCGGTCGACGCGCTGCTCGGACGATACGCCGTCGGGCTGGAACAGGCGCTGGACGTATTGCTGGAGCCGGAGGTACGGGTCGAGTCCAAAGGCATGGGCGGCCCGGACATGTCGATCGTGTTCCGTTTCCACGGCGCGGTACGCGGGCAGGCCGGGGCCACCCTGGTCCAACTCCCCGGCCACGCACCGGACACCGGCGCTGACGTGATCGTGAGTTATTGCGCCGCAGGGCGGGTCGCCGCCAAAGCGGTGGCCGCGCTGCCGAAGATGCCCGCGGGCACGCATCCGCCGATCGAAGTGCGCCGCGAAGAAGTGACCGCCGATCGGGAACGGCCGGTGCGCAAGCCGTACGAGGTCGGCACCGTGGCGCGGCTGGACCAGATCTTCAAGCGGGAACGCCTCGGGCTGGGCGAGGTCACGGTGTTCGCCGGCCCGGCCGTCGACGCCCGCCCGAGTTTCGGGCGCGGTTTCTGGTGGATGGACTACACGGATGGCCGCTACTACGTGAGAACGGGCGACCCCATCGTCGCCAAACCGCTCGCCCCCGCCGCTATGGCGGCCGAGATCAACCGTCTCACCGTGCTGACCCAGCGTTACTACCGCGAGGACCGCGAACACGACGAGTACCTGCGCTCACAGCGATAAGGACCGCGCGAACGGCGGGTCCACCAGAGCCGTGGCTCCATCAATGATGGGCCGTCTCAGGGGCAGTCGGATCACGAGGTGCAATCCGACTGACCACGACCCGTCGCCATCCTCGACACGCGAGCGGCACGTCGAACTTCTCGGCGCGCCGCTCGCTCGCGCGGATCAGCGCGGCAGGCGCTCGATGATGGTGGCGTTGGCGGTGCCGCCGCCCTCGCAGATGGTGAGCAGGCCGTAGCGGCCCTCGATCCGTTCGAGCTCGTTGAGCAGCGTCGCGAAAAGCTTCGCGCCGGTCGCGCCGAGCGGGTGACCGAGGGCGATGGCGCCGCCGTTGACGTTGACCTTCTCGGGATTCGCGCCGGTCTCCTTCAGCCAGGACAGCACCACGGGCGCGAACGCTTCGTTGATCTCGATCACGTCGATGTCATCGATGGTGAGACCGGACTTCTCCAGCGCCCACTTGGTCGCCGGGATCGGCGCGGTGAGCATGTAGATCGGGTCCGCGCCGCGCGCGCTCACGTGGTGGATGCGCGCTCGCGGCGTCAAGCCGTACTCCCGCACCGCCCAGTCCGAAGCGAGCAGGGTGGCGCTGGCGCCGTCGGAGATCTGGCTGGCCACCGCGGCGGTCAGCGGGCTGCCCTCGGCCAGCGCGGGCAGCGAAGCCATCTTCTCCAGACTGGTCTCGCGCGGGCCCTGGTCGATCCAGAAATCGCCGACCGGCACGATCTCGTTGTCGAAGCGGCCGTTCTTGATCGCGTCGCGGGCCCGCTCGTGGCTGCGCAGCGCCCATCGTTCCATTTCCGCCCGGCTGATGTCCCACTTCTCGGCGATCAGCTGGGCCGCCCGGAACTGGGTCACCTCGGCGGTGCCGTAGCGGTGATCCCAGCCCTGCGACCCGACGAACGGCGAGTCGAAGCCGTACTCCTTGCCCGCGAACATGGCCGCGGAGATCGGGATCGCGCTCATGTTCTGCACGCCGCCCGCGACGATCACCTCGGCCGTGCCGCTCATGATGGCTTGGGCGCCGAAATTGATGGCCTGCTGGCTGGATCCGCACTGCCGGTCCACCGTTACGCCGGGCACCTCTTCGGGATAGCCCGCGGCCAGCCACATGGTGCGGCCGATGTTGCCCGCCTGGGGGCCGACGTTGTCGACGCAGCCGACGATGACATCGTCCACATTCCCCGGGTCGATCGGGTTGCGGTCCAGCAGGCCGCGCAGCGCGGCCGCGCCCAGATCGGCCGGGTGCACGCCCGCCAGTGCGCCGCCGCGCTTGCCGACCGGGGTGCGTACCGCATCGATCACGTAGGCGTCCCGCAGCGGGGCATACGGACGACGGGACGCGGAAGGTGCTGACATGTAAGGACTCCTACGTGGTGCGCTCGCCGGCGGTGAGTCCGTCGAGCACGATGGTCAGGTACTGCTTCGCGAGGTTCTCGACGGTGACCGAGCCGCCGGGGCGGTACCACCGCACCGCGACCCACACCGTGTCACGCAGGAACCGGTAGGCCAGTTCGACATCCAGCTCCGGCCGGAAGCTGCCGTCCTGGACGCCGTTGGTCAGCACCCGGTGCCACAGCTCGCGGAATTCGCGGTTGTACGCGGCGATGTAGGTGAACCGCTCCGAGTCGCGCAGCCGCTTCGCCTCGGCCTGGTAGATCGCCACCGCGGCGTGCCAGCGGTCGAACGACTCGTAGGACGCGAGCACCAAGGCTTCCAAGGTGTCTCGCGAACTCAGACCGGAGGCGACGATCTCGCGGTAGCGACCGAACAGTTCGTCCAAGAACCCGCGCAGGATCTCGTCCACCATCGACTCCTTGGAATCGAAGTGGTGATAGAGGCTCCCCGATAGGATCCCGGCCGCGTCGGCGATGTCGCGCACTGTGGTCGCGCGCAATCCCCGCTCGGCGAACAATTCGGCCGCCAAGGCGAGCAACTCGCTGCGCCGTGCTGATTTAGAGGCGTCTGGTGCGGGCACACGGCCATCATACAACCAAGCATTTGCTTGGTACAGCGGCCCCGTTCAACGGGCCGAATAGCGCAGCGGCGAGGACACCGAGAGATCGGCGAGCAGGCGATCGCAGATGATCACCGGCGAGACGCCCGCGCGCGCCATCCGGGCGACGAGCGCGAGACGACGTTCGCAGCTGTCCCACTCCACGGTGAGCTGACCGCGATCGGGACCGGCGTCCACCGTGGCCATCACCCGTGGCGGGCCGTCGCGCACCGGCTCCTCGCTCAGCTTGAGCACCATGCCGCGCTGCCAGGCGTGGTAGGTGTCCATGTCTGCCCCGATCACCAGTTTGTCGGTGGCAGCGCACAGGCCCTGCGCGATCTCGTCCGAGAAGGTCACCTGGTCGAAACGGAATTTCCGGCATTTCGCGACCACCGCGAGCAAGTCGGCGCGCACCTCGCACAGCAAGTCCGTCTGGCGCTGCCTGCGCTGCTCCTGCTCGCTCTCCGTACTGTCGGCGCTGAGTCCGATGCGCCGAGCGCGTTCGCGATCGCGCGCCAGATCGGCCCGCAGCGCGCCCCGCGGATCGCGGGCGACCTCTCCCTCGTCGACGGCGTGCTGCTCGAGAATCCGCGCGGCGGCCGTGGCGACCGCGCTTTCGGAGGTGTGCTCGATGAGCTCGGCGCCGAGGGTGAGGGCCGAGAGGACGAGGCTGTCGAGCCGTCGCCTGGCCAGCACGACTTCGCGCACCACATCGAGTTCCAGTTGTTCGCGGGCAGGTGGGCGATCGCGACCCATAGCCATCGCCCCCTTGAAGAGCGCTGATCCGATCTCATCCAGCATGGCACACCGCGCCGCGCTCCGGCTCGTCCTTTTCCACCTGATCAGCTGCCCATTTCACGCGGCAGCCGTGATGCGAGAAGGCGATCGCAATACGGCGTGGAAGATCTCTCCGGGCGTGGCGGACGAACGGCTGCTCGATGGTCGCCGGGGTGTGCTCGTCCGCCCCATGCTGAGCGGACGAGCCCGAAAAGCCCGTGGCTCAGGCACGTTGGCTGCTGATCGAAACCACCTCGCCGGTCAGGTAGGTGGTGTAGTCACTGGCCAGCATCGCGATCGTGGCGGCGACCTCCCAGGGCTCGGCCGCGCGGCCGAACGCCTCGCGCTCCGACAGCCGGTCGAGCAGCTCGGTCGAGCTGACCTTGTCCAGGAAGGCGTGCCTGGCGATGCTCGGGGCCACCGCGTTGATCCGGACGCCGAGTTCGGCAGCCTCGATTGCGCTGCACCTGGTCAACGCCATGACGCCCGCCTTGGCCGCCGCGTAGTGCGCCTGGCCGTACTGCGCGCGCCAGCCGAGCACGCTGGCGTTGTTCACGATCACGCCGCCGTGGCCCGCGTCGCGGAAGTAACCGAGGGCGGCCCTGGTGCAGCGGAAGGTGCCGTTGAGGGTGATGTCGAGGACGCGGTCCCACTGCTCGTCGGTCATGTCGACCACGGGCGTCTCCCCGCCCAGCCCGGCGTTGTTGACCATGATGTCGATGCGGCCGACGGCCTCGGCGGCGCCGCGGATCAGCGCGTTCACCTGTTCGGTGCTCTGCACGTCGCACGGGATCGAGGCGACCCGCCGGTCCGGGAACTCGGCGGCCAGCTCGGTCGCGGTCTCGGCCAGACGCCGCTCGTGCCAGTCGGAGACCACCACGTCCGCGCCCTCGGCCAGCAACCTGCGCGCGGTGGCCGAGCCGATGCCGGTGCCCGCCGCCGCGGTGATCACGGCCGAACGTCCGGTCAGCAGGCCGTGCCCAGGAACGGGCGCGGGGGCGACCGACAGCGGCCCGGTCACGGGCGGGCCTCGCGCGGCAGGCCGAGCACCCGCTCGGCGATGATGTTGCGCTGCACTTCGTTCGAACCTCCGTAGATGGTGTCGGCGCGGGTGAACAGATACAGCCGCTGCCATTCGTTGAGATCGTTCTCGCCCGCCACCAGGCCGCGGGCGCCGAGCACGGCCATCGCCAGCTCCCCCAGCCCGCGATGCCAGTTGGCCCACAGCAGTTTCGCCACCGAGGCCTGGCCCGCGCCGTCGTCCACGCCCGCGCCCTCCATCGTGCGCATGGCGTGCGCGCGCAGCACGCGCAACCCGACCCAGGCGCGGTCGATCCGGTCGGCGATCAGCGGGTCGTCGGCCGCGCCGGTGCGGCGGGCCAGAGCCTCGATGTCGGCCAGTTCGCGGGCGAACCGGATCTGCTGGCCCAAGGTGGAGATGCCGCGCTCGAAGGTGAGCGTGCCCATGGCGATCCGCCAGCCGTCGCCCGGCTCGCCGACCACCAGGTCGGCCGCGGTGCGGGCGTTGTCGAAGAAGACCTCGTTGAATTCCGAGGTCCCGGTCAGCTGGATGATCGGACGCACGTCGATCCCCGGCTGCCGCATCGGGACCAGCAGGTAGGACAGACCCTTGTGCCTGGCGGACCCGCGCTCGGTGCGGGCGACGACGAAGCACCAGTCGGCCACGTGAGCCAGCGACGTCCAGATCTTCTGCCCGTTGATCGACCACTCGTCGCCGTCCAGGTGCGCCGAGGTGGTGATGGCGGCCAGGTCGGAGCCGGCGCCGGGCTCCGAATAACCCTGGCACCACAGTTCGCTGACGTTGCGGATGCCGGGCAGGAAGCGGTCCTTCTGCGCCTGGGTGCCGAACGCGAGCAAGGTCGGGCCGAGCAGTTCCTCGCCGACGTGCGACACCCGCGCGGGGGCGTTCGCCTTGGCGTACTCCTCGTGGAAGATGACCTGCTGGCGCACCGTGGCCTCGCGGCCGCCGTACTCCTTCGGCCAGCCCAGGCAGGTCCACCCGGCCGCGGCCAGGTGCCGGTCCCAGGCCAGGCGTTCGTCGAACGCCTCGTGTTCGCGGCCGGGACCGCCGAGGCCGCGCAGCGCGCGGAATTCGCCGTTGAGGTTCTCCTCCAGCCACTCGCGCACTTCGGCGGCGAATCGCTCGTCCTGCACGGCGGAAAACCGCCCGTCCGGAGCGGCGGTGTCGGATTCTGAGGTCTGGATCGCACCCACGCCGGTAGGATAACCTACCAAGCACTTGCTTTGTAGAGTGCACGCATAACTCGCTCGCGGACGGTAAGGACAACCGTGACAACCCCTGCACAGACGACACCGATGGCACTGCACCACGCCGCTCGGACCTTCGGCGACGCCCCGGCGATCGCCGACGGCGAGGTGCGGCTGAACTGGGCCCAGTTGCTCGAAGCGGTCCAGGAAGTGGCACGGGCGCTCATCGCACGCGGGGTGCGGACGGGCGACCGGGTGGCCATGTGGGCGCCCAATACCCACCACTGGGTGATCGCCGCGCTCGCCGCGCACTACGCGGGCGCGGCGCTGGTGCCGCTGAACACCCGCTACGTGGCCGAGGAGGCCGCCGACGTGCTCGGACGGGTGGACGCGAAGGCCCTGTTCATCGCGGGGCCCTTCCTCGGCCGCGACCGCTTGGCCGAACTACGCACGTCCGACCTGGCCATCGACACGGTGGTGGTGATCCCGGTCGAACCCGGCACGGAGAACACCGACATCGCCGCGCTGGACTGGTCGGAACTCGCGACCGTCGCCGCGCCGGTCACCGTGGCCGAAGCCGAGGAACGCGCCGAGTCGGTCCGCCCCGACGACATCTCCGACATCTTGTTCACCTCCGGCACCACCGGCCGCAGCAAGGGCACGCTGGTCGCGCACCGGCAGGCGCTGTCGGTGGTGCGGGCCTGGGCGGAGTGCGCCACCTTGCGGGGCGACGACCGGTATCTGGTGGTGAACCCGTTCTTCCACAACTTCGGATACAAGGCGGGCATCCTCGCCTGCCTGGTCACGGGAGCCACGATCATCCCGCAGGTCACCTTCGACGTACCGGAGACGATGCGGCGGATCGGCGCGGAGCGGATCACCGTGCTGCCCGGCCCGCCGACGATCTACCAGACGATCCTGGATTTCCCGCGCCGCGCCGAATTCGACTTGAGCTCCCTGCGCGTGGCCGTCACCGGAGCGGCGACGGTGCCGGTGGTGCTGATCGAGCGGATGCGCTCGGAACTGGCCTTCGACGTCGTCATCACCGCCTACGGCCTGTCCGAGAGCGCGGGTTTCGGCACCATGTGCCGCGTCGACGACGACGCCGAGACCATCGCGAACACCTGCGGCAGGCCGATCGCGGGTTTCGAGTTGCGCCTCGGCGAGGCGGGCGAGGTCCTGCTGCGCGGGCCGAACGTGATGCTCGGATACCTGGACGACCCGGAAAGCACCGCGGAGACGATCGACGAGGACGGCTGGCTGCACACCGGCGACATCGGCACGGTCGACGACCGCGGATACCTGACGATCACCGACCGGCTCAAGGACATGTACATCTCCGGCGGCTTCAACGTCTACCCCGCCGAAGTGGAACAGGCGCTGGCCCGGCTGGACGGCGTGGCGGAGTCGGCGGTCATCGGCGTGCCCGACACCAGGATGGGCGAGGTGGGCAAGGCGTACGTGGTGCGCAAGCCCGGCTCGGGCCTGACCGAGGACCAGGTGCTCGCCCACGCCACCACCGTGCTGGCCAATTTCAAGGTGCCGCGGTTCGTCGAGTTCCGCGACCAGCTGCCCTACAGCGCCGCCGGGAAAGTGCTCAAGCGTCAACTACGTGAGGAGAAGTCGTAATGTCGGAACCGGCAATCCCGGACGAGGGTCCGGCGATCCCGGACGAAGGTGAGGTCGTCACCTACGAGCGGCGCGGACGCGTCGCGATCGTCACGCTGAACCGGCCGGACTACCGCAACGCGCAGAACTCGGTGATGACCTACGCCCTCGACGCCGCGTTCGAGCGCGCCGTGGAGGACCCCGAGGTCGGAGTGATCGTGCTCGCGGGCAACGGCAAACACTTCAGCGCCGGGCACGACATCGGCACGCCCGGCCGCGACCACCACGTGCGGTACCAGAACAAGGCCGCGCTGTGGTGGGACCACGTGGACCGGGCCGGCGGCGACCAGCGCTTCGCCCGCGAGCTCGAGGTCTACCTCGGCATGTGCAGGCGCTGGCGGGAGATCCCCAAGCCGACCATCGCCATGGTGCAGGGCGCCTGCATCGCGGGCGGGCTCATGCTGGCTTGGGTGTGCGATCTGATCATCGCCTCCGACGACGCGTTCTTCTCCGATCCCGTCGTCCGCATGGGCATTCCTGGCGTCGAGTACTTCGCGCATCCGTGGGTGATGGGTCCGCGCGCGGCCAAGGAGTTCCTGTTCACCGGCGACCGGTTCGGGGCCGCGCAGGCCAAGGAGTGGGGCATGGTCAACCGGGTGGTGCCGCGCGCCGAACTGGAGGCCGAAACCCTCGCGCTGGCCGAGAAGATCGCCACCATGCCGCAATTCGGTCTCGCGCTGACCAAGAAAGCGGTCAATCAGGCCGAGGACCTGATGGGCATGCGCTCGGGCATGGATTCGGTCTTCGGCCTGCACCACTTCGCGCACGCGCACAACGCCGAGGTCGGCGCCGACTCGCTGGGCGGCATGAACGCCAAGACGATGAAGGCCTCCGCGAGCACCGCAGAACAGAACGGAACGACCTAGTGGATCTGGATCTCGATCAGACGACCCAGGAATTCCAGCGGGAGGTCCGCGAATTCCTGGCCGCGAACAAACCCGCGAAACCGCTGCCCTCCATGGACACCAAGGCGGGATTCGAGGCGCACCGCGCGTGGGAGCGCACCCTCGCCGACGCACGGCTGTCGGTGGTGGCCTGGCCAGAGGAGTTCGGCGGGCGCGATGCCTCGCTGCTGGAGTGGGTGCTGTTCGAGCAGGAGTACTACGCGGCGGGCGCGCCGGGGCGGGTCAGTCAGAACGGCATATTCCTGCTGGCGCCAACGCTTTTCGAACACGGCACCACGGAACAGCTGGAACGGATCATGCCGCGGATGGCGCGCGGCGACGACATCTGGGCGCAGGCGTGGTCGGAGCCCGAAGCGGGCAGCGACCTGGCCGGTATCCGCTCGACCGCCCGGCGCACCAACGGCGGCTGGCTGCTGAGCGGCCAGAAAACGTGGAGTTCGCGCGCCGCCTTCGCGGACTGGGCATTCGGGCTGTTCCGCAGCGATCCCGAGGCCGAGCGGCACAAGGGCCTCACCTACGTGATGTTCCCGCTGACCGCCGACGGGGTCTCGGTGCGCCCGATCCCGCAGCTGGACGGCGAACCCGGCTTCGCGGAGATCTTCCTCGACGACGTGTTCGTGCCCGACCGCGACGTCATCGGCGCGCCCGGCGAGGGCTGGCGCGTGGCGATGAGCACCTCCAGCAACGAACGCGGCCTCTCGCTGCGCAGCCCCGGGCGGTTCAGCGCCACCGCGCGACGGCTGATCGATCTGTGGCGCGAGGCGGGCGACGAGGACAACACCGCGCAGCGCGACGCGGTGGTGGACGCCTGGATCGGCAGCGAGGCCTACCGGCTGCACACGTTCGGCACGGTCACCCGGCTCAACGAAGGCGGCAAGCTCGGCGCGGAATCCTCGATCACGAAGGTGTTCTGGTCCGAGCTGGACATCGCCATGCACGAGACCGCGCTCGAGGTGCTCGGTCCGGCGGCGGAACGTTCCGGGCCGTGGACGGACGGATACCTGTTCGCGCTGTCGGGACCGATCTACGCGGGCACCAACGAGATCCAGCGCAACATCATCGCCGAGCGGCTGCTCGGACTACCGAGAGGAAGCAGCCGATGAGATTCGCGCTCAGCCCCGAACAACTCGATTTCGCCGCCAGCCTGCGCAAACTGCTGGAGGCGGGCCGCGCGCCCTCCGCCGTGCGCGCGTGGGCGTCCGGCGACAGCGGGCCCGGTCGCGCGTTGATCCGGCAACTGGCCGAGGCCGGTGTGCTGGGTCTGGCGGTGGCGGAGGAGCACGGCGGCATCGGCGCCGAACCGATCGATCTGGTCGTGGCGTTCCAGGAGATCGGCCGGGCGGCCGTGCCGGGACCGGTGCTGGAGACCGCCGCCGCGATTCCGGCTCTGCTGCAAGCGCTTCCGGACCGGAATCCGGCCGCGCGCTGGCTGCCCGGGTTCGCGGAGGGCACGGCGCTGGGCACCGTCGCCTTCGCGAGCGGTGTCGCGCTGGACGCCGACACCGCCGAGGTGGTCCTGCTGGCCGGCGAGCAGCTGTCCATCGGGCACCGCGGCGGCCTGGTGCGATCGGTCGATCCCGCCCGCCGCCTGTTCACGGTCGCCGCGGCCGAGCCCGTCGCCGAGGGTGAGCAGGTCGCCGCGGCCGTGGCCGCCGGTTTCGACACCGGCGCGCTGGCCTGCGCGGCCCAGCTGCTCGGCGCGGGAAAGGCCCTGCTGCACGCGTCCACCGAATATGCCAAGCAGCGCAAGCAATTCGGTAAGCCGATCGGCGAGTTCCAGGCCGTGAAGCAGAAGCTGGCCGACGTGCTCATCGCGCTGGACCTGGCCGAGCCGCTGCTCTACCGTGCCGCGCTGACCATGACCGGACCAACTCGGGGTCGCGACGTCTCGGCCGCCGTGATCGCCTGCGGCGACGCCGCCTACCGCGCGGCCCGCACCGCGCTCCAGGTGCACGGCGCGATCGGCTACACCGCCGAGTACGACCTGTCGCTGTGGCTGACCAAGGTGACCGCGCTGCGTTCGGCCTGGGGCACACCGGACCTGCATCGCGCCCGGATCGCACGGGCGCTGCGGGAGGATACCGACCAGGAACGCGCCGAGCGAGGCATCGCATGAGCGGGCAGGCCCGGAGGCGGCAGCGAAGCGTAACCACGCAGGGCCCCGCTCATGCGAGACACACACACAGCATGAGCGGGCAGGCCCGGAGGCGGCAGCGAAGCGTAACCACGCAGGGCTGGCAGGAAGGACACCGATGAGCACCGCCGAACACCAGGAATTCCTCGCCTCGGTGCGGGCGCTGCTGACCAAGCACGCCGGGTCCGCGGCGGTGCGCGCCGCGATGGACACCGAACTCGGCTACGACCCGGCGCTGTGGCGGCTGCTGTGCGAGCAGATCGGCGTCGCGGCGCTGGCGATTCCCGAGGAATACGGCGGCTTCGGTGCGAGCCTGGTCGAATCCCTGCTGGTGGTAGGCGAATTGGGCCGCACGCTCGCCGGGGTTCCGATGCTCGGCTCGGCCGTTCTCGGTGGACAGGCGGTGCTGCTTTCGGGCGACGACGAAGCGTGCGCACGGCTACTGCCCGAGGTGGCGGAGGGCACGCGCACGATCGCGGTCTGCTGGGCCGACGAGCGCGGCTGGGACGAGCCGGGTGTGCACGAGACGGACGGCGCCCTCACCGGGACCGCGCACTACGTGCTCGACGGTATGTCGGCCGACACCTTCGTCGTCGTCACGCCGACCGGTCTGTTCGAGATCGAACCCACCGCGCCGGGCGTCACCCGCAGGCCCGCGCCCACCATGGACCCCACCCGCAAACTGGCCGAAGTCGGTTTCGCCGACGCGCACGCGCGACGGCTCGGCTCGGGTGACCAGTCCGGGACGGTCGCCCGGCTGCGCGAGATCGCGTGGGCGGCGGTGGCCGCGGAGCAGGTCGGCGCCGCCGGCCGCTGCCTGGAGACGACGGTCGACTACGCCAAATCCCGCGTGCAGTTCGGCCGGGTGATCGGCAGTTTCCAGGCGCTCAAGCACCGCATGGCGGACATGTACGTGCTGCTGGAATCGGCCCGATCCGCGTCCGTCGCGGCGACCGCGGCGGTGGCGGCGAACAGCCCGTCGGCCGCCGAGGACGTCTGGGTCGCCCGCGTGCACTGCTCGGAGGCGCTCACCGCCATCGCGGCCGAGACCGTCCAGTTGCACGGTGGCATCGCGATCACCTGGGAACACGACGCGCAACTGTTCTTCAAGCGCGCCCACGCGGACGCGCAGCTGTTCGGGGCCGCGCACCGCCCGATGACGCAGCCCGCCTGAGCCGGGTCAGGGCGCGCCGACCTGGTCGGCGGCGCGCCCTTCCTCGATAGGCTGTCCGGCGTGGTTTCGATGCACTAAGATGTGACAAGCGCCACACGCGCATGCCGGGGGATGCGTTTTCGAGTGGCACCGCAGGTCGGAATCGGTGCCGTAGCGAGTCGATATGCCGGCTCGCCTCCCAAAAGTCGTCGGGGCCCACCAGCCGGGAGGATGCCATGACGCAAACAGTGCATTCCGATCTCGAAGCATTACGGTCCACCATGGACGGGCCGGTGTACGGCCCAGCGGATACCGGGTACGACCGGGCCCGCGCCATCTGGAACGGGGACATAGACCGGCACCCCGCCGTGATCGCCCAGTGCCTGTCGCCGCGTGACGTGGCCGCGGCGTTGGCCTTCGGCCGGGACCGGGGGCTGGAGATATCCGTTCGCGGCGGCGGCCACTCCTACAGTGGGACCGCGGTCGGCGAAGGCGGCCTGATGATCAACCTGAGCGCCCTCAAGGGCGTCGTGGTGAATCCGGAAGCCGAGCGGGCCCGAGTCGGCGGCGGAGCGACGATGGCGGACATGGACGCCGCGACCCAGAAGTACGGGTTGGCGGTGACCGGCGGAGTGATCAGCGATACCGGCGTCGGCGGCCTCACCCTCGGCGGCGGCATGGGCTGGCTGACCCGCATGGCGGGGCTGGCCATCGACAACCTCGTCTCGGCGCAGGTGGTGCTCGCCGACGGCCAGGTGGTACGGGCGTCGGAGACCGAGAACGCGGAATTGTTCTGGGCATTGCGCGGCGGCGGCGGAAATTTCGGAGTGGTCACCGAATTCGAGTACCGCCTGCATCACGTCGGGCCGGAAATCCACCTCGGCTTGCTCTTCTGGGACATGCCGGACGGCACCGACGCACTCCGCCTGATCCGTGAGTTCATCCCCACTCTGCCGCGCCGGTCGGGAGCGTTGATCGCGCTGGCGATGTCGGCGCCGCCCGCGCCTTTCGTTCCGGAGCGATATCACGGTCACGCGGGCCATGCCCTGATCGTCGCCGGTTTCGGCACGGCCGAGGAGCATGCCGCCGCGGTGGCGCCGATCCGGAACGCCCTGCCGCCGCTGTTCGAATTCCGCACCCCGATGCCGTATGCCGGATTGCAACGGATGCTCGACGCGGCGGCGCCGTGGGGCCTGTACGGCTACGAGAAGGCGCTCGACCTCGACGATTTCTCCAACGACGCCATCGCGGTGCTGATCGCGAACGCGGCCAGGAAAACCGCGCCGCTGTCGTTCATGCCGATCTTCCCGCTCAGCGGCACGTTCAGCACTGTCGGTGAGGATGACACGGCATTCGGCGGCACGCGCCGTTCGCATTACGAGTGCAACATCACCGCGATCACTCCCGACACCGAGACGCTCGCGCTGGACCGGGAATGGGTGCGCACGACGTGGGATGCGCTGCGTCCATTGGCTTC
This sequence comes from Nocardia sichangensis, assembly GCF_047200615.1. NCBI lineage: Bacteria > Bacillati > Actinomycetota > Actinomycetes > Mycobacteriales > Nocardiaceae > Nocardia > Nocardia sichangensis. The sequence continues at coordinate 38,682 of NZ_JBJZOK010000017.1, forward strand.
CAACCAGGGCGGGTATGTCAATTTCATGGCCGACCCGGACCATGCCCGGGTTCGCGAATCGTACGGACGCACGAAATACGCGAAGCTGGCGCACATCAAAGCCGACTACGACCCGGGCAACGTCTTCCACCGCAACGCCAACATAGCCCCGGGCTGACCTCCGAGTTCACTCGTCCGAGCGTCTACGGGCCGCATCGGGGCGCAGGCCGTGCAGAACGATCCGCACGAGCCTGCGCCAATCACCGCTGCCGCTGCCGATGGTGGCGGACAACGCGCCGACGATCATGTAGACGTCCGCCACCGTGCAGTCGTCGCGCAATGTTCCCGCGGCTAGGTCCCGCTCGACGAGCTCGCCGATCACGTCCTCGAGCCTGCCGCGGGATTCGCCCCTCGGCTCGCTGCCCGCCGACTGCCGCGCCGTCTCGATCGCCGCCGACAAGCCCCGGTCGGCCGCCAGCACCTCGCCGACATGAAGCAGGTAGCGTGCGAGCCCCTCGCCGGGCTCGGCGCGCAGGCATTCGGTGCGGGCGAACTCCTCGATCTCGGCGAAGCGCTGCTCGGCCGCGGCCTCGATGAGGTCGGCATGGGTGGGGAAATGACGGTAGACGGTTCCGACGCCGACTCCGGCGGCGCGCGCGATCTCGGTCAGTGGCACGGCACTGCCGTGCTCGGCGAACAGCGTGCGCGCCACGGACACGATGCGGGCGCGGTTGAGCGTGGCGTCGGCGCGCTGCTTGCGGGCCGATGGTGGCCTTGACACTGACGATCCCTCCGTGTTTACGCTTCAAACGGAATCGGATTCCGGTTCCGTTTCATCGCTTCGAAGGGTAGCACTTCATGTCCCACAATCGTTTCCGCGTTCTGACCCCCGGCGAGGCACGGCCCGGCCGAGTGCCGCTGCCGCCCGCGTTCGCGGTGAAGGCCACCACCGCCGACACCGAGGGCAGGTTCTCCCTGCTGGAAGTGACCCTCGCGCGCGATATTCCCCGGCACACACACCACGTCGCGGACGAATGCGTCTACGTGCTCGAAGGAACGCTCGACGTCGAGTTCGACGACCGAACCCTTTCCGCGACGGAAGGCATGTTCGTGTTGCTGCCACACGGCGTGCCGCATGCCCTGCGCTGCGGATCGCAGCCGCCGCCACGAGTGCTGCAGATCTCCTCGCCCGGCGGCTGGGAGTGCTATCTGGAGGACCTTTTCGAAGCCGGAGCATCGGTGCTGACCGAGGGCGTGCTGGATCCGGTGAAGATCAATCCCATCGCGGCGGCATATGACATCCACTACGAAGAATCGGCGAGTCCCGTTGCCGGACAGGTCGATTGACTCCCTCACCGCCGACTTGGGCAACCCGGCGGAACCCACCGTTCCGTCGGGATCCACCTCATGTGGCCGACTTCACCGCAGATAGATAGTTAGCCTATGTAATAATATTTCTCGTGCGGCAAGCTCAGGTGAACGTAGCGGATGACATCGTCGTCGACCTTCTCGTCACCGCGGGCAGGCTCACTCGGCTGGCCGGGGTGATCAGCGGCGACGACCTGCCGCGGGCCATGTTGCGGGCGCTGGCGGTGCTCGACGAACACGGCGCGCTGCGCGTCAGCGAATTCGCCAGAATCGACCGATGTTCACAGCCGGCGGCAACGGCGCTGATCGGCAAGCTGGTCGCGGAAGGCTACGCGACCCGGCGCAAGGACCCGGAGGACTTCCGGGCCGTGATCGTCGAACTCACCCCGGCCGGGCGGACCCGGCTGGCCGAGTTCCGCCGCGCATTCGCCACCGCGATCGGCGAACACCTGCCCGGCTTCGACACCGAGCGACTGGCCCGGCTGGACACCGAACTGCACGACCTGCTGGAGGCCCTGAAAACGGCTACGCGACAGCACGATCCGATCTCGAGGGAACACCGATGAGCACTTTGGCTCCCACCCGCGCCCCGGTCGCGGACAACACCAAGCAACCGAAAGCCGTCTGGGCGGTCGCGTTCGCGAGCGTGATCGCGTTCATGGGCATCGGCCTCGTCGATCCCATTCTCAAACCGATCGGCGAGCAACTGAACGCGTCCCCGTCCCAGGTGTCGCTGCTGTTCACCAGCTACATGCTGGTGACCGGCGTGGCCATGCTGGTCACCGGCGTGGTGTCCAGTCGCTTCGGCGCGAAGAAGACGCTGCTGGCGGGGTTGACGATCATCATCGTGTTCGCGGCGCTGGCCGGTATGTCGAATACGGTGGCGCAGATCGTCGGTTTCCGCGCGGGCTGGGGCCTGGGCAACGCGCTGTTCATCGCCACGGCGCTGGCCACCATCGTCGGCGCGGCCAGCGGCGGCGTTGCCCGCGCGATCATCCTCTACGAGGCGGCGCTCGGCATCGGCATCGCGACCGGTCCGCTGGTCGGCGGCGTGCTCGGCGGAATCAGCTGGCGCGGACCGTTCTTCGGCGTATCGGTGCTGATGGCCATCGCGCTGGTGAGCATCGTCGTCCTGCTGCCGGAAGGGCCCAAGCCGACGCATCACACCTCGATCGCCGCGCCGTTCCGCGCCTTGCGCTACCGGGGGCTGCTGATCGTGAGCATCACCGCCCTGCTGTACAACTTCGGCTTCTTCACCCTGCTCGCCTACACCCCGTTCCCGCTGGATATGGGCACCTATGCGATCGGCTTCATCTTCTGCGGCTGGGGTGTACTGCTGGCGATCGCGTCGGTCTTCCTCGCTCCCCGGTTGCAGCGCCGGTTCGGTTCGCTGCCGATGATGGGACTCTCCCTGGGCCTGTTCGCCGCCGACCTGGCGACGATGGCCGTGTTCGCCGAGCACAAGCCGGTGCTGATCGTCGGCACCGTGCTGGCAGGCCTGTTCCTCGGCGTGAACAACACGCTGATCACCGAGGCCGTGATGATCTCCGCGCCGGTGGAGCGGTCCACCGCCTCGGCGGCCTACAGCTTCGTCCGCTTCGCGGGCGGCGCCGCGGCGCCCTACCTCGCGGGCAAGCTCGGCGAGCACAGCGTCTCGCTGCCGTTCTGGGTGGGCGCGGCGTGCACCGCCGCCGCAGTCGTCGTCCTGCTCGCCGGGCGCGCCGCCTTGGCCCACCTCGACGACCACGATCCCGCACCGCACAGCGTCGAGGAAGCCCAGGCCATCACGGTCGGCGACGACTGATCCCCGCGCGCACCGAAGGCAGCCGCCAGCGTGGCTGCCTTCGCCGTTTCCGCACCCTGGCGCGGGCCGGTGCGAGGAGTACGGTCAGGAGATATGACCGAAGCGAAGCGGGGGCGCGTCAGCGTCGAGACCAGCCAGAAGCGTGTGCGCGTCTATCTGGGCGGGCACTTGGTGGCCGACAGCGCGCGGCCGGTGCTGGTCTGGGAGAACCCGCACTATCCGACCTACTATCTGCCCGTCACCGACCTGCGCGCCAAGCTCGAACCGAACGGGCAGACCCAGCACTCCACCAGCCGCGGCGACGCGACGGTCTACGACCTCATGGTCGACGGCACCACAGCGGGCGGGGCGGCGCTGCGCTACCACGACTCGCCGCTGACCGAATTGCGCGAGCTGGTTCGCTTGGAGTGGGGCGCGATGGACGAGTGGTTCGAGGAGGACGAACCGATCTACGTCCACCCGCGCAACCCGTACTCGCGCGTCGACATCCTGGCCAGCTCCCGGCATGTGCGGGTGGAGATCGACGGGGTCACCGTGGCCGACTCGCACGGGCCGCGCATTCTCTTCGAAACGGGTCTGCCCGCGCGGTACTACCTGCCGATGACGGACGTCCGCATGGATCTGCTGTTTCCGTCGGCCACCCACACCAGCTGCCCGTACAAGGGCACCGCCGACTACTGGACCGTCCGCGTCGGCGGCAACGAGTATCCCGACTATGTGTGGGGCTACCGCACGCCGCTTCCGGAGAGCCAGAAGGTCGCCGGGCTGGTCTGCTTCTACAACGAGAAGGTCGACATCTACGTCGACGGGGAACTCCAGGAAAGGCCGCGCTCGCCGTTCAGCTGAGTTCGGCGACAGCCCGCGAGTCTCGCCCCTTTCGGCGTCGTTCCCCTCGGTCATCACGTCACACGGCGCTGGCAGGGATCAGTCCTCGCGCCGCGCGCACTTGCCGGTCCGGTCGAGCGATATGCGGCGGCCCGGTCAGACCGCGACCAATGGCGGACTGTCGGCCGCACGGCGGTATTGGCCCGGCGCCACGCCGTATTCGCGTTTGAAGGCCTTCGCGAAGGCGAACTCCGAGGCGTATCCGACCCGGCGGGCCACCGCGCCGAGACTGCTGTCGGTGTCCCGGAGCAGACGAGCGGCGGTCAGCATGCGCCAGCGGGTCACGTAAGCCAGGGGCGGTTCGCCGACCGTCGCGAGGAAGCGACGCGCGAGGGTGGCGCGAGAGACGCCCGCGATGTCACCGAGGTCGGCGACGGTCCAGGCGCGGGCCGGTTCCTCGTGCACCGCGCGCAGCGCCGCCGCGACCGCGGGATCGGCGAAGGCGCCCGCCCAGCCCGAGGAGCACAGGTCGGACTGCTCGTCGAACCAGGCCCGCAGGATGAACAGCAGCAACGTCTCGAGGATCGCGGGCACGGCCGCGTCGCTGCCCGGACGGGGCTCGGCGATCTCCGCGGCCAGCAGGTCGACCGCGCCGCGCAGCGCGGGATGTCGCCCCGGACGCGCGGGCAGATGGATGAACTCGGGCAACTCGTCGAGGATCGGATGGGTGCGGCTGCGGCCGAGTTCATAAGCGCCGCACAGCAAGGCGGTCCGCACGCCCGGCCCTACGATCTCCCGTGGCTCACCGGGCTGCGCGGTCTCCGTGACCGGGGTGTCCAGACTGTCCACCAAGTCGTGGTCGGCCCCGCGCGGCATGAACAGCACGTCCCCCACGCCGAGTGCAATGGGTTCGCCGTCCGGCGGCACCACCCAGCAAGAGCCCTGCAAGACCACGTGGAAACCCGCGCCCGGCACTACCGGGTACCGCCGACCCCACGGAGCGTGCCGGATGAACAGGCCGGAGGTGGGACTGCCGGTGCGGATGGCCGCGATGGTCTCGCTGAGAATATCCACCCATTCACCGTAGCACTCTGCAGTTGAGTGTTTCGGACAAATTATCGAGCGCTCTACGCATTGTCCGGCTCACGACAAGCCAATAGCTTTCTGTTCATGACATCGACCGAAACCACCGCCACCATCGCCGTCTACGGCGCGACCGGACACACCGGCGGCTACCTGCTCGCCGAACTGCGCCGCCGCGGCCTCGCCCCGATCCTGGTGGGCCGCGACGCCGATCGCGTCCGAGCCGCTGCCGATGCCGCGGACCTGCCCGCAGCCGACATCCGGGTAGCCGGCCTGTCCGACCACACGGCTCTGGTCACCGCGTTCACCGGAGCGGATGTGGTGATCAGCAGCTTGCCCGCCTATGTCGAGCACGGCTCGGCGGTGCTGGCCGCCGCGATCGACGCGGGTGCGCACTACACCGACATGTCCGGCGAGCAGCTTTTCCTGAAGCGCGTGCTCGACGAGTTCGGACCGCGCGCGGCGGCGGCCGGCGTCACCGTGGTCTCCGGCGTCACCGACAGCAACCTCCCCGGCGACCTGCTGGCACACCTCATCACGCGCCGGGTGCCCGGGCCGGCCGAGGTGGTGTTGAGCCATCTGAGCAAGAGCGGCGGCAATGGTTCCAAAGGCAGCGCGAAGACGGTGCTCGCCAGTTTGGATTGGTTCCGCGGCGGCGGCTGGCACTACGCCGACGGCGAACTGCGCACCGGCGCGACGGCGCGCCGCGAGAGGATGACCTTCCCCGGTGACACCGAGCCGACCACCGTCGCCAAATTCCCGCAGCCCCCGGTCCTGACCATCCCGCGGCACTCGGACGTCTCCTACGTCGAGGGCGTCCTCGCCACCTCGATCCTCGACACACTCAGCGGGTTCACCGCCGAACTGATCGACACGCTGCCCGACGCGCCCGGCGCGGACCTGCGCTACGACCTCGTCGTCGACGCGTTCGGCGCGGACGGGCGGCAGGTCCGCGGCGTGCTCAGCGGCGTCGACTCCTACCGCGATTCGGCGTTGATGGCGGTGGAGTCGGCGGTCCGCTTGGCCGGCGGAGCCGCGGCGCCCGGCGCCCTCGCGCCGGCGGAGGCGTTCGACCCCGCCGATTTCCTGGACGCGCTGGCGCCTTTCGGTATCACCTGGCGTATCGAGGGAAGCCGAGCGTCGGCGAAGGATCGGGCATAGTCGAACGATGACCGACAATCGACCGCCGCTCGCTGTCGCCCTCGATCTCGCGCCGCATCCCGAAGGCGGCTGGTACCGCCAAACCTGGCGCAGCCCGGTGGAATTCACACCGGAGGGTTATCCGGGCCCGCGCGCCGCCGCCACCGCGATCCATTTCCTGCTGCTGCCGGGCGAGCGGTCCGCCCCGCACACGGTGCGCTCCGACGAGCTGTGGCTCTGGCACCGTGGCGGACCGCTGGCGCTGGAGATCGGCGGCGAGGAGGTGATCCTCGGCCCCGACCTGGAGCACGGTCAGGCGCTCCAAGCGGTGGTGCCGGGCGGGGTCAGCCAGTCGGCGCGGCCGGCGACTGCGGAATACGTGCTGGTCAGCTGCATCGTCGCGCCGGGATTCGACTTCGCGGATTTCCGGCTGGACTGACCCGGCTCAGCGCACCGGCACGGCGGCGAATCGTTCGAGCTCGTGCGGATCGTGCGCGCAGAACATTCGCACCCGCTCGCCGTGGTCGGCGTGCAGCGTGCGCAGCCGTTCCAGGTTCTCCACCCGCTCTCGTCCGAGCGTGCTCGCGAACACCTCGAACACGCCGAGGCCGACCGGGGGACGCGCCTTCCCCGCCGCCAGCTGCCGGTGGTGGAAATAGGCGTCGCCGCAGTGCAGCAACCATCCGTCGCTCTGCCGGACCGCGACGCCGCTGTGCCCGCGCGTGTGGCCGACCAGCGGGATCAGCATGATGTCCTCGAGCACCGGGACGGCGGTGAAGCCGAACCAGGTGTCCGGGCCGGTCTCGTGGGCCAGCCAGCGGGGGCCGTGTTCCCACTGGCGCGGCTGATACCGCATCTTCTCCCCGAGGGTGGGGCGCTGGGTCGCCGCGTCGAGTTCGTCGGCGAAGACGTGCACAGTGGCGTCGGGGAAGTCGGACAGCCCGCCCGCGTGATCGAGATCGAGATGGGTGAGCACGATGTGCCGGACGTCCTCGCGCCGATAGCCGAGCCCGCGGATCTGGTGCAGCGCGGTGAGTTCGGGGCGCAACCGGGGACGTAGCAACCGCGAGGTACCGAAACCGAGCCTGCCCCGGTCGAGCACGTCGGCCATGCCGAAGCCCGTGTCCACCAGCACCAGCCCGTCATCGGACTCTACGAGCAGGCAATGGCCGACCAACCCGCCGGTCAGCAGACCACCGCTGCCGAGCAGCGCTCGTCCGCCGACCGGGCACATGGTCGCGCAGTCCAGATGCCGCACCAGCATCGCGGAAACTCCCTCCTGCGGCGCCGAATCGGACTGATCCGTTTCGGCACGAAGGTCTCTTTTGTTCCCGTCAACGTAGTCGGAGCACGACTCGGCCGCGACAGCGCGGTCACCGCCGCGGTAATCGGCGGGCGAATCGATCGCCGCCCGCCGATCCCGAACAGCCTGATCACTCAGGAATTTCGAGCACGCCCTCGTCCACGGCCCAGGCGATGGTGCGCTCGAGATCCGGACACGAGTCCGGGCGACCCGGCCCGTGACCGGTCGCGCTCAGTGCGGCGAAAACCGGGCAGTGCTCGGCCGGGTTGCCGGTCCACTGCACCGACGTCTGGTGGTTGCTGCTCTTGCGCACCAGCACATGACTTTGGCAGGCCCGGCACCGCAGGGGTGTCAGGCCGTCCTCCAGATACCGCTGCTTGTCGACCACCGTCTGGGCGCGCACTTCGGCTCGCCGAGCGGGCTGATCGGCGAAATCGGGTGCCTTCGCCCAGGTGGCCGCCATCAGACGCTCGCCTCGGCTTCCTCGGACTCGCGCTTGCGCCGCAGGTTCTCGGCGACCTCGGCTTCCCACGCCTCGTTCGCCTTGGTGGTGTCGACCTCGAACTCGAAGCGCTGGGTCATCTTCTCGGTGACGTCGGCCAGGTCGACGTAGAACTGGTCGTACCAGCGACGCAGCTGGTAGACCGGCCCGTCCTCCTCGCACAGCAGCGGGTTCTCGACCTTGGACTTGTGCTTCCAGATCTCGACGTCCTGCAGGAAGCCGACGCTGATGCCCTCGGTCATCTTCTCGGCCAGCTTGGTCGCCATCTCGCCCTCGACGCCCTTGGGCTTCTCCAGCGTGATGCCCCATTGCAGGACGAAGGAGTCCTGCGTGACCGGGTAGTGGCAGTTGATCAGGACGCTTTTGACCTCGTAACCGCTGTAGATGTTGATCAGCGGGTTGATCATGTACGAGGGCCCGAAGTACGAGGCCTCGGACTTCAGCAGCGTGTCACCGCCGTATTTGGAGGCCATGCCGATGTCCGGCCTGCCCTTGGTCTCCAGGAACTGGGTGGCGATGTGACCCTCGAAGACGTTCTTGAAGTACGTCGGGAAGGCGAAATGGATGTAGAAGAAGTGGGCCATGTCGACCACGTTGTCGATGATCTCGCGGCAGTTGGCGCCCTCGATCAGCATCGAATTCCAGGTCCAGTCGGTCCACCCGCTGTCGAGTTGCTCGCTGGGGTTGCCGTCGGCGTCGGTGTAGGGGCCCTTGATGTGCGGGATCGTGACCTCGGGCGGCGGCTGGCTGCCCTCGTGGTCGTGCCAGACGAACAGCTGGCCGTTGCGCTCCAGCGTGGTCCACTTCCTGGTGCGCGCCAGCGGCGGCACCCGCCGCGCGTACGGAATCGCGGTGCACTTGCCATTGGTCCCCGACCAGCGCCAGTCGTGGAACGGACAGGCGATGTCGTCGCCCTTGACCTCACCCATGCTCAGGTCGCCGCCCATGTGCCTGCAGTAGGCGTCGAGCACCCGCAGTTCACCACTGCTGTCGGCCCAGACGACGAGCTTGGTGCCGAAAACGTTCACCGCGTGCGGCTTGCCGTCGCGGAACGTCTTGGCCAGACCCAGGCAATGCCATCCCCGCGCATAGCGGGTCGGTGCGGTGCCGACATCCAGCTCCCGGACCTTCGCGCCGCCCTGTGGGGTAACTGCCATCGCGTTTCCTCCTCCATCTGTACTAGAACACGTTACAAAACTGGCGTCCTCGACGCCAGCGATTCACCTCACTTCCTGCATGAGCGCATGTCCGCGCGAGGGTGAACACCGGTTCTCGACATAAATAGGAACGTGTTCTAGTCTCAGAGGCAAATGAGATTCCGGACATCAACCGACCAGGCAGGAGCAGGTCCCGAGATGACGCAAGAAGTGACCGAACGGGTCGAAGCGCTGTTGCCGACGTTGCGCGAACGCGCACAGGAGGCCGAGGACCTGCGGCGCATCCCCGACGAAAGCATGAAGGCGTTGCAGGAGACCGGCTTCTTCCGGTTGCTCCAGCCCAAGCAGTGGGGCGGTCACGCCGCCGATCCGGTGGTCTTCTACGACACCGTGCGCAAGATCGCCGGCGCGTGCGGCTCCACCGGCTGGGTGGCCGGCATTGTCGGCGTGCACAACTGGCACCTCGCGCTGTTCGCGCAGCAGGCGCAGGAGGACGTCTGGGGCGAGGACACCGAAGTGCGGATCTCCTCCTCCTACGCGCCCATGGGCGCGGGCACGGTCGTCGACGGCGGCTACCTCGTCAACGGCGCGTGGGCCTGGTCGTCCGGCTGCGATCACGCCACCTGGGCGGTGCTCGGCGGCCCGGTGATCAAGGACGGCAAGCCGGTGGACTTCGGCAGCTTCCTCATCCCGCGCGACGACTACCGCATCGACGACGTGTGGAACGTGGTCGGCCTGCGCGGCACCGGCTCCAACACCGTCGTGGTGAAGGACGTCTTCGTGCCCTCGCACCGGTTCCTCAGCTTCCGTGCCATGAGCGAACTGAAATCGCCCGGTCTGGAGCAGAATACCGATCCGGTCTACAAGATGCCTTGGGGCACAATCCATCCCACCACCATCTCCACCCCGATCGTCGGCATGGCCTACGGCGCCTACGCGGCGCACGTCGAGCACCAGGGCAAGCGGGTGCGCGCGGCCTACGCGGGCGAGAAGGCCAAGGAGGACCCGTTCGCCAAGGTGCGCATCGCGGAGGCCGCCAGCGACATCGACGCCGCGTGGCGGCAGCTGTCGGGCAACGTCGCCGACGAGTACGCACTGCTGGCGGCGGGCAAGGAGATCCCGTTCGACCTGCGCGTGCGGGCGCGGCGCGACCAGGTGCGCGCCACCGGCCGCTCGATCGCCGCGATCGACAAGCTGTTCGAGAGCTCCGGCGCCACCGCACTGGCCAACGGCACACCGCTGCAACGCTTCTGGCGTGACGCGCACGCGGGCCGGGTGCACGCGGCCAACGATCCCGAGCGCGCCTACCTGATGTACGGCACGCACGAGTTCGGCCTGCCCGTCACCGACGGCATGGTCTAGGAGGACGACCGTGACCTCTACCGCGGAACTCACCGCCGAATCGACCTCGCGCTACGCGCAGGTGCGGCCCGATCTGCGGCTGCACTACCACGAGGCGGGCGTCGGCAGCGGGCCGACGATCGTCCTGCTGCACGGCGGCGGGCCTGGCGCGTCCTCCTGGTCGAACTTCGCGCGCAACATCCCGGTGCTGGCCGAGCACTTCCACGTGATCGCGGTCGACCAGCCGGGCTACGGCCGCTCGGACAAACCCACCGAGCATCCGCAGTACTTCGTGCACAGCGCCTCGGCGCTGAAGGACCTGCTCGACCACTTGGAGATCACGTCCCGGGTGCACCTGCTGGGCAACTCGCTCGGCGGCGGCGCGGCGGTCCGGTTCGCACTGGACTACCCGGATCGGGCCGGGAAGCTGATCCTGATGGGGCCGGGCGGGCTGAGCACCAACCTGTTCGCGCCCGACCCGACCGAGGGCGTGAAGCTGCTCTCCAAGTTCAATTTCGAGCCGACCAGGGAGAACCTGGAGTCGTTCCTGCGCATCATGGTCTTCGACCAGTCGCTCATCACCGAGGAGCTGATCGACGAGCGGTTCGCCTCGGCGAGCACGCCCGAGGCGCTGGCCGCGACCAGGGCGATGGGCAAGTCGTTCGCCAGCGCGGACTTCGAGAAGGGCATGCTCTGGCGCGACGCCTACAAACTGCGTCAGCCCGTGCTGCTGATCTGGGGCCGGGAGGACCGGGTCAACCCGCTCGACGGCGCGCTGGTGGCGACCAAGGTGATCCCGCGCGCGCAGCTGCACGTCTTCGGTGGCTGCGGGCACTGGGCACAGCTGGAGAAGTTCCACGAATTCAACCGGCTCGCGATCGATTTCCTCGCGGGCGTCAAGGAGAAGTGATGGGCATCCGCTCACTGGGATATCTGCGTATCGAGGCGACCGACATGGCCGCCTGGCGGGAGTACGGCCTGAAGGTCCTCGGCATGGTCGAGGGCAAGGGCACCGACCCCGAAGCGCTGTACTTGCGCATGGACGAGTTCCCGGCCCGGCTGGTGATCGTTCCCGGCGAGAAGGACCGGCTACAGGTCTCGGGCTGGGAGACCGCCAATGCCGAGGAGTTGCAGGACGTCCGCGACCGGCTCGACGCGGCGGGTGTGCCCTACAAGGAGGGCACGGCCACCGAACTGGCCGATCGCCGGGTGTACGAGCTGATCAAGTTCGACGACCCGTCCGGCAACACGCTCGAGGCTTTCCACGGCGCGGCGCTGGAGCATCGCCGGGTCGTCAGTCCATACGGGCACCGGTTCGTCACCGAGGAGCAGGGGCTCGGGCACGTGGTGCTGAGCACCAAGGACGACAAAGCGGCGCTGGAGTTCTACCGCGACGTGCTGGGCTTCCGGCTGCGCGACTCGATGCGGCTGCCACCGCAGATGGTCGGTCGCCCGGCCGACGGCGAGCCCGCCTGGCTGCGCTTCTTCGGCTGCAATCCGCGCCACCACTCGCTGGCGTTCCTGCCCATGCCGACGCCGAGCGGCATTGTGCATCTGATGCTCGAGGTGGAGAACGCCGACGACGTCGGCCTGACCCTGGACCGCGCGCTGCGCAAGAAGGTCAAGATGTCGGCGACGCTCGGACGGCACGTCAACGACAAGATGCTCTCCTTCTACATGAAGACGCCGGGCGGATTCGACGTCGAATTCGGCTGCGAGGGATTGGAAGTGGACGACCACGACTGGATCGCGCGAGAATCGACCGCGGTGAGCCTGTGGGGCCACGACTTCACCGTCGGGCAACGGCAGCAGTGACCGAGAGGGCGAGCGAAGCGATGACCGCGGACGGATCCGAGATCGATCCACGGCAGTTCCGGAATGTGCTGGGGCAGTTCTGCACCGGCATCACCGTGATCACCACCTTCGACGACGACGGAGTGCCGATCGGCTTCGCGTGCCAGTCTTTCGCCGCCCTCTCCCTCGAACCGCCGCTGGTGCTGTTCTGCCCCACCAAGGCGTCCCGGTCCTGGGCGGCGATCGAGAAATCCGGGCGCTTCTGCGTGAACGTCCTCGCCGAACAGCAGCGCGAACTGTGCGCCCGCTTCGGCTCCCGCGAACCCGACAAGTTCGCCGGCGCCGCCTGGCACACCTCCGACCTGGAACTTCCGCTGCTGGACGAAGCGTTGGCCACCATCGAGTGCAAGGTGGACAACGTCATCGACGGCGGCGACCACTACATCGTGATCGGGCGAGTCCAGACCCTCTCCGAATCGACCACTACCGGCCGTCCCCTGCTCTTCTACCGCGGCCAGTACACCGCCATCGAACCGGAGAAGACCACACCAGCCCCGTGGCGCGCGGACCTGGAGCACTTCCTCACGACGACCACACTGGACACCTGGTTGTAGCTGCAATCCGGTGCGGCTCGCGTCCTTCGCCCGCGCCGCGATCGGCAATGGACGCGCTGATCGAGGGCACTGGATACAGTAGAGACATGTCGCTATTAGGCCGTATCACCACGGACCCCGAAATTTGCCACGGCAAGCCCGTGGTGCGGGGTTTGCGGTATCCGGTCGAGATGCTGCTGGAACTGCTCGCCTCAGGGATGCGGCCCGATGAGATCTTGGGCGACTATCCGGATCTAGAACACGAGGACATTCTGGCAGCGCTCGAATACGCTGCCGTGGTGACTGCGCAACGGACCACGATCCCCTTCGACGCAGCGTGAAGTTCCTGGTCGATGCGCAGCTGCCGCGCCGGCTCGCCGTGCTGTTGTCCGAGGCAGGTCACGATGCGGTGCATACTTCCGACTTCCTGCTCGGAAATCGCACTACGGATCATCAGATCGCGATGCGAGCGGATCGGGAAGACCGCGTGGTCGTCACGAAGGACCGTGATTTCTGGGTCAGCCATGTCCTGCGCGGGTCCCCCCGGTCGCTGCTTATCATCGCCACCGGGAACATCACCAACGCGGCGCTGCTCGAGCTGTGCACAGCGCATCTTTGCGAGATCGTGCCGCTGTTGAAGACGTGCGCCGTAGTGGAGATGGGTCGTGACCGGTTGGTCGGACATACCGACAGCGAAACAGATGGTCAGCGCTGACCGAGCCGAATCGATCCGTGGTAAGCGGCCCGGGCCGGCGGAAACTACCCATCCTGCAGACGGGTGCGGGCGAGCGCGCGGCGGCGGGTCTCCAGCACCTCACGAAGCGACGCGTTCACCGTCTCCGTTTTCGTTCCGGTGCCCAGCACCTTCGAGACATCAGCCACCAGCTGGACATCGAGGTCGATTACGGTCCAAGTCATGACACACCTCCGATGAGTGCTGTCACTTCGACGCCTCCATATTCCGTGGCGCTCGGCGCCCTCGCGGGTCAGTACTTGTAGAAACCCTCGCCGGTGGCGATGCCGAGCTTTCCCTTGTCGATGTAGTTCTCCTTCAACCACTGGGCCAGCCGTTGGGACTCCTCGTCCTCGTTGTTGACGAGGATGTTGTAAGGCGTGGTCAGGCCGATGATGTCAAGAATGCGGAACGGCCCGGCCGGTGCGCCGGTGCCGATCTGCCAGGTCTTGTCCACCGCTTCGGGATCGGCGTAGCCGGCCGCCGCCAAGTTCATGCCCGCGTTGAGCAACGGCACCAGCAGCGAGTTCAGGACGTAACCGGCCTTCTCCTTGTGGATTTCGATCGGCACCATGCCGATCTTCGAGGCGAAGTCGACCACGGCCTGGTACACGTTCGGGTCGGTGTCGGCGGTGCCCATGATCTCGGCGGTGTTGAAGTGCCACACCTGATTCGCGAAGTGCAGCGCGAGAAATCGGTCCGGGCGGCCGGTGAAGTCTTTGATGGCGCTGGGCAGCAGGGTGGAGGAGTTGGTGGCGAAGATGGTGCGCTCCGGTGCGACCTGGCCGAGCTTCTCGTACGTCTGCTGCTTGATGGTCAGCACCTCGGGAATGGCCTCGATGACCAGATCCGCGTCCTGCGCCGCTCGAGCCAGATCGGAAGTCAGCGCGATGCCCGCCGCCGTCTGCTCGGCCTTGCCGTCCCCGCCGCCGGGTACCTGCTCACGGTAGACCGCCACCAGCTTGTCGAGTCGCTCCCTGGCCGCGGTCAGCGCCTTGTCGTCGATGTCGTATGCCGTCACCTCGAAACCGTGGAAGGCCGTCTGGAAGGCGATCTGCGAACCGAGCACTCCGGTGCCGAGGACGGTCACCTTGCGAATGTCGATGGTCATTCGTCTCTCCTCTCGAGACGTTGATGGTGGCGGTGCTCGATGGCCGATATCGTACGTTTACGAGCGGCCGTACAGTTCATCCAGTCCGATCAGCTCGACCTCGCCTTCGCGCTCGGCCCGTTGCAGGTCTTCGCTGAATCCCGCGCCGGAGAAGCAGAGCAGGCGCATTCCGGTGACATCGAATTTCCCGCTCGCGGAGATCAGTTCGCGGATGCGCCGCAGACGGTCCAGATGGCCGAGGCCCATCACCTCGTTCCACTTCGCCTCCCCGATGCCGAGCAGCGGTGGACGGCCGTCCTCGGCGTAACCGACCGCGACGACGTCGACCTCGTGTGTCGTACGGTTCGCCGAATCGTTGACCGTGCCGGACGAAACCTGCACCGGAAGGTCGCCGAGCCGATTTCGGCCGGTGCTTTCCTGGGCGAAAAGCATGGCCCACTCGCGGCAGATTCGCTCGAAGTGCGGACCGATCACGTTGCTGGCGAACCGATGCGATGCCCGCTGCCAGATACGGCTGGTGTCCGTGGCCAAGGTCAGCTGAGGCCAGAACGGCCGCATGATCGCGTGGTAGAAGGTGACCAGCGGTTCGGCGATCCGGAAATCGCTGCGGTTGGCGCGGAACGCGTCGGCCTCGCGGGTGATGAAACCGGCGTCCTCGAGCACAGTCAAGGGGTGCGCCAGCGTGTTCACCGGGCGGCCGACGTGGCCGGCGATGCCACCCCGGCCGGTGTTGCCGGTGGCGATGGCGTTGAGCACGGAGTGATAGAGGGCGCCGTCCCGAAGATCGGGCTCCTCGGCGAGCAGGTACCGCGCCTCCAGGAACATCGGGCTTCCCGGGGACAGAATCGCTCGAACCACCCAATCATCGAAATCCGCGAGATTCGCGGGCGCGTCATAGCGGATCATCTCGGTCCGATACGCCGGTGTTCCGCCCACCACCGAATGCACGAGCAGGGCCAGCCGAGGGTCACTGATCCCCCAGAACTCCGCTGCTCGCCGGTAATTCAAGGTGGCGATGGGCAATTCGAGCGAAGCACGGCCGCGCAGCGGGGCATTTCCCGAAAGCAGGCCACCCATAAAAGACAACGCCGAACCACAGAGCAGCAACCGTGTGCGCGAAGCGGTGCGCTCGGCTCGCCTCGGCGCATACGCTCCCTGA
The DNA here is from genome assembly GCF_047200615.1 of Nocardia sichangensis. Taxonomy (NCBI): domain Bacteria; kingdom Bacillati; phylum Actinomycetota; class Actinomycetes; order Mycobacteriales; family Nocardiaceae; genus Nocardia; species Nocardia sichangensis. Next base: position 54,574 of record NZ_JBJZOK010000017.1, read on the forward strand.
ATGATCGACGGCAGCGCTGGATTCGCCCTGACCAGATAGGGAAACTCATCGATCACCACGGGCGTGTTCTTCTCGCGTCCCATGCGAAGCAGCACATCGATCACTTGCCCCCAGTTCGCCGGGGTGAAGGGAGCGACCAGATCGAGGTGGCGGCTGAGCGCCTCCCCGACGGCGGCGAGCGATTCCGCGTCGGTGGCCTCCTGCGCGGAGAAGTAGAAACCGTCGGCGACTTCGCAGACGGCCTCAAGCAGAAAACTTTTACCTTGCCTGCGTCGACCGGAGATCACGCCGAGAGACGCACTCGGGGCGGGATCGTCGACGAACCGGGTCAGTGCCTCCCATTCCCGGTCGCGATCGAAGATGTCGGACGGTTTCCGCACGCGCCCCTCCCAAAAGTAGTGAACTTATGATAACTGTACTACTCTCACCAGCTGGCACATTAGAGCGGCGAATCCCGGGGACCACCACACGCTCGTGTGCCACCCGAAGGGTGAAGTGCTCAGTTGATGAGCACTTTGGGTCGGAGGATGAGGTGGAAAGACATCACCGCATCTTGGAGGGCACCGTGAGTCGCTTCGATGGAACAAGAATTCTTACTTGTGTCGACGTCGCACAGTGGGAGGAGTGGCTGGCAGCCAATCACGACAGGCACGCCGATGTCTGGCTGAAGATCGCCAAGAAGGGGGCGGCGGACCGGACGATCAGCAACGGGGAGGCGCTCGACGGCGCGCTCTGCTTCGGCTGGATCGACAGTCACCGCCGCGGCCTCGACGCCGAGCACTACCTGCAGCGATACTCGCCGCGCCGTCCGAGGAGTCCGTGGTCGCAGATCAACGTCGCCAAAGCCGAAGCTCTCGTCGCCGCAGGTCGCATGCGGGCAGCCGGTTTCGCGGCCATCGCCGCCGCGCAGGCCGATGGGCGCTGGGCGGCCGCCTATGAATCCCAGCGGACCGCCACCTGTCCGGCCGACTTGCTCGAAGCGCTCAGCGCGAATCCACGCGCACGGAAGAGATTCGAACTGCTCGACCGCACCGCGCAGTATGCGCACTTCCTGCGGCTGATGAAGACACGGAGTTCCGCCGAGCGGGCTGGGCAGGTGCGGCGCATGCTCGATGAGTTGAATCAGCCAGCGGCGTAGTCCGAGTCGACTGCGGCATCGATGATCATCGATAGCGGCGAGGCGAAAATCGGTTGGGAATCGTGTGCGCCGACGCGAGGATATGTGTTGTGCTGCTTCTTGTTCCGGCCGATGTACTTCGTCCCCAACGCGTCGACGAGCATTTCGCCCCGGAGGCGGACGCGGCTCGTGCCGTCGGATTGGAAGTCGCCGTGGTCGATCACGACGCGCTGACCCGCGCCGACGGCGCCGAGGAGGCCGTTCGACGCGTCCGTTCCAGCGGGGTGGCTGTCTACCGCGGCTGGATGTTGCGCAGTGCTGAGTACGCCGCGTTCGAACGGAGCTTGCGGCAGCGGGGCGTCACGCTGCGCACGAGCGCCGAACAATACCGGCGGGCGCACGAGCTGCCGGGGTGGTATTCCGCACTCGCCGAGATGACGCCTCGATCGGTATGGACCAGCGGGGGCGATCGCGTCGCGTTCGATCACGCGCGTCGGGAGCTGGGAACCGGCCCCGTCGTCCTGCGCGACTACACCAAGTCGATGAAGCACTACTGGCACGAAGCGGCGTTCATCCCCGACGTGGCGGACCCGGACGCCGCCTGGCGGGTCGCGAGCAGATTCCGTGAACTCCGCGGCGAAGACCTGACCGGCGGATTCGTCCTGCGCCGCTTCGAGCGTTTCCAGTCTGCCGAAGTGCGCACCTGGTGGGCGGACGGCAAGTGCCGGTTGATCGGCCCGCACCCGGACACCCCGGAGGAAATGCCTGACGTCGCTTTCGATCCGGCCACCGTCGAAGACGCCATCACCACCCTCGGCCTCCCCTTCGTCACGGCCGACTTCGCACTACGCGACGACCGGACCTGGTGCCTGGTCGAACTCGGAGACGGCCAGGTCAGCGACCGGCCTGCGACCATTCCGGCCGAAGAGCTGATCGCCCTCCTCCGCGCGGGTTGAGCACGGGCAGACGAGTATCAGGTACTCGATGGCGGTCCTTGATTTCCGTGATCGAAGAGGTTACGAAGCCCTGCCGCGCGCGAACCGACTGTGGCCGGTACTCGCCGTAAGCTGGAATATGTGGTGCAGCAGTGCACTTCGGGTCGGGTCTGCGAAGGAAGCCGATGTTCGCCAACTGGTTCCACCCTGCCGCCGCCATCCCGAAGCCGCGGCGGGCGATGGCCTTAGTGCTCTGCTCACTCGCTGTGCTCGCTACCGACGTGGCGGGTACAGCCGCACATGCCGACGAGATCGCCGGGGCAACAATGGAACCGGGCTCGGCAGTCGGCTCGCATGGGTTTTCGGGCGGATGGGGTGGCATCGAGTCCGCGCGCTTCATCGAGTACATCACCGAGGGCCCGACCGGCGCGCCGACCATGGCGACCGGCGTGCTCGCGACACCTGACGGAACACCGCCCGCCGGCGGCTGGCCGATCGTCGCCTGGGAGCACGGGACCAGCGGACTCGGCGCGACGTGCGGGATCAGCACGAACCCGCGCTACGACGCGCCCATCGTCCGACGGCTGCTGGACCAGGGGTACGCGGTCGTCGCGCCGGACTATGTCGGCCTCGGCGCGGTCGCGGCCACCACGCACCCCTATCTCCAGTCGCGCACCGAGGCCACGGCGACCGTCGACCTCGTCCGCGCCGCCCGCCACGTCAATGCCGCGCTCGCGCGTAGGTGGGCGGTGACGGGTGTCTCCCAGGGCGGGCACGCCGCGCTCAACACGGGTGGCATCGCCGACATCTACGCTCCCGAACTCGAATTCCGTGGCACCGCGGCGCTCGCGCCACCGTCGAACATCGAAGGAGTTCTTGCACTCGCCGGACCGTATGTGCCGGAGGTCCCCGGCTTCGAAGGCTCCACCGCCCTATTCGCCGCCATGCTGAACGGGATGCGACTCGCCGCACCCGACACAGTGGCTGCCGCACTGACACCCGCGGGTGCGGACGCGCTGGCTCGGATCGACCGGCGGTGCCAACGGGAGTGGCAATCGGCGGTTCGCGGCACAACGATCGGATCGATGCTCCAGCGACCTGTGGCGGGCAGCCCTTTGGCCGACGCCCTCACCGGCTACCTGAGGGTACCGACCTCGGGGTATCGCGGCCCGCTGTTCATCGCGCACGGCACCGCCGACAACGTCGTCCCCATCGCGCTCACCCGGTTGTTACTCACCCAATACACGCTCGCCGGAACGAAATACGAATTCCGCAGCTACGACACCGATCACGAAGGAATCGTCGCCGCCGCTTGGCCGGACGTGCTCTCCTTCGTCGCCGCAGTTCTCGGCCCCGCGTAGTCGACCCACTCGACCGCCGTCGACCGGCAGAGCCTTACTCGAGCGCAGACGAACTGGGTCGCGAACCTCCGTCCGCGCCCCCGCTGCGTTCGCCCGGTCAGGCGGTGACGGTCGCCTTCTCCCGCTGCAATTCCAGCGCGATGTCGATCAGCTGATCCTCCTGGCCGCCCACCAGTTTGCGCTTGCCCGCGCGCACGAGCATTTCGGCGGCGGAGACGCCGTAGCGCTCGGCTTGGCGCTCGGCGTGCTCGAGGAAGCTGGAGTAGACGCCGGCGTAGCCCATCATCAGGGCCCGACGATCTAGCGCACAGCTACCTGTTCCCGACGATTTGACCGTCGCCTGAACGAACCCGCGTGCTCGAGTCCCGTGGACACCTCGCCGGTGATCCGCGCAAGCGCTGTGGACAACTCCAAAAAATCGCCGCTCGGTCGAGCTTACGCACCTCGACAACCCCCGCTCCAGCGGTGGTAGCACCCGCTGGAGCCGTGCTCAACTCGGGGATCAGCCGCCGCATCAAACCAGCACCCCGCAACGGCATCGGAAGGATAAGCATTCATCGACGATGGCGGCCCCTGGCGATGTCGGCGATGGCGATTGCCTGCTGCATCGCTGGCCAGGTCGCACTCCCCGCTGTCGCAGAGGCTACGCCTCCACTATGTCTCGCCTATCAGCTGAAGACCGAGCATGGAACTCTCAAATCTGAAATTAGGCCATATAATGGCGATCCAATCGGCTACTACACGTGGTGGTGGTTCATCAACGACTTAAGCCACCGACCTGGTGAATACGAGTGGCATTTATTCGTCAATAAATCGCCGATAAGCAAAATACAAAAATCAGAGAAGGACGACATGCTGCATTTTGGACAGGCGGTTTACCGTAACGGCAAGAACATCTGGAAGAGCGGCGACGTGCTGCATGTGGACGGCCTCCATACGGCGCCCGATGGCACCGTCTACATCACACCGCTCAACGAATTCATCGTCCCGTAACAGCCGTGGCAGGATAGAGGACGTGGACATAGATGACGCCGTCCGAGGCGCAAGGCTACTCGCTTCCGACATCGAAACTTCGCTCGGATTTGCGGTACATGTAGAAACCGGAACTTCCGATAAATGGCGCAGGTTCGCCGAACGGACCGGGCGCCCCGAGCCGAAGGCTCTGGTGCGCATTGCTGTGCCTGATGCCGGCACTGCCGCAGCCCTCGACCCCACCGAACCGGGTAGCGCGACCGCAGAGGAGTTCGCGATGGAACTGGCTCTGATTCTCCAGGACGATATCCAGATCCATATTCGGGAGCCGTGGCCCAAGGACCCAACCACGAGTGGGCGGTCGTTGGAACCGACCGAACGCGGTTGGCAAAGTCTCGCGGGCAAGGCGTATCTCGTCCGGTACGGACATTTAGGACACTCCGCTGATTAGGCCGAGCCGCACGCCGACGATGCCACCGACACATAATTCGGTGTTCTGGGCGCATCGGGCCGCGAACGGTAGCTTCGTTCGCGGCCCGCTGCGTTCGACCGCTCAGGCGGAGACGGTCGCCTTCTCCCGCTGCAATTCCAGCGCGATGTCGATGAGCTGGTCCTCCTGGCCGCCGACCAGCTTGCGCTTGCCGGCCCGTACGAGCATTTCGGCGGCGGAGACGCCGTAGCGCTCGGCTTGCCGTTCGGCGTGCTTGAGGAAGCTGGAGTAGACGCCGGCGTAGCCCATCATCAGGGCCTGGCGATCGAGCAGGCATTCCTGGGGCATGGCGGGGCGGACGACGTCTTCGGCGGCGTCGGCGATGGCGAAGAAGTCGATGCCCGTCTTCACGCCCAGCTTGTCGCACACGCCGACCAGCGCCTCGACCGGGGTGTTTCCCGCGCCCGCGCCGAAACGCCGTGCGCTGCCGTCGATCTGCTTCGCGCCGGCGCGGATGGCGTAGATCGAGTTGGCCACGGCCAAGTCGAGGTTCTCGTGACCGTGGAAGCCGACCTGCGCGTCGTCGCCGAGTTCGGCCACCAGCGCCGCGACGCGGTCGGAAACCTGCTCAAGCACCAGCGCACCGGCCGAGTCGACGATGTAGACGCACTGGCAGCCGGCGTCGGCCATGATGCGCGCCTGCTTGGCGAGCACCTCCGGCGGCTGAGTGTGCGACATCATCAGGAACCCGACCGTCTCCAGTCCGAGTTCCCGCGCCAGACCGAAGTGCTGGATCGACACGTCGGCTTCGGTGCAGTGTGTGGCGATCCGGCAGATGGACGCGCCGTTGTCCTGGGAGATCTTGATGTCTTCCTTCACCCCGACGCCGGGCAGCATCAGCACGGCGATCTTCGCCCGCTTCGCGGTCTCGGCGGCGATGGTGACCAGTTCCTGCTCCGGCGTCTTGGAGAAGCCGTAGTTGAACGACGAACCGCCGAGACCGTCGCCGTGGGTCACCTCGATCACCGGCACGCCCGCGCCGTCCAGCGCGGCCACGATGTCGCGGACCTCGGTGGCGGTGAACTGGTGGCGCTTGTGGTGGGATCCGTCGCGCAGCGAGGTGTCGGTGACGCGGATGTCGAGTTCTGCTGAGTAGGCCATGTCGAAAGCTCCTTACACCCGGGCCGTGACGATCTGCTCGGCGATGACCTCGCCGACCTGCGTAGCGGCGGCGGTCATGATGTCGAGGTTGCCCGCGTACGGGGGCAGGAAGTCGCCCGCGCCCTCCACCTCGACGAACACCGACACCTTGGCCATGCCGCCGGAGACCACCGAGGGCTCGTCGAACTGCGGCTCGTTGAGCAGCCGGTAGCCGGGCACGTACTGCTGGATGTCGGCGACCATCCGGTGGATCGAGTCGGCGATCGCGTCGGTGTCGGCGTCGTCGGGGATGGCGCAGAAGATGGTGTCGCGCATGATCATCGGCGGCTCGGCCGGATTCAGGATGATGATGGCCTTACCGCGCTGCGCCCCGCCGATGGTCTCGACGCCGCGACTGGTGGTCTTGGTGAACTCGTCGATGTTCGCGCGGGTGCCGGGGCCCGCGGAGACCGACGACACCGACGCGACGATCTCCGCGTACGGCACCGGGACGACCCGCGACACCGCGGCGACGATCGGGATCGTCGCCTGGCCGCCGCAGGTGATCATGTTGACGTTCGGCGCGTCGATATTCGCGCCCAGGTTCACCGGCGGCACGACGGCGGGGCCGACGGCGGCGGGGGTGAGGTCGACGGCGCGGATGCCCGCTTCGGCGTAGCGCGGCGCGGCGGCGCGGTGCACGTACGCCGAGGTCGCCTCGAAGATCAGGTCGGGCAGTTCGGATTGCCCGAGCAGCCAGTCCACGCCTTCGTGCGAGGTTTCCAGCCCGAGCCCGCGCGCCCGCTTCAGCCCCTCGCTGTCCGGGTCGATCCCGATCATCCAACGCGGCTGGATCTTCTGCGAGCGCAGCAGTTTGTAGAGCAGATCGGTGCTGATGTTGCCGGACCCGACGATCGCGGCGGTGACGGTCCCGTTGGACACGACAGCCTCCCTAGGTGAATTGCAAACGGACAGAGCCGAGTCCGGCGAACTCGGCGTGGAAGTCATCGCCCGGACGGGCGTCGATGGCGCGGGTGCACGAGCCGGGCAGCACGATGTCACCTGCCTTCAACCGGACACCGAAGCTCGCGACCTTGCGCGCCAGCCAGGCCACCGCGATCACCGGATCACCCAGGACCGCGTCGCTGCGGCCCTCGGCGACCACCTCGCCGTTGCGGGTGAGCACCGCGTCGATGGCCTTGATGTCGATGTCCTTCGGCGCGACACGCTGCGCGCCGAGCACGAAGCCCGCCGAAGACGCGTTGTCGGAGATGGTGTCGGCCAGGCCGATGTTCCAGTCCTTGATCCGCGAGTCGATCAACTCGATCGCGGGCGCGAAGGCGACCGTGGCGGCGAGCACGTCCTCTTCGGTGCACTCCGCGCCGGGCAGGTCGGCGCCGAGCACGAACCCGACCTCCACCTCGACCCGGGGGAACAGATACCGGCCCGCTTCCACCGGAACGTCCTCGTAGACTTCCATTTCCGCGAGCAGATGCCCGTAGTCGGGCTCGTCCACGCCCATCATCTGCTGCATGGCCTTCGAGGACAGGCCCACCTTGTGCCCGACCACGCGCGCGCCCGCGTCGAGCCTGCGGCGGATGTTGATCAGCTGGATCTCGTAGGCGTCGACCACGTCGATGTCGGGGTGGCGGGCGATCAGCGGATCGATCGCCACCCGGTCGCGCTCGGCGCGCTCGAGTTCGTCGGCCAGTTCGGTTCGTACCGCGTCGGACAGCACGCTAATTTCCTTCCACTGTTGCGTTTTCCAGCGCCGAGACCTGCTCGCCCGCGGCCGACCGCCCCGCCCTGCGGCCGGAGAAGACGCAGTCGGCCAGCGACAGCCCGCTGACGTAGGACTTGGAGCAGACGCCGACCGCGGTGCGCCCGGCCGCGAAGAGCCCGGGGATGTCGGCGCCCTCGGCCGTCTTGACCGCGCCGGTGCGCTCGTCCACGACGACGCCGCCGAGGGTGAGCATGGGGCACGGGTTGGTCAGGCTCGGTTTGATGCCCACATCCAACAACCAGAAGGGGCCGGTACGGACCGGTTCGGTGAACTCGGCGGGTTTCCCGACCGGATCGGGGGCGCCGTTCTCGATCGCGGTGTTGTGCGCGTCGACCGTCGCGCGCAGCCCGGCCGGGTCGATGCCCGCCTTCGCCGCGGCTTCCTCCAGCGTCGCGCCGCGAATCGCGGTGCGACGCATGGTCTCGAACTGCCCGCGCTGGAACCAGGCTCCTTGCTTGCCGATCTGCCCGATCGCGGTGCGCATCAGAGGGTTGTCGGCCAGCAGCCACCCCTTGCCGCCGTGCTCGGTGATCAGCTTGTTGCCGACCGCGGCGCCGTAGCGCGTCTCGTCGATCACCCGCCTGCCATCGGCGTCCACCAGCAGCGCCGCGGTGAACGCGCTCGGCGGCAGCAGGAATCGCCACGCGGAGACGTTGTCCATGTGATCCACGGCCGCGCCGACCTGCTCGGCCATCAGGATGCCGCTGCCGTCGTCGGCGGTGGTGCCGAGGGCGAGACCGCCGTGGAAGGCGGCCGCGTACTGCCGCACCAACTCGCGATTGGCGATGAACCCGCCCGCGCTGAGCACCACTGCGCGCCGCGCGAGCACCCGGATCGTCCTGCCGTACCGGCGTTCCAGCAGGTCCAGCCGCTGTTCCAGTGCCCGTCGCAGCGGCGGGTAGTAGATGCCGGGCTTGGCCGCGACCTTCGCCATGCGGGTGTAACGGTCGCGGACCCGGCCGGGCGCGTCGCGCAAGGTGTGGCACTCGACGCCGATCACCGCGCCCGCGCCGTCGGTGATCAGTCGGGTCACCCGGGTGAGGGTCTCCACGCGCACGCCCGCCCTGGACGCGGCGGCGGCGAGCGGGCCGGTGAGCTGCTTTCCCGAAGTGCCCCTTCCCTTTACCCGATGTCCGCGCTGGGCGGGCGGGATGTCGCGGAACGCGCCGGAGATCTCGCTGCCGGAGTAGTACAGGTAGTAGCGGTCGTTGGGGTAGGAAGTCTTGTACGGGCACAGCGAGGCTTCGAACGGAACGCCGTGCGCCTTCAGCCACTCGATCAGTTCCGGGCTCTCGTCGACGAACCGGCGCAACGTCTCGGGGGCGACCGCGTCGCCGACCTCGCGCTCGAGGTAGGCGTACATGGCCTCCGGGGTGTCCTCCACCCCGGCCTCCCGTTGCACGGAGGTGCCGCCGCCCGCGTAGATGATGCCGCCCGACAGCGCCGACGTCCCGCCTCCGGCGAAGCGTTCGAGCACGAGCACCTGCGCGCCCGCCTCGGTCGCTTCCAGCGCGGCCGCCGCCCCCGCGGCGCCGTATCCGACCACGACAACGTCGGTGGCCAGGTCCCATTCGAGGCCCATGTTCTTAACTCCGGTCTGAAACTGAAACAAGTTTCCTCGACAAACGGAACGTCGAGCAAGTCTTCTGCCACACAACATAGACCAATGGCGCGTCCATTCTATAACGTGTTCTACATGACTGATCGGGAATACGACGTGGTGGTGGTCGGCAGCGGCGCCGCCGGCATGACCGCCGCCCTCACCGCGGCCCACAACGGCCTGAGCGTGGTGGTCATCGAGAAGGCCGCGCACTACGGCGGGTCGACCGCGCGCTCCGGCGGCGGCGTGTGGATCCCGGGCAACAAGGCGCTGCGCGCGTCCGGTCGGCCCGACGACCGCGAGGACGCACGGACCTACCTGCACAGCATCATCGGCGACGTCGTCCCCTCCGAACGGGTCGACACCTTCATCGATCGCGGGGCCGAAGCGCTGGACTTCGTGCTCGATCACTCGCCCCTGAAGATGACGTGGGTGCCCGGCTACTCCGACTACCATCCCGAAGCGCCGGGCGGGCGGCCCGAGGGGCGCTCGTGCGAGCCCAAGCCGTTCGACACGAAGATCCTCGGCGACGAGCGGTTCAACCTGGAGCCGCCGTACGCGAAGGCTCCGCTGAACGTGGTGGTCATGCAGGCCGACTTCGTCCGGCTCAATCTGATTCGGCGGCATCCGAAGGGCATGCTCCGGGCAATGCGCGTCGGCGCGCGCACCTACTGGGCCAAGTTCACCCGCAAACACATCGTCGGCATGGGGCAGGCCATCATCGCGGGCATGCGCAAGGGGCTCATGGACGCGAACGTGCCGCTGTTGCTGAACACCCCGATGACCGACCTCGTGGTGACCGACGGCGTCGTCACCGGCGTCAACGCGCTGCACGAGGGCGAGCCGGTCACCTTCACCGCCCGCTACGGCGTCGTCCTGGGCAGCGGCGGTTTCGAGCACAACGCGGAAATGCGCACCAAATACCAGCGCCAGCCCATCACCACCGAGTGGACCACCGGCGCGGCCGCCAATACCGGCGACGGCATCCAAGCGGGCATGGCGGCGGGCGCGGCCATCGGTTTCATGGAGGACGCCTGGTGGGGGCCGACCATCTTCAAGGGCGGCAAACCGTGGTTCGCGCTGGCCGAACGGAACCTGCCCGGCAGCATCATGGTGAACGCCGACGGCAAGCGATTCGGAAATGAGTCCGCTCCTTACGTCGAGGCGGTGCACACCATGTACGGCGGCGAGTACGGGCAGGGCGAGGGGCCGGGCGAGAACATCCCCGCGTGGCTGGTGTTCGACCAGCGCTACCGGAACCGCTACATCTTCGCCGGGCTACAGCCCGGTCAGCGTTTTCCGTCCCGGTGGATGGAAAACGACTTCATCGTCAAGGCCGACAGCATCGAGGAATTGGCAGGCAAGATCGACGTGCCCGCCGACGAGTTGGCCGCTACCGTCACCCGCTTCAACGGCTTCGCCGAGACCGGGAAGGACGAGGACTTCGGCCGCGGCGACAGCCATTACGACCGGTACTACGGCGATCCGACCGTGCGGCCCAACCCGTGCCTGGCCGCGCTGGTGGAGGGCCCGTACTACGCCGCCAAGATCGTGCCGGGCGATCTGGGCACCAAGGGCGGACTGGTGGCCGACACCGCCGGGCGGGTGCTGCGCGAGGACGGCAGCGTCATCGAGGGGCTGTACGCCTCCGGCAACTGCTCCACACCGGTGATGGGCCACACGTATGCCGGGCCCGGCGCCACCATCGGCCCCGCGATCGCCTTCGGCTACCTCGCGGTGCTGGACATCGTCAAGCGCAAGAAGGAGCAGCCCGCAGTCGCCGCGGCGGAGGCCTGACGTTCGAAGCGGTGCGGGTCGCGCTGGACCTGTCCCGCACCGCGCGCCCATCTCGCCGGAGGAAGCCCGCCGCAGAGCGCGAGCCACTCTCCCATCCCACCGACCGGGCGGCGCACTGGCCGGCCGCGGTCGCGCCGAGCAGGATCGACCCGAAGGCGCATCGATTCCCGGCGCGGCCCCGGACGCGGCGCGGTAGATCCGGATCGATCCACATTCATGCACAAGGAGAACTGATGCCCATCGACCCGAAGATCGCGCTCGGCGCGCAACTGCCGAGCCGGGAGTTCGCCTGGACCGCGTCGGACGTGCAGCTGTATCAGCTGGGCCTCGGCGCGGGTACGCGCTGGACCGACCCGGCCGAACTGCGCTATCTCGACGATCGGGAACCGCAGGTGCTGCCGACCTTCGCCACCGTGGCGGCGACCGTCCACGAGACCGAGCCGCCCAAGGTGAGCTTCCCCGGCGTCGAGATCGACCTGGCGAAGGTGGTGCACGGCCACCAGGAGGTCGAGGTGCACCGGCCGATCCCGGCGGCGGGCAAGGCGACCAAGGTCAGCCGGATCGCCGAGGTCTGGGACAAGGGCTCGGCCGCGGTCATCGTGCAGGAGCACACCGTCACCGGCTCCGACGGCGCGGCGCTGTGGACGGAGCGCTCCTCCATCTTCGCCAAGGGCGAGGGCGGCTTCGGCGGCGAGCGCGGGCCGAGCACCAAGACCGAATTGCCGGATCGCGCTCCGGATTTCGACGTCACCACGCCGACGCTGTCGCAGCAGGCGTTGCTCTACCGGATGTCCGGCGACCGCAACCCGCTGCACTCCGACCCCGAATTCGCCCGCGCGGCCGGATTTCCCGCGCCCATCCTGCACGGGCTGTGCACCTACGGCATCGTGTGCAAGACCGCGACCGACATCGTGCTCGACTCCGACGTCAGTCGCGTCACCGGTTTCCGCGCCCGGTTCGCCGGTGTGCTGTACCCGGGCGAGACGATCCGCACCCGGATCTGGCGCGAGGACGATCGGCTCACCATCGCCGCGACCGTGGTCGAACGCGACGACGCGCCGGTTCTGGGCGATGTCGAGCTGCGGTTCCGGCCCGCCTGAGGAATCACTCCACAGCTTCACCCCAGCGGTTCGCGGCCGGGCCGCGTCCGACCCGGCCGGGAAACCGGCCGTGAGTGCCGGTCCGGGCGACTCCAGGCCGGTGCCGTCCTGGAGCATCGACGGTCAGCGGCATGCGAGCGCCTCTCGTTTCGCCTGCAGGCCGCGTCGCGGCGATCGGGAGCGGCGCCCAGGCCGCTGCCCCCGTATCACCCGGGACCCGTCGGCGGACGAGAGATGCCGATGGCACCGCAAGCACCACTGTGTGGTGGGAATGGTGCGCAGCAGCCGAATCGGGATCTCGGCGTGACAGCGGCGGCAGCGGCCGTATCGTCCGGCGGCGATGAGCAGCAGAGCGGCCTCGATGTCGGCCAGCGCTTGCCGTGCCGCCGCGGCCAGTTTGCCGTCGACCTCGTGTCTGGCCGCGTCAGCCGCGTCGGCGGGTTCCCCTGCGCGGTCGAGCTCGGCTTCGAGTTCGGCCAGCTGTTGCAGGCGGAAGCGGCGTTGCTGCTCGAGTGCGGCGCGCAGCAGGGGTAGGTGTTCGCTGAGGCTCGCGCGTTGAACGGGGTATGCGTGGGTCATCGTCGACTCCAGGGCTGGTTGGTGGTCAATGCTCGGCCGCGGCGGGTGTGAGCGCGATGCTCGCGGTGCGGATGCCGGGCACGGTGCGGGTCAAGGCGACGGCGATGCGTCGTTCGGATTCGTCGGCGAACCGGCCGTAGACGGTGGCGTCGCCGTCGTCGACGGTGACCTGCCAGCGCCGCGCGCCGCGGTATTGATCGAGCAGGCGCTGCGCATCGGCCGAGAGCGCGTCGTCCGGGGTGAGCATGAGCCGCAGCGCGTCGCCGCGGCTGAACATGCCGACCACGCGGTCCTCGGCGTCGACGACCGGCAGACTGCGTAGTCCGTGGGTCACCAGCCTGCTCATACCCTCGGCCAGTGCCGCGGTCTGGGGCAGGGCGACCGCCGGCGTGGTCATCACCGCGCCGACAGCGTCGTCGAGTTCTCCGGACCGCAAGAGGTCACCGCTGGTGAGCATTCCGATGAGGCGGTCGTCCCCGTCGAGCACGGGCAGCGCCGCGTACCGCAGTTCGGCGAGCATCAGCGCCGCATCGCGCGCCGTATCCTCGCGCCGAACGGTGGTGACCGGCCTCCGCATCACCTCACGTACCTGCATGTTCCTCACTCCGATACCTCCTTTCCGGCTCAACCCCATGGTGGCGTGGCGGCGAGGCGATCGATTGCGCTGATCGGACAATCGGAGGGCGGAGATTTGTGGCGACGGCACAGCGGGCCGGGTCAGTCGGTGTCGGCGACGGCGAGTTCGATCATCATGGCGAGACGTTTGCGCGGATCGTCCAAGCCGAGATCGGTCACCTCCGCCATCTTGCGCAGCCGGTTGCGGACGGTGTTCTCGTGCACGCCGAGCCGCGCGCTCGCTTGGGCCGAGTCGCCCTGCGCCTGCAACCAGGCGCGCAGCGTAGCCACGTACTGAGGCTCGGCCGCCGCGGGCCGGGCCTCGTGCAGCGCCAGGCACTCGTCGGCTTCTCGGCGCGCCGACGCCAATTCCGTGGCCCGTGCGAGACCGCTGACGCCGGCCGTCATTGTCATCCCCACGGGCAGCGCGGCCTGTAACTCACCGACCCAGCGGCGTGCCGCCGCAGCGGAATCAGCGGGGAGCACGGTGTAGACGGTGTCGCCGACCAAGGCGCTGCGGGTCGAACGGGACCAGCCGAATCCGGTCGTCGCTCGCTCGAAGATCAACAGCAGCGCGGCGTGCCGCTCGTGCGCGTCTCGATCCCGCAGCGCGATCACCCGCAAGTTCTCCGGCGCCAGCCCCAGTCTGCTGGCCACCGTCGCCGCGTCCGCCGCACCCTCCAGTAGACGAATGACCAGATCGGCTTCCACCTGACGCTCCAGGTCCGCGCTGGCCCGCGACCGCAACAGGTGCAAGGCCACCGTGCGCGCACCATCGGCCAAGGCCGTGCGCCGGGCCCCGCGTAACGGCGCCGGGCACGACACCCATATCGACCCCAGCAGTTGCCTGCCCACCCGCACGGCCACGACCATCCGCCCCGTCACACCGCGTTCGGCGTCCGCGGCGACGAACAACGGCTCATCCGAGGCGGCCAAATGCGCGAAGACACCGCGCGCGTCGAACAGGGCCCGCAACCACGGCGGCATCTCCCTACCGAGGATCGTCTCGACGCGGGCGGGATCGAGGTGCTGCTTCGGCTTCGAATACGCCAGCACCCGAGACCGCCGGTCCTCGATCGTCACCGCGCCCCCGACAGCGTCGGCCACGCTGTCGGCCAAGGCGAACAAATCGGTCGGGCCGCGACCGGCCTCGGTCTCGCGTCCTTCCAGCACCAATCCGTAAACGACCGCGGCCAGCTCGCTCCAGGCCACCGCGGGATCGACCACCAGCACCGCCACGCCATCGATATCCGGCTCGTGCTCGGTCTCCGCACCCCCACGAAAGACTGCGACGACAGCACCCGCCGAGACCGCCCATTCCACCACCTCCGACAGCGAGCGTGCCCCTATCCCCAGCAGCACGTCGCCCGCTTCCACGGGCCCCTGATCGGCCGCGTGGATCACCACGCTGCGCAATCGGGTGGACCGGGGCACCGAACCCAACCGCAAGCGGATTCCGTAGCCACTCAGCACGTTCGCCAACCGGTCCAATGTCACCACGAGCCGCTCCGAAGCCGAGCCGACAGCGCTGCGCGCCCAGGCGACCGACGCGGCCCGCACAAGGTCGTGGACGTGGCGGTCATTCGATCGAACTCGGCGAACGTCATAAGACCTCCCGCGGTTGTCCATCTCCCTCGATCACGCCTGCGGAGCCTCAGCGGGGGGACCTCGTCCGTCGGGACCGCCCTCGCACCACCGAACGGTACGCGCACGACCGTGTGGCTTTCGCGGTTCATACCGACACGGTCTCGGCGCCGAGGGCTCTCGCCTCCGCGTCAGGCTTCGCCCGTCGCCGGAAGTTCGCGATCGCCGCGCCCGCGCCGGGCCGCGGCGCCCTGGATCACCAGCGCGTACAAAAGCAGCACGAGCACCGGCGCGGCCAGCGGCGCCCAAGCCAAGCGCAGCGGGACGAGAGCGGCGACGACGGCGACCGCCGTGAAGCCGACCGCACCGGTCACGGACGGGATCGTGGTCGGCACCACGCCGTGCGGCGCGGTCACCGTGGCGGCGTTGAGCAGATAGGTCGTGGCCACCAGACCCGTCGCCGCGGAAGCGAGCACACCCGCGTCGGCGACCGCGAGCACGGCGAGCGCGAGCAGCACCGCGCAGACCGCCAGCGGCCGCAGCCACCAGCCGAGCGCGACGAAGACCAGGGCGGGAACGCCGATCCACGGCTCAAGCAGCGCCACCGACGCCACCAGCAGCACCCCGGAGAGAACGGCGAGGAATCTGGTCATCGGCGCACCCGTACGGTCCTGCGGTGCTCCGGCAGCACCCGCATGATCTGGTCCAGGCGCGCGTCTTCCGGCCACGCGACGATGTCGACGCCGACGGTGCCCATGTCCCGGTACATCGCCGCGCGCTCGAGCTGCCACATCTTGGCCAGGATCGGGTCGAGGTCCTCGCGGAACGGCGTGCCGCGCAGGACGTCCACCACGACCACCACGTGCCCGCGCTTGCGCAGATCGATCAGCGCAAGCGCGAACTGTGTGTCCAGCAGGGTGGAGAAGGCCACGACGATCGCGCCGAGCGGAACGGCGGAGTGCGGCGCGAGGGTGCCGGTGGTCGGGATGTGTTCGTCGCCCACGTCGAGCACGGTGTCCACGATGCGGTAGAACTGGCGCCGCCCGATGTCCGGCCGCAGCCAGCGCGGCGCCTGGCCCAAGCAGACCACCGCGGTCCGGTCGCCCGCCTGCAAGGTCGACTGCACCACCTGCGCCGCGCCGCGCACCGACAGCTCCAGCGAATCGGTCGCCGGTCCCGGCGCTTGCTGCGAGGTGTCCACCAGCACAACGACATCCGCCGAACGATTGGTCAGCCGCTCGGTGACGTACAGCCGCCCGCGCCGCGCGCTCACCGGCCAGTTCACGATGCGCAACTGGTCGCCGGGGGCGTAGGCGCGGATGTCCGCGTACTCGACGCCGGGGCCGTGCCTGCGGGTCAGGTGGGTGCCGAGCCGCTCGGGAAGTTCGGTGCGCGGCAACCGCATTCGCTGCGGATCGGTGATCGGGTACACGAACAGCTGCCCCGCGGGCAGCACCGCGGTGGCGACGGCGAGCCCGGCTGGGCTCAGCGCCGAGACCCGCACCGACATCGGGTAGCGCCCCCACCTGGCCGCCGAGAGCGCGAGCCGCAACCCGGCGGGCGCGATTCCGGAATCGCCGGCCTCCTCGATCTGGATCTCCAAGCCGGCCGAACGCTCCGGCTTCAAGCGCAGCAGCGCATGCCCTTTCTCCACGAAGGCGGCGACGGTCAGCGTCACCTCCTCGGTCTCGAAACAGCGCAGCGTGCCGCCGCCGTCGACCTGGATCCTGGTCGAGGACTGCTGCCACGGCGCGGTTGCCAGCACGCCGAGCAGCGGCGCGGCGAACACGAGCAGTTGCCACCGGCCGAGGACCACCGCGAGCACCAGGGCCGCGGCGGCGCACCCCGCGAGCATGAAGACCAGCGGTGCGGGTCGCCACCGCAATTCGGCGTCGACCGCGGAACTGGCGTCGCGGTGCCTCATGTCACGGTGGCGCGCGGTACCGGCAGACGGCGCAGCAGTTCGGTGATCACGTCCTCGCCGCGGATGCGGCGCACCCACATCTCCGGCCGCAGCGTGATCCGGTGCGCCATGGCCGGGATCGCCAGCGCCTTGACGTCTTCGGGAATCACGTAGTCGCGGCCGAGCAGCAGAGCCCGCGCCCGGGACATCTGCACCAGGTCCAGTTCCGCGCGAGGGCTGGCGCCGACCTCGACCTGAGGGTGCCCTCGGGTCGCCGACGCCAGCGCGACGACATAGCTCACCACGTCGGGGTGCACGGTCACGTACTCGACGGATTGCCGCATCTCCAGCAAACCGTTGGCGTCGACGACCTGGTTGACCTGCGGCACCTGCGCCCCGCGCTCCAGCCTGCGGCGGATCATCTGCGTCTCGTCGTGCTCGGACAGGTAGCCCAACCGCAGCTGGATGGCGAAGCGGTCGAGCTGCGCTTCCGGCAGCGGGTAGGTGCCCTCGTACTCGATCGGGTTGTCGGTGGCCAGCACGATGAACGGTTGCGGCAGCAGGAACGTCTCGCCGTCGATGCTGACCTGTCCCTCGGCCATCGCCTCCAGCAGCGCGGCCTGTGTCTTCGGCGGTGTGCGGTTCACCTCGTCGGCCAGCAGCACGTTGGTGAACACCGGCCCGCGACGGAAGGTGAACCGGCCCGAGGACATGTCGTAGATCGTCGAACCGAGCAGATCCGCGGGCAGCAGGTCCGGGGTGAACTGCACCCGGGTGAACTGCAACCCGAGCGCGGCCGCGAACGATCTCGCGATGAGCGTCTTGCCGAGACCGGGTAAGTCCTCGATCAGCACATGCCCACCGGACAGCACCGCGATCATGATCAACTGCAACTCGTCCTGCTTGCCGACCACGACCCGGGACAACTCCCGGAGCACGGCCTCGCTGCGCTGGATGGTCATGTCCATCGGCATGGTCATGTGTGTACCCGCACTTGCCTCAACCCATTTCACATTCTCTGCAGGCGGCTCAGGATCTCGTCCAGCGCCGCACGTCCCGGTGCCCTGCCGGCTTGATCACGAAGGGCCGAATTGGCCGGGTCCACCCAGCGCCACAGTTCCGGCCCGAACTGGTGGACACCCGCCGCCTCGACCGCTCTGCGGTTCTTCGCCACTCGCTGGCCGCTGGACAGCTCGAACTCCTTGGCCAGCAGAGGACGCAGGTGCCGGTCCCAATCGGCACGACTGCCGTCCGCCCGGTCGGCGAGCATCTCCGCCCTGGCGTGCCAGCGCTGCAACATCTCGGCCGGGCCGTTCTCCATGTCGTCGAACTCGTCGGCGTCCCCGGCCTCGGCGCGTTCGAGCAGCGACCAGATCAGCCAGCCAAGCGCCACCGCGACCGGGATGCCCGCGACGATCAGCAGCAGCCCGCGGGCGCGCTCGACGGCGACCAGCTCGATCACCGCGATGACGATCACCCCGGTGATCACCACCCCCATCCGATTCACGCGATGTCCTTTCTCACCCGGCCGGTCACGCGGGCACCTCCCCTTGCAGATCGGCGAGCACGATGCGCAGCAGTTGCTCGGCTCGCATGCGCTGCCATTCGAGCATGGCGTGCGGGCTGAACCTGGCCTCCTCGAACAAGGCGACCAGTTCGCGGGCGGACGCGTCGTGCAGCGCGCCGCGTTCGAACGCGCGGGCCAGCACTTCCATCGGGGTGTCCGAGGCGAGCGGAGCGGCGGCGCGGTCGGAGGCGAGGCCGCGCTCCATCGCGACGTAGCAGGCGATGATCGCGGTGCGCGGGTCCTGGCCCGGGGCGTTCATCGCGGCCAAGCCCAGCTCGGCCGCGCGGGCCAGCGAGTCGGCCACGGTGGGCGTCGGCGCGACCCCGGGCGCCTGCGCCGGGACGGGCTTGCGCCGGGACGACACCGCGACCACGACCAAACCGCTCATCGCCACCGTCACCAGGCCCGCGGCCGCGATTCCGGCCAGCACCAGCGCCGTTCCGGTCAACTCCGCCGACCTGGGCTCGCGTTCGGCGGGCGGCGGGGTCCCCTGCTCCGGCGCGGCGCCCGTGGTGGTGGCGGGGGTCGCCGGGCGCGCGGGTTCGCTCGGCCTGCCCGCGCCGATGAAGTAGATCGCCGTCACAGCCGCGAACAGCACGCCGAGCAGCGCGAGCGCACCGAGCACTGCCAGGCCCACGCGCCCCAACCGCCACTGCTTGCGCTCGTCCGCGCGTTCGGGCTCCGGCATGGCCAGCGGCAACCGGTGCTGGCTGGCGATGACGCCCGCCAGCAGGATGACGATCGATACGGTCAGCAACACGGGCATCAGAGCGACCGACAACGCGGACGGGACTTGCCTGCGCGACTCGCTCTCCGTGATTCCTGGGATGTATCCGTGCAATGCGATGGCGGCAAAAGCCAGCAGCGTGATCAGCACGATCACGCGCGATATCGGCGCTCGCGCCCTGGCCACTGCGTTACCACCAAATCTGAGTACTCCACAAAACAGCCACATAGTTACATGCCGGGCGGTCCGCTCGGGATGGAATGGAATACTTCGCAGTCCTTCCTCCTAAACCGCAACTGTGCGGGGAGGCGGCGGGTCGGCCATCGCGACGGTGCCTACCGGACGATTTCGGCCGAGGATTGGGACAATGCACAAAGCCGACTCGTCAAACGTGAGATATCCGGCACTTCCCGCACCTCCCGCACCAGCTCGCCGAGCGCTGCGGACGCGATGACGGTGAGTGCACGATCGGCGTCGTAGAGCACGTCGACGACGTTCACGAAACGCATCGTCCAGTCGGGCGGAACTGTGCGCAGCGGTGGTACATCCCGGATTTCCCAGCGCGGAAAACGTTGTGCCAGCGCAACATAATCCGCCGCGGAAGTTGGGGTACCGCACAATGCGGCGAAGTCGATGACGAGTGCGCCTCCGTCCGTCGCAATCGCCCGCAAACTTCTGGCACCGAGGGATATCTCGACGATCGATTCGATTTCCTGTTGTGTCGCATCATTATTGCGGGAGGACGAAGCCGACAACGCTTCCACGGTCATGTGCCATCGGGGCGCCACGACGTATCGCCCGGCCGCGAATCCGGTACCGGCGCCCCGGGCACCGAGGGTCCGGTAGTCGATCGCGCCGTCGACGGCGACCACGTCCATGTTCGCGAGAATTCGCTCGATCGTCGGCACGAACCGGTCGTGGAACAACGGATTCGGCAGCAGCTCGGCGGGCGGATAGTTCGACGTCACCACCAGCGCGACGCGGCGGGCGAACAGCGCGTCGAGCAGCCGGGCGAACAGCATCGCGTCGCCGATGTCGTGGACGTGGAATTCGTCGAAGCAGACCAGCAGGGCGTCGCCGAGCAGCGCGTCCACCGCGGCATCGATCGAGCCGGACGCGTGCGCCGCGGCGTGCAGGCTCGCGAAGAACTGGTGAAAGTGGTAGCGCCGCTTGCGTTCCGATGCCACCTCGGCGAAGAACCGGTCCATGAGCATGGTCTTGCCGCGCCCGGGCCTGCCGTGGAGGTAGACGCCACGGCTCCGTCGGCTCGGCCTGCCGCGCCGATCGACCAACTCGCGCAACCGCGCCGCCGCCCGCGCCTGCTCGGCATCCCACCGTAGTTCCACGGCACCTCCAAAGTCCTCTACATTTGTAGAGGACGAGGCCGCGCGGCGGCCAGGAAGGGTGATCATGTCCACAGGCGACCGGCGTGCGCTCCTCGTCGACACGGCCATCGAAGTGATCGCGGCACGCGGCCTGCGCGCGCTCACCCACCGCGCGCTGGACACGGAACTGGGCCTGCCCGCCGGTTCGGCTTCCTACTACTTCCGCACCAAACGCGCCCTCATCGAGGCCATCGTGGAGCGGATCACCACCCGCACCCGCGACGATTTCGCCGCTGCCGCGTTGACGCCGACCGCCGACCGGCAACCGGTCGCGGAAACCATCGCGGCCTGGCTGGACCGGCTACTCGCGCAACGGCGCGGTCACCTGATCGCACGGCACGCTCTGCTGATCGATCTGCTGGACGATCCCGACCTGCATCCCCGGCTGGTGCGCAGCCTGTTCTCCGTCGACCGCGCCCGCGACCTGTTCCGCGCCATGGGCGCGCCCGATCCGGATATCCGGGCCGCGGATTTCGTCGCCGTCATCGAGGGAGCCGTCTTCGACCGCTTCGCGGGCAATCGCACCGCCCTGCGCCCGGACACGCCGGAGAGCGTCCAGCAGCTCGCCCGCGTTCTCGCCGCGCACTTGCGCGTGTGATCAGCTGGGCCAGCCCCGCTGGCTGTAGGTCACGCCGGTGAGGTAGCCGTGGATACCGGCGGCCGGATACGGAATGAGGGTTTCCGGAAGGTTCGCGAGCGAGAACCACCGCAGCTCGTAGGACTTGTCCGGCTCGCGGTTGACCGGCTCGCCCGACCAGCGGCGCGTCTCGAAGAACAACCCGACCCGGGCTTCCCGTTCGGACTCGACGACGTGCGCGGAATGGACGTGCCGCAGATCCGCCGGATCGATCACCACGCCGACCTCTTCGTGCGCTTCGCGGACCACTGCGGCGAGCACCGACTCCCCCACCTCGAGCTTTCCGGCGGGCAGGTGCCACAGCCCGTCGAACTCGTCCGCGCTGCGCCGCCTGCTCAGCAATAATTCCGCGCCGCGCAGCAGCAACACATGCACATCCACCAAATGCCTGGCCACCACTTGCCCCAAGCTACGCGCCCCCCGCACCGGCGGCGGTTCGCACACCCGTCAGCACTCCGGACCCACCATGACGGGTGCCGGAGTGCTGAAGCAGGCAGGCGCGGCCGACCTGATCAGTCCGCACTGAGGACGAGGCCGGAGGTCGGCACGCCGGTGCCCGCGGTGACCAGAATGTTGGTCAGGTCGGCGACCGGGTTGACCGAGACGCCGCGGATCTGGCGCACCGCCTCGGCGATGCCGTTCATGCCGTGGATGTACGCCTCGCCGAGCTGGCCGCCGTGCGTGTTGAGGGGCAGGCGTCCGCCGACCTCGATGGCGCCGTCGGCGACGAACTCCTTCGCCTCGCCCCGGCCGCAGAACCCGAGTTCCTCCAGTTGCATGAGGACGAACGGGGTGAAGTGGTCGTACAGGATGGCGGCCTGCATGTCCTCCGGACGCAACCCGCTCTGCGCCCACAGCTGCTCACCGACCAGGCCCATCTCCGGCAGGCCGGTCATGGCGTCGCGGTAGTAGCTGGTCATCACGTACTGGTCGGCGCCGGAACCCTGGGCGGCCGCGGCGATGACGGCGGGCCGCTGCGGCAGGTCGCGAGCCCGCTCGACGCTGGTGACCACGATCGCGACGCCGCCGTCGGACTCCTGGCAGCAATCCAGCAGGTGCAGCGGCTCGGCGATCCAGCGGGAATTCTGATGATCCGCCAGCGTGATCGGCTTGCCGTAGAAGAAGGCCGCGGGGTTCACCGCGGCATGCTTGCGGTCGGCGACGGCCACGCGGCCGAAGTCCTCGCTGGTGGCCCCGTAGACGTGCATATAGCGCCGGGCGACCATCGCGACCTGCGCGGCCGGGGTGCCCAGTCCTTGCGGGTAGGACCAGCCCGCGTCGATGCCCGACGAGGTGGGCGCGGTGGCCAGCGCCGTGGAGAACTGCCCGAACCGCGACACCGACCGCTCGTTGAACGCGCGGTAGGCCACCACGACGTCCGCGACGCCGGTGGCCACCGCCATGGCGGCCTGCTGAATGGTGGCGCAGGCCGCGCCGCCGCCGTAGCCGATGTGGCTGAAGAACTTCAGCTGCGGAATGCCGACCGCCCTGGCCACAGCGGCCTGGGTGTTGGTGTCCATGGTGAACGTGGTCAGGCCGTCCACGTCGGCGGGCGTCAGGCCCGCGTCGGCCAGTGCGGCGGTGACCGCCTCGGCGGCCAGGCGCAGTTCGCTGCGTCCGGAGTCCTTGGAGAAATCCGTGGCGCCGATGCCGACGATGGCCGCACGGCCGGAAATCTTCTGCTCAGACATCGGCCCTCCGCAACGCGATGACGGCCGTAGCCGTGATGTGGTCGCCGAGGCTGTCCTTGCCGACCACGTCGATGTGTATGTCGTCGCCCTCCAGCGCGGTCACCGTGCCGGTCAGCGTCAGCGTGTCCCCGGCGTACAGCGGCACGCCGAGGCGCAGCGCGATCGACTTGACGACGGCGCGCGGGCCCGCCCAGTCGGTGACGAAACGCTGCACCAAGCCGGTGTCGGTGAGGATGTTGACGAAGATGTCCTTCGAGCCGCGGGCGACGGCCTTGTCCCTGTCGTGGTGCACGTCCTGGAAGTCTCTGGTGGCCAGGGCGGTGCTGATCACGAACGTGGGGTCGGCGCCGATCACCAGCTCGGGCAGCACCGTGCCCACGCGCACGGCGGCGCTCACGAGACCACCTGCCAGACCGGCAGTGTCGCCTCGTCGTCGAGCTTCTCGAAGCCCACCTCGACCGGCAGACCGATCCGCACCTCGGCCGGGTCGATGCCGCGCAGTTCACCGAGCATGCGCACGCCTTCCTCCAGTTCGACCAGCGCCACCACGAACGGCAACTGCCGCCCCGGCACCTTCGGCGCGTGGTGCACGACGTAACTGAACACGGTGCCGCGCCCGGAGGCGACGACGTAATCGGTCGGTTTCGACTTGTCCTGCCAGATGGCGGGAATGGGCGGATGCCGCAGCGAGCCGTCCGGCAGCCGCTGGATGCGCAGCTCGCCCGCTTTCGTTCCTTCCCAGAAGAATTCGGTGTCCCAGGAGACCAGCGGCTTGACCCGCGCGCCCTCCGGGGCTTTCGGCGCGGCGGTGCCGGGAGCGAATTTCAGCAGCCGGAACAGCATCTCGGCGACCACCTCGTCGCCGACCCGCCAGGTGGTCTGGAAGGTGACGAACCATCCCTCACCCAGCGCGGTGCGCTTCGGGCCGCGGATGTCCGACAGCGTGCTGGTGACCGAGACCTGTTCGCCGACCGCGAGGTAGCGGTGGTAGGTCTGCTGACAATCCGTGGCGACCACGGAGGTGTAACCCGCGGCGTCGAGCAGTTCCGTGGCCGACCCCATCGGGTCGTCTGCGGGGCGAGAACCGTTGAGCCCGAACATGGTCCACACCTGGGCCATGGCGGGCGGCGCGACGATGCCTGGATGTCCCGCCGCGCGCGCCGCCTCCTCGTCGACATAGATCGGATTGGCGTCGCCGAGCGCCTCGACCCAGTTGTTGATCATCGGCTGGTTCACCGGATCGCGCCCGAAACGGGGCGCGCTCGCACCCGCCGCCTTGATGGCCTCGGCTGCGGCGACGATCGCTTCCGGAGTAGTGGTTTCCGGCACGCGCGGCTCCTTCACTCGTTATCGGGGTACTCGCGGCAACCGCAGACCGGACGAGGCGACCAGTTCGCGCATCACCTCGTTGACGCCACCGCCGAAGGTGACCACGAGGTTCTGCTTGGTCCTGCGGTCCAGCCAGGTCAGCAGCTCGCCGGTGGCCGGGTCGGCCGGGTCGCCGTAGCGGCCGACGATCTCCTCGGCGAGCCTGCCCGCCTCCTGGAGCGATTCGGTGGAGTAGACCTTGGTCGCGGACGCGTCGGCGATCACTTGCGCCTGGTCGCCGTCCACAGTCGCGGCGACCTGCCAGTTCAGCAGTTCGTTCAACCGGACCATGGCATGGATGCGGCCCAGCGCCCTGCGCACGTCGAGTTCGGCGAGCACGCCGCGCGGTTGCGCCCAGTCGCGCACCCGGTCGTAGAGCTGCTCGATCTTGCCGGACGGCCCCAGGCTCACCCGCTCGTGGTTGAGCTGCGTCGTGATCAGCTTCCAGCCCCGGTTCTCCTCGCCGACCAGCATGTTCGCCGGGACGCGCACGTTGTCGAAATAGGTCGCGTTGGTGTGGTGAGCGCCGTCGCAGGTGATGATCGGCGTCCACGAGTAGCCGGGGTCGGTGGTGTCCACGATCAGGATCGTGATGCCGCGGTGGCGCGACTCGGTCGAGCCGGTGCGGCAGGCCAGCCAGACGAAGTCGGCCTCGTGCGCGCCCGTGGTGAAGATCTTCTGCCCGTTGACGATCCAGTCCCCGGACTCGTCACGCACCGCCGAGGTGCGCAGCGAGGCGAGGTCGGTGCCCGCGTCCGGCTCGGAGTAGCCGATCGCGAAATGGACCTCGCCGGAGAGGATTCCGGGCAAGAACCGCCGCTTCTGTTCCTCGGTGCCGAACTGCTGCAAAGTCGGTCCGACGGTCAGCAGCGTCACCAGCGGGAGCGGGACGTCGGCCCGGACCGCCTCGTTGAAGAAGATCTGCTGCTCGACCGGCCCGAAGCCTTGGCCACCGTATTCCTTGGGCCAGCCGACGCCGAGCCAGCCGTCGCGGCCCATCCGGCGCACCACGGCGCGATAGGCGTCACCGTGCCGGTTCACCGCCATCTCGGCCTCCTCCTCGGGAGTCACGAGATCGGCGAAGTAGGCGCGCAATTCGTCGCGCAGCCCGCGTTGCTCGGTGGTCAGGTCGATGAACATCTCGCCCCCAATCGGTCGAGCCGGAACGACGCGCCGCCGAGCCAGCGAGCGATGTCCTTGGCTTGTGAGTAGTAGCGATGCATCGGGTGGGTCACGTCCACACCGAGGCCGCCGTGCAGGTGATGGCACTTCTGCATGGCCGCGGGCAGTTCCGCGGCGACGGTGTAGGCGAGGATCTCCAGGTCGTCGTCGGTGCGCTCGCGATGCTCCCGGCTCGCGTCGGGCTGCGCCAGCGCCCAGTTCGCCGAGACCGCGGCCACGTGCAGGGTCCGCGAGACGACGTACAGGTCCGCGATCTGCTGGGCCACCGCCTGGAACTCGGCCAGCGGCCTGCCGAACTGATGCCGGGTGCGCAGATGCTCGGCGGTGAGCGTGATCGCGCCTTTGAGCAATCCGTCGGCCACCGATCCGATCGAGGCGAGCGCCAGCCGGTGCAGATCGGCGAGACCGACCGGCCACAGCTGGTCGGCCGGAATCTGCACCTGGTCCAGCCGGACCGTGTACTCGGGAATGCCGCCGGAGACCGGCGTCGGCGTGCGGGTCAGGCCGACGGCCTGCGCGTCCACCACGGCGATACCGGCGTCGGTCGGCACGAGCAGCCAGCTCGCCTCCTCCGCGTACGGCACCGCCACCTTGTGCCCGGTGATGCGCACCGTGTCGCCGCTGACGACGGCGGTGGTCTCCGGCTCGCGGACGAACGGCGCCCCCGGTTCGCTCAGCGCCGCGGTGAGCACCGCGCCCTCGGCGACCCCCGGCAGCACGAGCGACTGCACGCGCTCCGGCGCGCAGGCCACCAGCGGCAGCACGCCCAACCCCAGCGTCGACAGCGCCGGCACCGCCACCGCGTCGGTGGCCAGTTCGGTGAGCAGCGCCGACACCTCGAGCAGCCCCATCCCATCGCCGCCGAACCGTTCCGGCAACGCGACGACGAGCAGGCCGGAGTCGGCCAGCTTCGGCCACAATCGCATGTCGCGCGCCGGTTCGCGCTCCAGCAAGCTCACGACGACCTCGGCCACCGCGTCCTGGCCCTCGTCCCTGGTGAAGTCCACGCTTGTCTCCCGATTGGCTGTAGGGCTAGCTGTCCGCGTCACGAGGCAGCCCCAGAATCCGCTCCGCGGCCACGGTGAGCAGGATCTGCTCGGTCCCGCCCGCGATCGACAGGCAACGCGTGAGCAGGAACTCCTTGGTCACCTCGGAGTCCTGCGCGCCGAGCGGGCCCGCCGCCTCCGCGGCGAATTCCGCTACCGCTTGGCGGTGGCGCACGCCGACCAGCTTGCGCACGCTGCTCTGCGCGCCGGGGTCACCGCCCGCGAGCATCTTCACCGCGGCGCGTTGCTCGAGCAGCAGGCCCGCGATCGCCTCGGCCACGAATCCACCGAGCCGGTCGTTCACCAGCTCGGTGCCGGGGCCGGTGGCGGGCGATTTCGCGATCAGCTCTTCGAGTACCGGACCGATGCCGTTGCCACCCATGGCGACTCGCTCCGTCGACAGCGTGGAGCGGGCGATCTTCCATCCGTTGTTCAGCGCGCCGACCACGCAATCGTCCGGCACGAACACATCGTCGAGGAAGACCTCGCTGAAACGCGCCTCTCCGGTGATCTGCACCAGCGGGCGCACCTCGAGCCCGGCGCTGTGCATATCGACCAAGAAGTACGTGATGCCGCGGTGTTTGGGCGAGTCGGGGTCCGTGCGCGCCAGGCAGATCGCCCAGTTCGCCTTGTCGCCCAGCGATGTCCACACCTTTTGCCCGCGCAGCACCCAGCCGCCGTCGGTCTTTTTCGCGGTGGTGCGCAACGCCGCCAGGTCGGAACCCGCCTCTGGTTCGCTGAACAGCTGGCACCAGACCACTTCGCCGCGCAAGGTGGGCCAGGCGAAGCGCTCGATCTGTTCCGGCGTCCCGTGCTGCAACAGCGTGGGGATCGCCCAGCCGCCGATGGCCAGGTCCGGCGCGGTGAGTCCGGCACGGCGCAGCTCCTCGGAGATCACCAGGCCGGTCATCGGGTCCGCGGCGCGTCCGTATGGCCGCGGCCAGTGCGGCATGACCAGGCCCGCGTCCACCAGCGCGGCACGCTGCCGGTCGGCTGGCAGCGCCGCGATCCGCGCGACCTCGGCGGCGAGTTCGTGCGCGCTGTCGCCGTCCACAGCGGCCACGCCTTCCTCGGCGAAGACCCGATCGGCCCCGGTGGTGCGCCGCAGGCCCCTTCGGGTCAGTTCGGTGACCCGCGCCCGCCAGTGCGCCGAACCGCCGAGCAGTTGGCGCAAGGCCGTGGCCCGCCGCAGATACAGGTGCGCGTCGTGCTCCCAGGTGAAGCCGATGCCACCGAGCACCTGAATACAGTCCTTCGCGGTCTCCACCGCGGCGTCCAAGGCGATGGCGGCCGCGATGGCGGCCGCGATCGGCAGTTCGGCTCCGCCGTCGTCCACGGCCGCCGCGACGTCGGCCGCGGCGGCGCGGATGAGTTCGGTGCGGCACAGCATCCAGGCGCAGATGTGCTTGACCGCTTGGAACGAACCGATCTTGCGGCCGAACTGCTCGCGCACCTTCGCGTACTCGACCGCGGTCTCGAGGCACCAGCCCGCGAGGCCGGACAGTTCGGCGGTGACCAGCGCGACGAGCAGGTCCCCTGCCGCGTGCGGCGCGACGAATACGCGTTCGGCGGGCACGCGCAGGTCGGCGCAGTGCACCCGCGCCAGCGGCGTGCTCGGATCCAGCGGCGCGAGCGCTTCCACCCGCAGGCCCTCGGCGTCGGGCGCGACCAGGCACCACCGCTGTCCTTGCGGTTGGTCGATCGGCAGCAGCACGGCGGTGCCTGGGGCGGCGCCGACGACGGAATCCCAGGTACCCGTGAGCAACACGCCGTCGCTCGCGACGGGTACGCTCACCGTCGAACCGACGACGAAGTCGAGCGCCACACCGCACGGCAGGTCCTCGTCGAGCTGTCCGGCGGTGATCAGATTGGCCAGAGCCGTCGCGAGTACCGGGCCGCCGACGAGATCGTGCGCCGCCTGTTCCACCAGCACGGCCAGATCGGAGACCGACCCGCCCGCACCTCCCGCGTCCTCGGCCACCGCGACCCGGAAGATCCCGATCTCGGCCAGCGCGGGCCAGTAGGCGCGCCAGAAGTCGGCCGCGCCGGCCCGCATTGTTGCAATCGGACGGACCGAAGCGGCCCATCCGCGCATCGACTCCTGAACGGCTTTATGCTCGTCAGTGGTGGCGATGGTCACACTCCATACCGCCTTTCCGGCGTGACTCCCACACCTAGAACATGTTCTAATATCCTAGCCGGGCGGAAGTCAAGAGACCGCCGCGGCCACACCGCGCACGCAGCCGACGAAACGACGTTTCCGGAAAGGACTTTCATCAATGGCCAGTCCGTCCCGATCGCAGCCAGCCGACCCGAGCGCGGGACGGCCCGCCGCCACGGTCACCACGCTCAGCGAGGACGAGCTGAGCTCGGCGGCGCAGCGCGAGCGGCGCAAGCGGATCCTGGACGCGACCTTGGCGCTCGCGTCCAAGGGCGGTTACGACGCGGTGCAGATGCGCGCGGTGGCCGAGCGCGCCGATGTCGCGGTCGGCACGCTGTACCGCTACTTCCCGTCGAAGGTGCACCTGCTGGTCTCGGCGCTGTCGCGCGAGTTCGAGCAGATCGAGGGCAAACGCAAGCCGCTTGCCGGGCAGTCCCCACAGGAGCGCATGCACCTGCTGCTCACCCAGATCACCCGGATGATGCAGCGCGACCCGCTGCTCACCGAGGCCATGACCCGCGCGTTCATGTTCGCCGACGCCTCGGCCGCCGCCGAGGTGGACCGGGTCGGCAAGGTGATGGACCGCGTCTTCGCCCGCGCGATGAACGACGGCGAGCCCACCGAACGCCAGCTGGCCATCGCGCGGGTGATCAGCGACGTGTGGCTGTCGAATCTGGTCGCCTGGCTGACCCGGCGCGCCTCGGCCACCGACGTGACCGAACGACTGGAACTGACCGTCGACCTCCTCCTGGGCGAACGCAACCAGTAAGCTCTAGCGGGATCTCTCAGCACACAGCGAGCGAATCAGCGCCCAGTCACCCCACCGGGCCCGAATAGCTCGTTGTGCTGCGACGAAGCTCACCCGCTCGGATCCCGTTGCCGTTAGCTGGGCAGATCTACCGGACACCGGTTCAGGTGTGCGTTATCGTGCGCACGCGAACCGGCGCGCTTCTGTGCGGCAAATTCAACACAGTATTGTTTTGCCCGCCCCCTGAAAAAACTCCTCCGATCACTAGGTTGGATGCGTGAGCGCACAGGATCTGCCACTGGAACTTCGCCGTGCACTGTCGACGGTCGCGCGCGTGCCACGGCTGTTGGTCGCATCGGACTACGACGGGACACTCGCGCCCATCGTGTCCGACCCGACCAAAGCCTTTCCCCATCGGGAATCGGTGAGCGCGTTACGAGCCCTCGCCGGCCTGACCGGGACCACTGCCGCCGTGATCTCCGGCCGCGCGCTGCGAGATCTCGCGGCGCTGTCCCGCCTTCCGGTCGAGGTGCAACTGATCGGCAGCCACGGCTCGGAATTCGACGTGGGCTTCGTGCACGCGATCGACAACGACGCCAAGCATCTGCTCCAAGAGGTGCAGACGGCCCTGAATCAGGTCGCCGCGGACAACCCCGGCGTCACCGTCGAGATCAAACCGGCCAGTGTCGCGTTGCACGTGCGCAACGCCAGCCCGGAGATCGGCCATCGCGCGCTGTCGCAGGTCCGGCTCGGTCCGGCGTGCTGGTTCGGCGTGCAGGTCACCGAGGGCAAGGCGGTCATCGAACTGGCCGTGGTGCAGACCGACAAGGGCACCGCACTGGACACCGTTCGGCATCAGGCGGGGGCCTCGGCCGCGGTGTTCTTCGGTGACGACGTCACCGACGAGAAGGCGTTCCGCGTGCTGTCCGGCCCGGACGTCGGCATCAAGGTCGGCGACGGCGAGAGCCTGGCCAAGTTCCGGGTGGACAGCACCGAGGCCGTGGCGTGCGCGCTGGCCTACCTGCTGGAGGAGCGCCGGACCTGGCTGGCGGGCGCGAGCGCGCCGCGCATCGAGCGGCTGACCATGCTGGCCAGCCCGCGCTCGGTCGCGCTGCTCACCCCGGACGCCACGGTGACCTGGTTCTGCCACCCCGAGCCCGATTCGGCCGCGGTGTTCGCCCACCTGCTCGGCGGCCCGCAGGGCGGCCACTTCACCATCGAGCCGGAGCGGCCGGGCCTGCCGCTGTCGCAGCGTTACGTCGACGGCACGATGACCGTCGAAACCCGTTGGGCCAAACTGCAAGTCACGGACTACCTGCCGCACGACGTAGCCCCGACCCGCACCGACCTCACCCGGGTGATCACCGGCGACGCGAAGGCCGTGGTCACCTTCGCCCCCCGCCCGGAGTTCGGCCAGGTGCCGGTGAACCTCGAGGCGCAGGAGGGCGGGCTGCGGGTGTACGGCACCAACGACCCGATCGTGCTGCGTTCACCCGGCGTGCGGTGGGAGATCGTCTCGGACGGTACCCACGAGTCGGCACGGGCCGTCGTGGATCCGTCCAAGGGGCCGGTCGTGCTCGAACTGCGCTGCGGCACCGCCGATCTCGATCCCGCACCGGCCAGTGAGGCGGAGCGGCGGCGGGAGGCGCAGCGGTACTGGTCGGATTGGGCGGGGACGCTCACACTGCCGCCGCTCAAGCCCGACCTGATGAAGCGCTCCGCGCTGACCCTGCGCGGCCTGGTGCACGCGCCGTCCGGCTCGATCCTCGCGGCCGCCACCACCTCGCTGCCCGAGGACATCGGCGGCGTGCGCAACTGGGACTACCGCTACTGCTGGCTGCGCGACGCGGCGCTGACCGCGCAGTCGCTGGTCTCGCTCGGCTCGCTCGCCGAGGCGGAGGACTACCTGGGCTGGGTGCACCGCGTGCTGGAGACCTTGCCCGGCCCCGAGCGGCTGCACCCGCTGTACACGCTGTACGGCGAGACGCTGCCGCCGGAGGCCTCGATCGACCAGCTACCCGGCTACGCCGGCTCCCGCCCGGTGCGCGTCGGCAACGCGGCCAACATGCAGGTTCAGCTGGACGTCTTCGGTCCGATCGTGGACCTCATCGCCACCCTGGCGCACGCCAGGGAGCTGCGCGGCGTCACCGATCCGACGAACGTGCTGCCCGACGCCGACTGGGAGCTGGTGTGCGCCATGGTCTCGGCGGTGCAGCGGCGCTGGCAAGAGCCCGACCACGGCATCTGGGAGATCCGCGGCAACCCCCGCCACCACGTGTACTCGAAGGTGATGGGCTGGCTGACCGTCGACCGGGCGCTCACCCTGGCGCAGAAGTTCGATCGCGAGGCCGATCCGGCCTGGCCGGTGCTGCGCGACACCATCGCCGACGAGGTGAAGGCCAAGGGCTGGAACGACGAGGTGCAGTCCTACACCGCGGCGTACGACGGCACCGACCTGGACGCTGCGACGCTGCACATCGGGCTGAGCGGCCTGATCGACCCGTCCGACCCGCGCTTCGCGGCGACGGTCGTGGCGACCGAGGCCGAGCTGCGCAGCGGCTCGACGGTATACCGCTACCACCACGACGACGGCTTGCCCGGCGGCGAGGGCGGATTCCACCTGTGCGCGGCCTGGCTGGTCGAGGCGTACCTGCTGATCGGCAAGCGCTCCGACGCCGAGGCGCTGTTCGCCCAGCTGGTCGACGTGGCGGGCCCGACCGGGCTGCTCAGCGAGGAATACGACCCGGTGGCCGAACGGTCGCTCGGCAACCATCCGCAGGCGTACAGCCATCTGGGCCTGTTGCGCTGCGCGCAGCTGCTGGGGCAGCCGGTGGAGGCCGCGCTGGTCTGACCACGTAGGAGCCGAGGGCCCGCGAACGAGGAATCGTTCACGGGCCCTTCGCATTCGGTTTCCAGGTGGGCGTCGCATCCGAACGCTTGACGGCCCCTGCTAGAGTTAACGGGAACGATTTCCATTATGATCTAGAGCACGGCCAGGAGTACCCCACGTGAGAACCCGATTCGCCATCAGTTGCGCAGGTATCGCCGTGGGAGTCGTCTCCGCCCTGACGCTGACCGCCTGCGGCGGCTCCAACGACGACGGACGCCCGACCGTCGTCGCCTCCACCGACGTCTGGGGCGATATCGCCGCCGCCGTCGCGGGCCCCGACGCCGCCGTCCGGTCGCTGATCACCGATCCGTCCGCCGACCCGCACTCGCACGAGACCTCCGCGGTCGAGTCGGCGGCGCTCAGCGATGCCGACCTCGTGGTCTACAACGGCGGCGGCTACGACCGGTTCGCCGAGAAGGCGGTGGCGGGCACGAACAAGCGCACCGTGGACGCGTTCGCCCTGCGGGCCGATCAGAGCGACGACAACGAGCACGTCTGGTACGACGTGCGCACCGTCGACGTGGTCGCCGACCGGATCGCCGCCCAACTCGGCGAACTGGATCCGGGCAAGGCCGCGGCCTACGCCGAGCGCGCGACGACGTTCAAGAACCGGCTCGCCGCGGTTACCGCCATCACCGGCGCACTCGCCACCGAGCATCCGAAAACGCCGGTGCTGCAGACCGAGCCTCTCGCGCACTATCTCCTGGTCGCCACCGGAGCCGACGACCGGACTCCGCACGAGTTCCAGGAAGCCATCGAGCAGGAGACCGACCCGGCCCCCGCGGCCGTCGCGGCGACGCAGGACCTGCTCACCGGCAAGCGGGTCCGCGCCCTGATCTACAACGTGCAGACCGAGGACAAGATCACCAAAGACCTGCGCGCGACCGCGCGGAGCGCGGGCGTCGCCGTCGTCGAGGTGACCGAGACCCTGCCCGACGGCGTGGATTACATTCAGTGGCAGACGAAGAACGCGCAAGCGCTCGCCGCCGCGCTGGGCTGAGCAGATGAACAAGGGAGCCGCGCTGACCGCACACGCCGACGAGGTGGAACGGCGCTCGACCATCGGCGAATCGGCCGCGGTGCGACTGGAAGCCGCCTGCTTGTCGTTCGGAGACCGAACCCTCTGGGAGGGGCTGGATCTCACTGTCGCGCCGGGTGAATTCGTCGCGGTCCTCGGGCCGAACGGTTCGGGCAAGACCTCGCTGCTGAAGGTGCTGTTGGGCCAGGTCGGCCTGAGTTCGGGCGCGGCTCGGATCGCGGGCTCTCCCGCGCGCACCGGCAATCACGACATCGGCTACATACCGCAACAGAAGACGATCGACGCCGGGGTGCAGTTGCGCGGCGTCGATCTCGTCGGCCTCGGCGTCGACGGGCATCGCTGGGGGCTCGGGCTGCGCTCCCGCGCCGAACGCAGGCGAAAGGTGGCCGCGGCCATCGCCGACGTGGGCGCAGAGCGATTCGCCCACGCGCCACTGGAATCCATGTCCGGCGGGGAACAGCAGCGACTGCGGGTGGCGCAGGCGCTGGTCGGCGATCCGAAGGTGCTGCTGTGCGACGAACCGTTGCTCAGCCTCGACCTGGCGAATCAGCGACTGGTCGCCGAGCTCATCGATCGCCGCAGGCGCACTCACGACACCGCGGTGCTCTTCGTGACGCATGAGATCAACCCGATCCTGCCCCTGGTGGACCGGGTGCTGTACCTGGTCGACGGCAGGTTCCGGATCGGGACGCCGGAAGAGGTGATGACCTCGGCGGTGCTGTCGGAGTTGTACCGCACCCAGGTGGACGTACTACGGGTACGCGGGCGTCTGGTGGTCGTCGGCACCGGCGACACCATGGACGCGCTCGGCACCGCGGGCGGGCACTGCCACGGCCCGGCCGGCGACGAGTTCGCCCACGGCGATTCCGCCGGTAGCCCCGCACCGGACGATGACGCCACCTCGACCACGGGATCCGTCGAAGAGCCGGTCCCCTCAGCACCGACCTCAGCGCATGCCGCCGTCGCCGCTACCTCGACCGACACGGAAACCGGCACACGAACCAGCCGCTCGGCAATCAACGGCAGCGCCCCGGCCGAACGAACACCGGCAGTCCCGACGACCGCCGCCCCGACTTCAGGCCGATCGCCGACCACCGACGAGGCACGCGGCGCCGCTACCTCGACCGACACGGGAACCGGCACACGAGCCGGCCACGCGGCGACCCGCGGCACCGCTCCGGCCGAACGAACACCGGCAGTCCCGACGACCGCCGTGCGCCCGAACTCGGACCCACCCTCGACCATCGATGTGACGAGTGGTGGCTCGACGCCGATCGACCCGAAGACCAACGAACCGGCGGTGAGCAGTGCGCCGATGACCGAACCGACATCGAGCAGCCTGGCATCCGCGGTCGACACATCGCCCAGCCCGGCGAACGGCAACGCGGCAACGGGCGACGTGGCGTCCGGACACCCGATCCACGGCAACGGTTCGACGGCGGCCCACGCTTCGGCGGAGCGTGGCCAAGGCGACGGCGACCGTCCGACGGCGGATCCCGAGCAGAGCGGAGTGCGTTCGTGACCGACAAGCTCTCCAGCGTCCTCGGCAAGATGCTCGACTTCGGCACCACGGCGAACCTGCTGTCCTACGGTTTCGTCCAGCAGGCGCTGCTCGCGGCGGCCCTACTGGGGCTGCTGTCCGGCGTGATCGGTCCGCTGATCATCAGCAGGCAGATGTCGTTCGCAGTGCACGGCACCAGCGAGCTTTCGTTGACCGGAGCCGCCGCCGCGCTGCTGGCCGGTGTCGGCGTCGGTTTGGGGGCCATCGCGGGGTCGGTGGTCGCGGCGGTGTTGTTCGGCCTGCTCGGCGCGCGGGCGCGGGAACGCGATTCGGTGATCGCCGTGGTGCTCTCGTTCGGGCTCGGACTCTCGGTGCTGTTCCTGTGGTTGGGCCCCGATCGCGCGGGATCGAAATTCTCCCTGCTGACCGGCCAAGTGGTCAGCGTCGGCAACAACGGGCTCGGCCTGCTCGCCGTCTGCACCGCCGGAGTGATCGCGGTGCTGGCCTTCGTCTACCGGCCGCTACTGTTCGCCAGTTCCGACCCGGAAGTGGCCGTGGCGCGCGGTGTCCCGGTGCGGGCGCTGTCCATCGTGTTCGCCGTCCTGCTGGGCATCACGGCGGCGTTCGGGGTGCAGATCGTCGGCGCGCTGCTGGTCCTCGCCCTGCTGATCACCCCGGCCGCCGCAGCCGCCCAGCTCACCGCGGACCCGGTTCGAGCGACCGTGCTCGCCGTGGTGTTCGCTGAGATCGCCGCCGTCGGCGGCATCCTGCTGTCGCTCGCGCCTGGCGTCCCCGTCTCGACCTTCGTCACCACGATCTCGTTCCTGATCTACCTCGCCTGCCGCCTGCTCGGCACCCGTGACCGCAGACTCGCGCACGCCCGCTGAAGGCGTCGCGCGCCGGTCTACTGACGCCGCACCGGCATGTCGAGAAGTTCTCGCGATCGACGTCCGGGTGATGGCGGTGACCTCATGGCGAGCGCAACGCCGAGCGGTGCCGCGACCGCCAGTCCAGCGGCTATCAGTGCTGATCAGCGCCTAGCACGGAAACCGGACCAACTTGATGGCAGCCGCCTTCAGTCGTTGGCGAATGCTTTCGTATGCTCGACTCATCGCGCCCCCCGAACGAATGGTGACCAACGATGATCGACTTCGCGATTCCCGCCGACCTCGCCGCCGAACGCGACCGAGTGCGCCGCTTCGTCATCGACAAGATCGTCCCCTACGAGCGCGACCCGCGCCTGACCGCGCACGGGCCGACCGACGAGCTGCGGCAGGAACTCGTCGAACTCGCCCGCGCCGAGAAGCTGCTCACCGTGCAGGCGCCCGAGTCGCTCGGCGGACGCGGACTGACCCACATCGAGCAGGCGGTGATCTACGAGGCGGCGGGCTGGTCCACGCTCGGCCCGGTCGCGATGAACTGCGCGGCGCCCGACGAGGGCAACATGTTCCTGCTGTCCAAGGTGGCCGATCCCGACCAGGTCCAGCGTTACCTGGCCCCCGTGGTCGCGGGCCACCAGCGTTCGGTCTTCGCCATGACCGAGCCCGACGGGGCCGGCTCCGACCCGGCCCAGCTGGCCACCAGCGCCGCCTTCGACGGCGAGAACTTCACCATCAACGGCCGCAAATGGCTGATCACCGGGGCGAACGGCGCGAAGACCTGGATCATCATGGCCCGCCTCGCCGCCAACCCGCATCTGCCCGAGGGCCCAACGCTGTTCCTGGCCGACGGCGCGGAACCCGGCATCGTCATCGAACGCACGATGAACACGATGGACCGCAACTACGTCGCCGGGCACGGTGTGGTCCGCTTCGACAACCTGACTCTGCCCAGGGAAGCGCTGCTCGGCGAGGCGGGCCAGGCGCTGCGCTACGCCCAGCTCCGGCTCGCCCCGGCCCGCCTGACCCATTGCATGCGGTGGCTCGGCGCGGCCGAACGCGCCCAGAGCATCGCCGTCGAGCACGCGCGCACCCGCACCGCGTTCGGCAAGCCGATCGGCGAACACGAGGGCGTGTCGTTCATGCTCGCCGACAACGAGATCGCCCTGCACCAGTGCAGGCTGACCATCTGGCACGCGTGCTGGCTGATGGACAACGGCGAGAAGGCACGGCACGAGAGTTCGATCGCCAAATCGTTCGTGTCCGAGGAGTTGTTCAAGGTCGCCGACCGCTGCGTGCAGGTGCTCGGCGGCATCGGGATCAGCGACGAGACAGTCGTCGAGATGATCTTCCGGGACATGCGCGCCTTCCGCCTCTACGACGGGCCCACCGAGGTGCACAAGTACGCCATCGGGCGCAAGGTGCTGCGCGGATAGCCGAGGACTTTCGGCCCCGGGTCAGCTGCGCGCGCGTCGGCTAACATCCTGTGGCATGAGTTCGGAACTGCACGTCGACGTCTCCCGGGGCGTCGCCGTGCTCACGCTCAACCGGCCCGCCCAGCAGAATGCCTTCACCCCCACGATGGCCGCCGAGTTGGGCGCCGCGTTGCAGCGCTGCGATTCGGAAGACGCCATCCGTGCCGTGATCATCACCGGCACCCCGCCCGCGTTCTGCGCGGGCGCGGACCTGTCCAATCGGGTGGGCGAGGTCAGCGCCACCATCGATCCGCCGCCGTGGCGGGTGCGCAAACCGGTGATCGCGGCCGTCAACGGCCACGCGGTCGGCATCGGCTTGGCCCTGGCCTTGCAGTGCGATCTGCGGTACATGGCACGCGACGCGGTGTACGGGCTGAATCAGGTCCGCCGCGGCGTGCTGGCCGACGGCTACGCGCACTGGACGCTACCCAGGCTGGTCGGCATGGCCAACGCCGCCGACATCATGCTGACGGGGCGCACCTTCGACGGCGACGAGGCGAAGGCGATGGGCGTGGCCAACAGCTCGCTGCCCGCGGGCGAGGTGCTACCGACGGCGCTGGCCGTCGCGCACGACATCGCGAACGGCTCGGCGCCACTACCGGTGGCACTGTCCAAGCGGCTGCTCTGGGAGGGGCTCGGGATGAACCCGGCCATGGTCGGTCAACTGGAAACCGATCTCAACCAGCACGCGACCAAGAGCATCGACGGCGGCGAGGCCATGGCCGCGTTCCGGGATCGCAGGCAGCCCAGCTGGTCGGGCAGCGTCAGCACGGAATGGCCCGCCTGGGACACCGCCGGGCGCGAACGGCCCAGTCTGGACTAGGCGGCTCGCCCGGCTGAGTGCGATGCCGCGGAATGTCACCGCCGGCGGTAGCGCCCCTCCGCCCCACGCGGGACTCGGTCAGCGCCGCTCAAGCATTACCGCCGAGCACGATGAACAGGAACAGCAGCGCGAAGACGATCATCAGGACGGTGCCGATGACGCCGAGGACGTAGCCGACCACCACCTGAGCGCGACCACCGTACGCGCCACCGGATTCCTCGATCTGGTCGAGCGCGCGCCGTCCCAGCGTCCACGCCACCGGCCCCAGCACTCCGCAGCAGAGGACGCTCGCCGCGCCGAGAAACAACACCGCCGTCGCATTCGGATGTTCGACCGGCGCGCCAATGGGCTGATTGGGTATCACCACCAGCCGAATTCTACTGGGCTCCTCGGCGTCTCCGGGTTTTTAGGCCGTATGGGTCGGGAGCCGCGAGATTCGGGGGCAGGTCCTGCGTTCAGTGGTACTCGGGTTCTGGGCGTGCCCGGTGAGCTACCCATGTTCTGGCTAGATCAGTTGTTGCGCTGCGTTTTTCGTCGCGAACTACGAGCCGTCCGCAGCTCGGAGCGTGCCAGTGCGACGTGGGACACCCGGAGCCGGGCAACGGGAGTCCAGCACGGGAACGTGCTCAGGCGCGGCGTTGGCGGGCGACTTCGGACAGCACCACACCGGCGGCGACCGACGCGTTCAACGATTCCACCGGGCCCGCCATCGGAATCGACAAGATCGAGTCACAGGACTCCCGCACCAGGCGGGACAGTCCTTTGCCCTCCGAGCCGACCACGATCACGGTCGGCTCGCGACCGTCGAAATCGTCCAGCGTGGTATCGCCACCGGCGTCCAAGCCGACGACCTGAATGCCCTGAGCCGCCCAATCCTTCAGCGTGCGAGTGAGATTGGTCGCGCGGGCGACCGGAAGCCGAGCGGCGGCGCCCGCGCTGGTGCGCCAGGCCACCGCGGTGACGCTCGCGCTGCGTCGCTGCGGGATCAGGACGCCGTGGCCACCGAAAGCCGCCACGGAACGCACCACCGCGCCCAGATTGCGCGGATCGGAGATGTTGTCCAGCGCCACCAGCAACGCGGGCTCGGCGGCGTTGCGCACCCGGTCGAGCAGATCGTCCGGGTGGGCGTAGCGATACGGCGGCACTTGGAGCGCCACACCCTGGTGCAAACCGTTGGCGCTCAACCGATCCAAGTCGGTGCGCGGCACCTCCAGGATGGAGATACCGGTGTCGGCGGCCAGCCGCACGCTCTCGGTCAGCCGGTCGTCGTTCTCGGTGCCGACCGCGACGTACAGTGCCGTCGCGGGCACGCCGGCACGCAAGCACTCGACCACCGGGTTGCGCCCGAGCACCAACTCCGGCCCGTCCTCGGTCTTGCGTCCGGCGGGCCGTGCCGCCGCGCCACGAGCGGACGGACGGCCCTGCGCGGCTTTGGTTTTCGCGACCGCGCGCTTGGCGGCGGGATGCTTGGTGCGCATCTCCGCGGGCGGGGTGGCGCCACGCCCCTCCAGTCCGCGCCTGCGCTTGCCGCCGGAGCCGACCACGGCGCCCTTCTTGCTGCCGCTCTTGCGGACCGCGCCGCGGCGCTGCGAATTGCCTGCCATCACTTGGCCTTTCCGGGTTGCGGCGCACCGAGCGCCCATTCGGGACCGCCGGCCGTGTCGGTGACCTCGATCCCCGCGGACTGCAGACGATCGCGCACGGCGTCGGCGGCCGCCCAGTCCTTCGCGGCCCGCGCCTCCTGACGGCGGTCGAGTTCCGCACGCACCAGCACGTCCAGCGCGCCGAGCGCGGCCGAGGAATCGCTCGGTGTGTACCAGTGCGGATCGAGCGGGTCGACACCGAGAATGGCGAGCATGGCACGCACCTGGCTCGCCAGGTCGCGCGCGGAGTCGATCGCGCCGACCTCCAGCGCCTTGTTGCCCTCGTGCACCGCGCGATGGATCTCCGCCAGCGCCTTCGGCACCGCGAGATCGTCGTCGAGCGCGGCGGCGAACGCGTCGGTCCACTTGCCCACCGGGATCTCACCGGCCCGGTCCACCACCCGGTTCACGAACGCCTCGATGCGCTGATAGGACTGCGCCGCGTCGTGCAGCGCCTTGTCCGAGTACTCCAGCATCGAGCGGTAGTGCGCGCTACCCAGGTAGAACCGCAGTTCGACGGCCCGCACCTGCTTCAGCACGTTCGGCACGGAGAGCACGTTGCCCAGCGACTTGGACATCTTCTCCCCGCCCATGGTCACCCAGCCGTTGTGCAGCCAGTACCTGGCGAAGCCGTCACCGGCGCCCTTCGACTGGGCGATCTCGTTCTCATGGTGCGGGAACACCAGATCCATTCCGCCGCAATGGATGTCGAATTCCGCACCGAGATAGAACTCGGCCATCGCGGAGCACTCCAGGTGCCAGCCGGGGCGGCCGGGGCCCCACGGGGACGGCCAGGTCGGCTCGCCCGGCTTGGCCGCCTTCCACAAGGTGAAGTCACGCGGATCGCGTTTGCCTTCGCCCGCGCTCTCGCCTTGATGCACGTCGTCGAGCTTGTGGCCGGACAGCTTGCCGTAATCGGGGTAACTGACCACGTCGAAGTAGACGTTGCCCTCCGAAGCGTAGGCGTGACCGCGATCGATCAGCCGCCGCATCATCTCGACCATCTGCGTGATGTGGCCGGTGGCCCTGGGCTCCGCGGATGGCGGCAGCACACCGAGCCGTTCGTAGGCGCGATCGAAGGCGCGCTCGTGCGTGGCGGCCCACTCCCACCACGGCCTGCCCGCCTCGGCGGCCTTGGTGAGGATCTTGTCCTCGATATCGGTGACGTTGCGGATGAAGAAGACGTCGATGTCATGCGCGAGCAGCCAGCGTCGCAGCACGTCGAACGCGACTCCGCTACGCACATGGCCGATGTGCGGCTCGCCCTGCACGGTAGCGCCACAGAGGTACACCGAAGCACGGCCGGGGACCAAGGGCGCGAAATCGCGCACGGTCCGCGTGTCGGTGTCAAAGAGGCGCAGCGTCACGGCAGTCGATCCTAGCTGGTGTATAAGGTCGTTCACGGACCGGCTCGGGTCCGTCGGAGCTGGATCAACGACAGGCTTGCAGCAAGGCCGTCGCCACGGCGGCGACGCCCTCGCCGCGACCGGTCAGGCCGAGCCCGTCGGTGGTGGTGCCGGACACCGAGACCGGGGCGTCGAGGAGCTCGCCGAGTACCTGTTGCGCCTCGGCGCGCCGAGGCCCGATCTTGGGGCGATTGCCGATCACCTGCACCGCGGCGTTGACCACCTCGAAGCCCGCCTCGTCCAGCAGGCGGCGCACTTCCTTCAGCATGGCCGCGCCGGAGACGCCCGCCCATTCGGGGCGTCCGGTGCCGAATACCGCGCCGACATCGCCGAGGCCCGCCGCGGACAGCAGCGCGTCGCAGAGGGCGTGCGCGGCGACGTCGCCGTCCGAGTGGCCCGCGCAGCCGTCGTCGCCGTCGAACAGAAGACCGGCCATCCAGCAGGGCCTGCCCGCTTCGATCGGATGGACGTCGCTGCCGATGCCGACGCGCATGGTCACGGCGTCACCGCCCGTCCGATGCCCGCGCCGTCGAGCACCGCGTCGGCGAGCCGGAGGTCGAGTGGAGTGGTGATCTTGAAGGCGAGCGGATCGCCGGGAATGGTGTGGACCGCGACGCCCAGCCGCTCGACCAGGCCCGCGTCATCGGTCGCCTGGATGCCCTCGGGCGCGTAGGCGGAGCGCAGCAAGTCGGCCGCGAAACCCTGCGGCGTCTGGATCGCGCGCAACCGGGCGCGGTCGGGCGTGCCGGTCACCGCGCCGACCGCGTCGACGGACTTGATGGTGTCGGCCACCGGGAGCCCGGGGACCACGGCGGGACGGCCCGCCCGCAGTTCCGCCGCGACCCGGGCGATGAGCTCGGGCGGCGTGAGCGCTCGGGCGGCGTCGTGCACCAGAAAGTAGGCGGCGTCGGGCGCCGCGGCGATACCCGCCCGCACCGAGTCGATGCGTTCGGCGCCGCCGACGACCACCTGGACCGAATTCGTGGGCGGCAGCAGGGCAACGGCGCTGTCGACGAGTTCGGCGGGAACCATCACGATGATCCGCTCGACCGCGCCGGAGGCGATCAAGCCTTCGACGGCGAGCCGGACCATGGGTGTGCCGCCGACCGGGACGAACGCCTTGGGTGCGGATTCACCCAGACGCACGCCACGACCGGCGGCAGGCACCAGAGCAACGACGGGTCCGTCGGTGGAACGGACACCGTTGTCAGGTGTGTTCACGGTCAGGAAGCCGCTGCGAGGACCTCATCGAGCAGGGTCTCAGCCTTGCCGTCATCGGTGCCTTCGGCCAGCGCGAGCTCACCGACAAGAATCTGCCGAGCCTTGGCGAGCATGCGCTTCTCACCCGCGGACAGGCCGCGGTCCTGTTCCCGGCGCCACAGATCGCGGACGACCTCGGCCACCTTGTTCACATCGCCGGAAGCGAGCTTCTCGAGGTTGGCCTTGTAGCGGCGGGACCAGTTGGTCGGCTCCTCCGTATGCGGCGCGCGAAGCACCTGGAAGACCCGATCGAGACCCTCCTGACCCACGACGTCACGCACGCCGACGTATTCGGCGTTCTCCGCGGGAACCCGAACAGTGAGATCGCCTTGGGCGACCTTCAGGACCAGATACTCTTTTTGCTCACCCTTTATGGTGCGAGTCTCGATTGCTTCGATCAGCGCCGCTCCGTGGTGGGGGTAAACGACGGTGTCTCCGACCTTAAAAATCATGTGTCCCGTGCCCCTTTCGATGTTCACAGTTTAACATGCGACTCGATAACGGCGCGATCAACTGTGCAGGTCAGGGCCACAACGAGGCAACCGTGGGGCTTGACAGATGCCAGGCTGTGTGCATTACGTTGTGCCAGAACGGGTTATCTCCCGGCTGGAGTCGGCGCCGCTCGCCGCCCACGCGCCGGCACCTTCGTGGCAACCTCCGAAGTTCGATCGAACCGTTATCGACACGCCGGGTGTCGGCGCGGACGCCCCCGTGGCCCCGTCGCATGCGCCCGGGCCGAACCCCGAGTTCGACCCGGCCCCCGCGCCCGGGCTCTCGAGGGAACTACTACGCTGCCTAGTTACTACGCTCCCGCGCGGAGCCAGAGCCCGGTCGACATGGAGGGACAACCCGTGACTGCCCTGAAAGCTGTGACCGCCCCGAAGGGGGCGCGACGTCGCATGGTGACGGTTGCCGCACTCGCCGCCGGAGCGGCGATCGCGCTGTCCGGCTGCGGCGCGGGCCAGATCGCGCAGACCGCCGAACAGGTCGCCGCCGTGAACGGCAACCACGCCGACGTGGGCCGCATCGCGCTGCGCAACGTGCACATCGTGTACCCGTCCGAGGGCACCGCGTACAACAACGCCAAGGGCGGCAAGGCGCTCATCGCGCTGTCCATCATCAACAACGGCGAGTCCGTCCCCGACGAGCTGACCAGCATCACGACCGACCTCGGCACCGTCAAGATCACCCCCGCCTCCGGCAAGTCGGTCGTCGAACTCGCCCCGCAGCAGACCGTCGTCGCGGCGAGCCAGCCGGTCAAGCGCGAGGCCGCGTCGACCACCACCAGCGCCGCGCCGACCACGAGCGCCGGTGCGCCCACCTCAGCGCCGCGCTCCGCCGCGCCGACCACCACCGCCGAGTCGCACGGCTCCCCGGCCGCCGCCGAGGACCCGGAGGCCAACCCGATCCTGATCGAGATCACCGGCCTG
Organism: Nocardia sichangensis; assembly: GCF_047200615.1. Taxonomy (NCBI): domain Bacteria; kingdom Bacillati; phylum Actinomycetota; class Actinomycetes; order Mycobacteriales; family Nocardiaceae; genus Nocardia; species Nocardia sichangensis. Next base: position 98,347 of record NZ_JBJZOK010000017.1, read on the forward strand.
ACCAAGGACATCGCCCCCGGCCTGACCTACAACGTCTCGTTCAACTTCAAGCAGAACGGCACCGTCCAGGTCCAGGTCCCGGTCGACGCGGGCCAGCACACCGAGCGCCACGAGTCCGACAAGTCGGGCCCGGCCGAAGCCGAGCACACCGGCGGTCACTGAGGCTGTGTCTGATTCGCAGCGCCTGCGGCGCTGCGTGTTCGCGACGCAGTCGCGGCAAATCCAACACTGTCGGCCCTGGTGCGTATGGTGCCGGTGTGGCAAAGACCAAGCCGACCTTCCGCTGCTCCGCCTGTTCGCATGAAGTCGCCAAATGGGTGGGCAAGTGCCCCGAATGCGGGGCTTGGGGCACCGTCGACGAAGTAGTCGCCGCGGCGGGTGCGGTCGGGTCTCCTGGGCGCAAGGCGATGTTGCCGAGCACCGCGGCCGCGCCGATTTCGCAGATCGATTCCAAGGTCACCAGAGCGCGGCCGACGGGCGTCACCGAGTTGGACCGCGTGCTCGGCGGCGGGGTGGTGCCGGGATCGGTGGTGTTGCTGTCCGGCGAGCCGGGGGTGGGCAAGTCGACGCTGCTGCTCGAGGTGGCGCATCGCTGGGCGGCTCAGCGCGACGAGAAGTCGCTGTACGTCACCGCCGAGGAGTCGGCGGGGCAGGTCCGGCTGCGGGCCGATCGCACCGGCGCGGTGCACGACCGGGTCTATCTGGCGGCGGAATCGGACCTGTCGATCGTGCTGGGACACGTCGAGCAGGTGCGGCCGACGCTTCTGGTGGTCGACTCGGTGCAGACCATGCTCGCCCCGGAGGTGGACGGCGTGATCGGCGGCGTCACCCAGGTGCGCGAGGTGACCGCCGCGCTGACCTCGCTGGCCAAGGCGAGCGGGATCGCGGTGCTGCTGGTCGGGCACGTCACCAAGGACGGCAACGTCGCGGGCCCGCGCACGCTCGAGCACCTGGTCGACGTGGTCCTCCAGTTCGAAGGCGACAAGAACTCCACGTTACGCATGGTGCGCGGCATCAAGAACCGCTTCGGCAGCGCCGACGAGGTGGGCTGCTTCGAGCTGCACGAGGACGGCATCGCCTGTGTCGACGACCCGTCCGGCCTGTTCCTGCACCATCGAACGGATTCCGTGCCGGGCACGGCGGTGACCGTCGCGATGGACGGCAAGCGTCCGCTGGTCGGCGAGGTGCAGGGCCTGACCGTGAAGACCGAGATTCCGCAGCCGCGCCGCGCGGTGAGCGGTCTGGACTACAACCGGGTCGCCATGGTGCTGGCCGTCCTGCAGAGCCGCGGCCGGGTGTTCGTCGGCAAGAGCGACGTCTACGCCGCGACGGTCGGCGGCATGCGCCTGGTCGAGCCGTCCGCCGACCTGGCCATCGCGCTCGCCATCGCCAGCGCCGAGTCCGACGTCCCGATCCCCCCGGGCTGGGTGATCCTCGGTGAGGTCGGACTGGCCGGTGAGGTCCGCAAGGTAACCGGCCTCAACCGCAGACTGGCCGAAGCCGAACGCCTCGGCTTCACCACCGCCCTGGTACCCCCCGGCCTCGCCCCGGTGAAAAGCACCATGAAGATTCACGAGGTCACCGACCTCCGCTCCGCCATCCGCATAGCGGGCCTGCGCAAACTACGCGCCGCCCCTGAGGAGGCCGCCAGCTGACCTACCCTCTCAAGCGATGTTGAACGGCTCGGCCATGCTGCGTACCGAACCCAATTGCGCGACAACGCTGTACGCACCCGGTGGGACTTGGACGCGTTCGCCCGCGCAGTTGGGCTGGGATGTGGTGCCCGACCAGGTCACCGTGAACGCGGCCTGCTCGCCGCGGCTCATCGTGCGGACGTCGGGCTGGCCGTCCGGGTAGCAGTCGGTGCTCGACCACAGGCGCCGCTGGCCGTCGAGCGTGTGCACCGACACCTGTTGCAGACCGGAACCCATATCGCGGGTGCAGGCCATCGCCGAGATGTTGGTGATGACGATCCCGAACACCGGCTGCTCGCCCGTCTTGTAGGTGGGCTGCTCGACGGTCACCTTGATCGCCAGCGATTGGTCCGGGCACGGGCCTGCCGCGACGCTGGTTGCCGCCGCGGACGACTTCGGCGCGCCGGACTCGCCCGACGGCTTGGCCGCCGCGTCGGCGGACTTGGTCACGACCGAGCTGGTCCCGGCGGCCGCGGTGTCACCGGGCGAGTCGCCGCCACGCGCGACCGCGAGCACGACCCAGATCACCAGCGCCAGGGCCACCACCAGGATCCCGATGGCGAACACGCGTCGACGCCAGTAGATCTCCGGTGGCAGCGGTCCATTCGGTTCCAGCACGCCTCAACGGTAAGGGCACCATCGGGCGCATCGTCTCAGGGGCACGGCGTGTCGGCCGCCCGCACCCGCGGGCGACGAGTACATTCCGCCGGCACGCTGGGGCGATGGCGGGCGCGCGGCAGCCTCAGACCACCTCGCCGATGTTGCCGACAACCCGGTGCAACTGCACTTTGCCCTCGGCCAGTTTGTAGGTCACGCAGGCGATGGCGCACTCACCGGTCGCGACCCGCTGCGAGATGATCATCGACCGCTGCATGAGCAGGCGGCTGGTCTCCACCACGTGCCTGGCCTCCATCTCGTCGACGGTGTACAGGCCTTCGCGCCGTCCGACCAGGATGGACGGCGCGACCCGCTCGACCACGCTGCGGATGAATCCGCCGGGCACCTCGCCGCCGTCGAGCGCGTCGATAGTGGCCTTCACGGCTCCGCAGCTGTCGTGCCCGAGCACTACGATGAGCGACACGTTGAGCACCTGCACCCCGTACTCGATCGAGCCGAGCACCGAGCTGTCGACCACATGGCCCGCGGTACGCACCACGAACATGTCGCCGAGGCCCTGGTCGAAGATCAATTCGGCGGCGACCCTGGAGTCACCGCAACCGAACAGGATCGCGTGCGGGTGCTGGCCGCTGACGAGTTTGGCCCGGTCTGCGGCGCCCTGGCTAGGATGCAGCAGCGCACCGCTGACGAAGCGCTCGTTGCCTTCGCGCAGGGACTTCCAGGCACTGATCGGGTTGGAATCCGGCATACCGACCATTGTGCAGGACAGTTACGGTTACCAGCGAGTTCGGCCGGTTACAGGCGGGCAAATACCGTCTGGCGGCAGTAGTACGGGGATGGTGAGGACAGTGCGGAACGGCGCACCGAACGGCATCGACGCCGACACGTTGCTGGACTGGTACCAGGAGACCGCCCGGGATCTGCCGTGGCGCCGCCCCGGCGTCACGGCGTGGCAGATCCTGATGAGCGAGATCATGCTTCAGCAAACGCCCGTGGTCCGGGTCGAGCCGATCTGGCGGGAATGGGTGGCGCGCTGGCCGGTCCCTTCGGCGATGGCCGCCTCGTCGCAGGCGGAAGTGCTGCGTGCCTGGGGCAAGCTCGGGTACCCGCGCCGTGCGCTGCGGCTGCACGAGTGCGCGAGGGTGCTGGCGAGCGAGCACGGCGACGAGGTGCCCGCCGACGTGGAGGTACTGCTCGGGCTACCGGGCATCGGCGCGTACACCGCGCGCGCCGTCGCCTGTTTCGCCTACGGACAACGCGTTCCGGTGGTGGACACGAACGTCCGCCGGGTGGTTGCCAGGGCGGTGCACGGGCGCGCGGAAGCGGGCAACCCGTCGTCGCGCGATCTCCCCGAGACCGAGGCGCTGCTGCCGCTGCGGATCGATCGGGCCGCGGTGTTCTCCGCCGCCCTCATGGAACTGGGTGCGACCGTGTGCACCGCCCGCACCCCCGATTGCTCGCGCTGCCCGCTGCCGAGCTGCGCGTGGGTCACCGCCGGGCGACCGGTGAGCGAAGTGGTCCGCCGCACGCAGAAGTACGAGGGCACCGATCGCCAAGCGCGCGGTCGGCTGTTGGACGTGCTGCGCGCCGCGAGCGGCCCGGTGGAGCGGGTGCGCCTGGATCTGGCCTGGACTCGCGACCCGGGCCAGCGCGACCGCGCGTTGGACTCGCTGCTGGTGGACGGACTGATCGAACAAACGCCCGGCGGGTTGTTCGCATTGGCGGGCGAGGGCGGGACTCCTGGGGCCGACAGCTGAACGCCGAGATGGACTCCTGCCCTAGCTGCCAAGGACCCGCCGCAGGAAGCGCTCGACCTCCGCTCGGTAGCGCTCCGGTTGGTCGTCGTGCACGAGGTGTCCCGCACCGGGCACCAAGACATAGTCGGCGCCCGGATGGTCGGCGGCCATCTGCCGCATCTGCCCCGGCGGTGTGATGCTGTGCTCGCCCTCCAGCAGCAGGGCGGGCACTCGCACCGCATGCCAGTGCTGCCAGAAATCCCGCGTCCCCCACTCCTCGGAGATATCGCGGAAAGTGGTGACCGACCCGTGCAGCCGGTATCCCTCCGGCCCGCGTTCGAAAGAGTTCAGGAAATATCGCCCGGCGACCGGCCCGAAGAAGGACAGTACGGCTTCGTCGTCAGGGAATGGCTGCGGCCAGGCCTCGATCATCGCCGCCCAGTGCGTCGCGGTGCGGCCGGTGAAATCCGGCGCGATGTCCTCGATCACCAGCGCCCGCACCCGGTCGGGGTGAGTCGCCGCGAACACCCAGCCGTGCAGCGCACCCATCGAATGCCCGATCACCACCATCGGTTCCGCGATCGCGGCGGTGCCCGTGGCGAGGTCCGCGATGAAGGCCTCGGTCGTCAATTTCTCGGGTGCGGGCCTGCCGTGCCCGGCGGCGTCGAAGGTGTAGACGTGGCCGTGCTCGCGCAGCCAGTCCAGCTGATCGCGCCAGGTGCGCGCGCTGCCCATCAGGCCGTGCAACAGCAGGATCGGCGCGCCTGCTCCGCCTTCGTCGTGCAACATCGGTTCGACAATACGAGGCACCGAGCATCTGCTCGGCATCAGCCGCTAGCTTGGACACATGGCTGTTGTGAAGATCAACGCGATCGAGGTTCCCGAGGGCGCGGGCCCCGAGCTGGAGAAGCGGTTCGCCCACCGTGCGCACGCGGTCGAGAACTCCCCCGGCTTCCTCGGCTTCCAGCTGCTGCGCCCGGTGGCCGGAGAGAAGCGGTATTTCGTGGTCACCCAATGGGATTCGGAAGAGTCCTTCGCGGCCTGGCGGGACGGACCTGCGCGCGAGGCGCACGCGGGCGAGCGGCAGAAGCCGGTCTCGACCGGTGCGTCGCTGCTCGAGTTCGAGGTCGTGCTCGACGTGGACGCGAAGCCCGCCGACTGAGTCCGAGGCCCACCGCCGGGCAGGCCCGCCTGCCCGGCGACTCGCCCGACGCCGTGGTACGCCCGTGCCGGACCCGGTTGACGCCGGGGGTGTGCGGGTGTCACAGTTCGAAGGACAAACGCGAGGGTGACGCGGTAATTCCGGTGCGATTCCGGAGCGGTCGCGCCACTGTGTTCCACGCACCGAGTCCGGTGCCGGAAAGCCAGACACCGGCACCGTCGCGCCACCACCCTACGGGACGCGTATCCCAAGGAGGACTCGAATGGCCATCGCGCATTCACCCAGCCGGGCAACCGATTCCCTGGCCACCGTGCTCGTCACGGTCGGTGTCGTTCTTCTCGCACTGCTCACGCTGTACCTGGTCGGTTTCGACCAGGGCGTCATCTCGCGCAGCGGGATGTATCTGCATGAGCTGATGCACGACGGACGCCACCTGCTGGGGCTTCCGTGCCACTGATCGGTTCACTCCGAACACTGCTGTTGCGCGGCCTGCTGGCCGGTCTGATCGCCGGGCTGCTGGCCGCCACAGTCGGTTATTTCGTCGGCGAACCCAAGGTGGAAGCGGCCATCGCCATCGAGGAAGCGCACAGCGAACACGCCGGAGCCGCTGACGGGCACTCTCACGGCGAGCACGCCGAATCTCCTGGCGGGCATTCCCACGGTGACGAGGAAGAACCGCTGGTGAGCCGCGGCGGCCAGAAGTTCGGACAGTTTCTCGCCCTGGGGTTGGCCGGTCTCGCTCTCGGCGCCATCTACGCCTCGGTCGCGCATTTCGCGCGGCGCCACACCACGCTGTCCGGGCCGCGGCTCGCGCTGACGCTCGGTGTGGCCGGTTGGGCCGCGATCGTCGCGGTGCCTTTCTTCAAGTACCCGGCCAACCCACCGGCGGTGGGCGACCCGGACACCATCAACGAACGCACCCTGCTGTGGGTGGCGGCCGTCGTGCTCGGCATCGTGGCGGTCGGTGCGGCGGTGGCGGCGTTCACCGCGCTGCGCGCGCAATTGCCCACTTTCCGGCTGATCGGTGGCGTCGCCGCGTTCGTACTGGTCACCACCCTCGGCTACGTCCTGCTGCCCGGCGTGAACGAGGTGAGCGCGGATTTCCCGGCCACCCTGCTGTGGCAGTTCCGGGTGGCGTCGCTGGCCGAGACCGCGACCCTGTGGGCCTGCCTTGCTCTCGGTTTCGCGGCGCTCACCGAGTTCGCGACGCGTACCGATACCCGGGTACCGGTAGCCGCCGCTACCGGGGAGTGATTCGCGTCCGGAAACATTCAGGCAGTGTCGGTCCCATGACCGGCACTGCCTTTTCCGTCTGGCCCGCTTCGCCGCGTGTCCACCCGGGTGGACCGCCGCACGCCGTCCGCGTCGCGTTCGTCGCGCTGGTCGTCGCGTTGGTCGCGGGTGGCGCCGAGGCGATCACGCGAGCCGTCCGCGCGTTCTCGACTGCCGACCCGGCGAGCCTCGCGACGGGGTTGGGGTTCCGCGCGGCGCTCTACCTTCTGGTGCTGGCCGTCGCGGTGCGCATGACCTACGGCGACCGCTGGGCCCACCTGCTGATCGCCATCCCGGCTCTCTACACCCGCCACGCCCGGCGCTACTTCCGCAAACGCTGACTGCCCCCAACGGCTTCGTGCCCCGCACCTGTCCCGGTGCGGGGCACGAAGCCTGCGCGGACTACGCGAGTGCGGCGTCGAGGGTGATGTGGTCGACGCCGGCGAGGGCCTTGCTGACGGGGCAGCCCGCCTTGGCGGCTTCGGCGGCGGCCTGGAAGGCGTCGGCGTCGATGCCGGAGACGCGACCGCGAACGGTCAGCTTGATCCCGGTGATCCGAAAGCCGCCCGCCGGATCGGGGCCGAGGGTCACGTCGGCGGTGACGTCCAGGCTGTCCGGGGTGCCGCCCGCGTTGCCGATCTGCGCCGACAGCGCCATCGCGTAGCACGAGGAGTGCGCGGCCGCGATCAGTTCCTCCGGGCTGGTGGTGCCGTCGGCCTCCTCGGCGGAGCGCTTGGGGAACGACACGTCGTACTTACCGACCCCCGAACTGGCCAGTTCGACCTGGCCCGAACCCTCCTGCAGGGTGCCGGTCCAGGCGGTACGCGCGGTACGTGTGGGCATCACGGTCCTTTCGCCGATGATCGTTTCACGATTCAGCACGAACCTACCCCGGCCGATTCGTCCCGGCCCACCTGTTCGCCGATCGGGTTCGCCCGACGCCCCGGGCGCGCGCCGCGCGGTAAAGCAGCGGCGCGCCAAACGAATCCGCGCGGAGTTCTACTCCGGATTCGTGATCCTCGCCAGCACGATGCCGCCGAGGATCAACGCCAGGGCCAGCAAGCGCCCCGCACCGAGCGGGTCCTTGTGGACGACGATGCCGAGGGTGATCGCGCCGAGCGCGCCGATGCCGGTGAACACGGCGTAGGCGGTGCCCACCGGCAACGTCTGCATGGCGCGCGACAGCAGATACACGGCGGTGACGCCGAGAACGAAGCAGATCAGGGTCGGGACGAGCCTGGTGAAGTTCTCGGTCGGTTTGATGCTCTGCGACCAGACGATTTCCACCACTCCGGCGGCGGCGAGGACTACCCAGTTCACGTCAGTGCTCCCCGGCCAGAGCGCGCGCGGCGGCCAGAGCGCGGACGTAGGACGTGTCGTGCTCGGCACGCAGGTGTGCCAGCGCTGGGTCCTGGCGGGAATTGGCTAGTTCCGCGTGCACGAAAACGGTGTCGGAAACCGCGAAATGGCCCGCGAAGAAGTCGCGCAGGAAGCGCTCTTGATAGTCGTAGGCCGCTTTCGGAGCGCCGGGCGAGTAGGCGCCGCCGCGTGCGCTGGTCACGACGAACTTTCGGTGGCCGAGCGACATTCGCGGAAATGTCACCTGGTCCAGCCAGGCCTTGAGCGAAGCCGGAATCGAGTAGTTGTACATCGGGGTGCCGATCAGGATCACATCCGCCGCAAGCAACTCGGCCAGCAGGGGCTCGACGATCTCCCACGCGGCGGCATGTTCGGGAGTGCGCACCAATTCACCGATTCGTTCTACGTCCGTGTTCGGCAGGGTGAGCACAGCGTCGCACAGCTGAGTCCACCCCTCCCCGATGAACGGCACCGGGTCGGCCGCGAGGTCACGGTAGTGGTAGCCGCCGTCCGGGTGCCGTGCGCGCCACGCGTCCGCGAAGGCGGCGCTCAATTCCCGGCTGATCGACCGTCGCCGGGCGCTGGCATCCAGATGCAACAAGGTTCTCATGACCGACCTCCGATTAAGTGGACATAGCGTCCGATTCCTTCCGAGATCGACGATACGGTGAATGTGGACATATTGTCCACTTATTGCCGAATCGGCTACAGTCACGGGCATGGAACCCCGATCCGACCTGCTCGCCGGTCACGGGCCGGGCCGGTCGGCGACCCCGCCCGAACGCGCGGACGCCGCACGCAACCGGGCCAAAGTGCTCGCCGCCGCCGCGGAGTTGTTCGCCGCCCGAGATCCCCGCACGGTGACGATGGACGACATCGCGAAGGCCGCCCGCGTCGGCCGAGGCACCCTCTACCGGCGTTATCCGGACACCAACTCGGTGGCGGTAGCCCTGCTGGACGAACACGAACGAGCGTTGCAAGAGAAACTGCTTTCCGGTCCTCCGCCGCTCGGCCCCGGAGCTCCCCCCGCACAGCGGCTGGCCGCGTTCTACGCCGCGATGGTCGAATTGCTCGACACACACGCGCATCTGGTGCTGGGCGCCGAGATCGGCGGCGCACGCTTCACGACCGGTGCTTACGGCTTCTGGTACGCGCATGTACGAGGACTGCTGGTCGCGGCGGGCATGCACGAACCGGACGCATTGGTCGACCCGCTGCTCGCGCCGCTGGCAGCGGAGGTCTACCGGCAACAACGTGAGCGCGGCTTGACCTCCGGACAGATCGCCCACGCGCTGCGGATGATCGCCGAAACCATTCTCGGTCCAGGGTGATTCCACGAAAACGAAACCGGCGGTGGACAACCACCGGTTTCGATACCCCTCGTCGCTCACACCAGATCGCGTCTGCGCATCAGCCAAACCGTGCCGACCGCGAACAGCACCGAATAGACGGCCAGCACGACCAGCGATTCCGTCGGCGAAAGAATCTGCAGCACACCGGGCGTGGCGGGACCGTCCACGGTGCGCATCGCTCCGGCCAGCGACCCGGCCGCCGTGCCGGGCAGATGATCGGTGACCACCTCGATCGGCGCGAAGATCCCGGCCACGCCGCGCAACAGGTTCTCCACCACCAGCACCCAGACCAGGCCGAGGCCCACCGCGAGCGCGGGCCCACGGGCGATCGCGCCGATCAGCGCCCCCGCCAACGTCCACATACCGAGAATGGCCACGCCGGTGGAAATTCCGAGGAGCGACCGATCCAGTGCGGGCATGGTGAGCGCCTGCGACTGGGACGCCGCGATCAGCGCGGCGACCGCGATGTCGACGACGAATGCCGCACACACCAGCGCCACCACCACGGTCGCGAGACTCACCACCACCGCGGCGACCGCTTGCACGCGCGAAGGCCCTTGGGTGTAAACGGTTTTCCAGGTTCCCCAGCCGTATCCGCTACCCACGGTCAGCGCGCCGAGGACGAGCATCAGCGCGCCGCCGAACATGGCCATGCCTTGGGTGAATACTTCGGGAACCGCCGCGGGCAGCATCTGTCGCAGCAATGCCTCGCGCGGCAGCCCGTTGGACATCCGGCTCGATCCCCCGGAGGTGTAGGCCAGATAGTTGAACAGATACGCGAACGTGAGGTTCAGCAGAATCCAAGTTCCGAGAACGATCCAGAATGCCGGCCACTTTCGCAGCCGCAGCATCTCGGCATTCGTGCTCGCGATCAGGTCCCGGATCGCCATGCCGTTCATCGCGCCGCCTCCCATCGCGTCATCTCGAAGAACACTTCTTCCAGGGACTTCTCCTCGACCCGCAGCTCCAGTAGGTCCGCGCCCGCCGCCACGACCGCACGCGCCACGGCGGGCGCGGTGACGGTGTCCGACTCGATCCGAATGCCGCTCGCGGTCAACAGCGCCGAACGTCCACCCACCAGCCCGCGCACCGCGGGCAGAGCCACCTCCACCGGCTCCGCCCGCACCACCAGCGACGAGTTGCCGCGCAACTGCGCGACCGTCGCTTCGGTGCGCAGCCTGCCCTGCGAGATCACGCCGACCCGGTCGCAGATCGCCTGGACTTCGCTGAGCATGTGACTCGACAGCAGCACCGTGCGCCCCTCTGCGGCCAAAGCGGTGATCAGCTCCCGCATTTCGGCCATACCGGCAGGGTCGAGGCCGTTGGTCGGCTCGTCCAGGATGAGCAGGTCGGGGTTGCCCAGCAATGCCGCGCCCACGCCGAGGCGCTGTTTCATGCCCAGTGAGTAGGTCCGGTACTTGTCCTCGGCGCGGCCCGCCAGCCCGACTCGCTCGAGCGCGTCCTCCACCTCCGGGCGCCCGAGCCCGCGATATTCGGCGAGCACGCGCAGGTTGTCCCGGCCGGAAAGGTAGGGATAGAACCCGGGACCCTCGATGAGCACGCCGATCCGGCGCACCACCGCTGGATCGCCGGGCCGATGCCCCGCGACGGTGGCCGTACCCTCGCTCGGACGGATCAGCCCGGCCAGCATCCGCAGGGTGGTGGTCTTGCCCGCACCGTTCGGGCCGAGGAAGCCATAGATCTCGCCGTACGCGACGCTCATGCTCACGTCGTCGACAGCGGTGTGCTCCCCGTAGCGTTTGGTCAGCCCTCGGGTGACCACGATCGAATCTGCCATGCACCGAGAATCCGCCGCCGACCCCCTGCGGACATCCGTCGCCGGGCGACGATCCGCATACGTAGCTGGAACGACGGATCGATCCGTGGCCAGTGTCGGATCAGCTGGTGCGGAACCGCTTACATGGTCTGCGAACACCCGAATCGGTGCAATTTCCGCGAAATACGTTTCCAGGCGGACGTCGAATCACGACCGAGCCGCATAGGCTACGTGGGTGCGGGTGGCAGGGATGACAGATCGGAGTTCGGTCGGCTGGGATTGGGGCGTCGCGCTCGTCGTCGCCGCGGTTCAGTTGGTCGGAGGCACTTTCGCGAACATGCGGCAGACCGGAGTGCACTCCCTCGACGCGCTCGGTTACCTGCTGTTGCTCGCCGGCCCGGTGGCGCTGATCCGGCGCCGCGCGCAGCCGCTGCCCGTGCTGATCGTCGTGCTCGCCGTGTGCCTGGCGTACTTCCTGCGAGGCTACGGATACGGCCCGATCTTCGTCTCATTGGTCGTCGCCTTCTTGACCGCCGCGAGCAGCGGATCACGATGGTGGACTTATCCGCTCGTCCCGCTCGGGTACCTGGCGCTGGTCTGGCCGCTGCCCGCACTGCTCGACCGCCCCGCGAACCTGTGGCAGGTGTTCGCGCTGATGGCGTGGCTGGCCGTGCTGCTGCTGGTGGCCGAGGGCATCCGGCAGCGCAAGGCCGTGCTCGTCGCGCGCGGGCAGCGCGCCGAGGCCGCGCGCCGGGACGAGGAAGCGCAGCGTGAGCGGCGGGCCAGCGAAGAGCGGCTCGCCATCGCCCGCGAGCTGCACGACGTGCTGGCGCACAGTCTGTCGATGATCAACGTGCAGTCCTCGGTGGCGCTGGAACTGCTCGACAAGCGCCCGGAGCAAGCGGAGACGGCGCTCACGGCGATCAAGAACGCCAGTCGCGACGCCCTCGCCGAGGTGCACGCGCTCCTGCACACGATTCGGTCCGGAAGCGCACCCGCGACGCCCAGCGAGCAATCGCCCACAGAAGAGGCGAACGCCGAGGAGACCGGCCGCACAACCGAGGCCGAGCCGCCACCCGCCCCGCGTACCCCCGCGCCGAGCATCGGCGATTTGGACGACCTGTTGCAGCGCCCGCGCAGCACCGGATTGACCGTCACCACGCGAGTGCTCGGCACCCCACAGCAATTGCCCAGCGTCATCGACGTGGCAGCGGCGCGAATCATCCAGGAGTCGCTGACCAACGTGCTCCGGCACGCACCCGGCGCCGACGCAACGGTGACCGTGCGCTACACCCCGGACTCGGTCGACATCACCGTCGACAACAGCCGCCCGACCAGTGCCCCGTCGCGCTCCGGCAACGGCGGCGGCAACGGCATCATCGGCATGCGCGAGCGCACGCACGCCCTCGGCGGCGCCCTCACCGCGGGCCCGCGCCCCAGCGGCGGGTTCCGGGTCGCCGCCCGGCTGCCCACGCGAACACCCGGACCCGACGCGGCCACGGCGTCACCGGGAGTGCGAGGCGCCGGGGCGGCGGCAGCGAGCCGGAACAACGCGGCAGCACAAGCACCGGATCAGGACACCGCGACGACGAGTACGCCGAGACGCGGCGTCGCGGCCGCGACGAAAACCGAACAAAGCGGCACGACATCAGACGCACCCGAATCGAGCGCCGCGGGATCGAAGCCTGCCGGGAGATCGCGCTCGACGACCACGGCCACATCGAACACGACCGGCCCGAGCGAGAGCGAGTCGCGTGCCACACCGGACCGACCCGCTGATACGGCCGAACGACCGAGCAGCTCGGCCGGTCGCGCGCAGCGCTGACGGGATCGCCGGCCGACCGCAGAGGAGATCCGATGCACGACCACCACGATTCGGTCCCGGCCCACGCTCCCTCCGGCGGCATCCGGGTGCTGGTGGCCGACGACCAGGCGTTGGTGCGTGGCGGGTTCGTGGCGTTGCTGGATGCCCAGGACGGCATCGAAGTGGTCGGCGAGGCGGACAACGGGGAGCAGGCCGTGCGCATGACCCGCGATCTGCGTCCCGACGTGGTGCTGATGGACATCCGCATGCCCGTCCTGGACGGCTTGGCCGCCACCCGCGTGATCGCCGAGGACCCCCTGCTGGCCGCGGTGCGCGTGGTCGTGCTGACCACTTTCGAACTCGACGAGTACGTCTTCGAGGCGATGCGCTCCGGCGCGACCGGGTTCCTGGTGAAGCACACCGAACCGGCCGATCTGGTTCGTGCCGTCCGAGTGGTCGCCGCCGGCGACGCGCTGCTGTCCCCCGGCGTGACCCGCACGCTGATCGCGGAATTCTCCACACGCGCGAAAACGCCGCCGACGGCCACGCTCGCCGAACTCACCGACCGCGAACGCGAGGTGATGACGCTGGTCGCCGAGGGTCTCACCAACGCCGAGATCGGCGAACGGCTCTACATGAGCCCGGCGACCGCCCGTACCCATGTCAGCCGCATTCTCACCAAACTGCACGCCAGAGACCGCACCCAACTGGTGGTCATGGCTTACGAATCCGGACTCGTCCGCCCAGGCTGGCAGTGAGCGGCCGATCGTTGCCCAGGAGCCGGACTGCTTCGCCGCACTGCCATGGGAACCGGAATCAAACGACCCAGGCACCCATCCTCCGAATAAAGACGCAGGACGGCGACCAGTCAGTGGGCAAACCCGCGCCGAATTCCGTGATTCGGGGTCGGACCATCCGGCAGAGTGAGCCTCCCGCCCCTTCATGCGCGTTCTTCGGCGCGCGACTATGGCCAGGACCAGGCACAGCCGCAGACCCGCCCGAGATTCTTCCTCCTCGCGCGGCGCGCCAGCGCAGTGCGACACGGTCCGACTTCTCCCGATATCAGCCAATAGCAATTTCTCAGCGAACACTAATTGTCCGGCCTGCTGCCGATTAGCAAATAACTGGTAAATCACCGCGGGCAGAGCCTTCGGGCTCTGGGCGTACGTATCCAGGCGTATTCCGAGTGCCGACGCGCGACCGATGCCCCCGGCATGCCCTTCGGCGCAGTCTTTCGTCATGAATATTTTCACTCGACCCGAGGCCGTAAGTTTTCTGGCCGACCACTACGACGGCGGATGGCACCCCTGGCCGTTCTTCTGGATTTTCCCGCTGTTGTTCTGGCTGACCGTCGTCACAGTGCTGGTCTTCGTCCGGAGGCGGTTCATCGGACGTGTGAGCGGTATCGGCGCGCTGCGCACCGCGTTCGCCCGGGGCGAGATCACCGAGGAGCAGTACCGCAGCAGGCTCGCCGTCCTGAGCGAACCGCGACACAAGCCCTGACCGGCCCCGCCTGCACGATCGGGAGATCCCACCATGAGCATGACCTTCGGCATCGTTCTCACTCCGCGTTCGGGAGCGGACTGGGCGCGCGAGGCAGCCGCCGTCGAACAGCAGGGCTACCGGACCATCCTGTTGCCGGACACCCGGTTCACCCCCTCGCCGTTTCCGGCCCTCGCCGCGGCGGCCGCCGTCACAACCACCATTCGGCTGCGCCCGAACGTACTCGCCGCACCGCTGCGCACACCGGCCGCCACGGTCAGGGAGACCGCGGCATTGCAGCTGCTGTCGGACGGACGTTTCGAACTCGGAATCGGCTCGGGACGCCCGGACGCCGCCGCCGAAGCACAGTGGCTCGGCACGTCCTGGGGTTCGCCCGCGCAACGGCGCGCGCAGCTGGTCGCCACCATCGCCGCCGTGCGGGCTGGAGTGAACCCCACCCCACCGGTCGTGGTCGCCGCCAACGGACCCAGAATGCTGGCGACGGCGGCGGAATTCGCCGACCGCATCCTGCTGGCCGCGGCACCCGGGGCCACCGAGTCGGAGCTGGCCGAGCTGGTCCGCACCGCACGGGACGGTACCGACCGCACCCTGCGCTTCACCCATCAGGTGGTCGGCATCGGGCAGCGGCTACCGATCTGGACCGCGACGAAGCTCGGCCTGACCGCCGCCGCCCTCGCGGACGCGGGCGCAGCGGGCATGATTCCCGCGGAACCGTCCGCCGCCGCCGAAATCCTCGAGCGACGCCGGGAAAAGTACGGCATCGACGAGGTGATCGTGCCCGCTGAACTCGCCGCTGACTTCGCACCGGTCCTCGCCTACTTCGCCGACCACGATTCCTGACCGGCGCAGCGGGCGACGCCGAATACGAAAAAGCCCGTGCCCACAGGTGGGCACGGGCTTTTCGGTTGCGGCTTACTCGCCCGAGGCGGCCTCGGTGGAGCCTTCCGTCGCGCCCGTCAGCACGACTTCGGGCTTCTCCTCGCTCGCGGCCTTGGTCAGCTTCGCCTTACCGGTGAAGGTGAACTTCGCGTCTTCGCCGGAGCCCTCGCCGTCCCAGCCCTCGACGTCGACCTCGATGGTCTGGCCCGGACCGATCTCGCCGAAGAGGATCTTCTCCGACAGCTGGTCCTCGATCTCGCGCTGGATGGTGCGGCGCAGCGGCCGGGCACCGAGCACGGGATCGAAGCCACGCTTGGCCAGCAGGTTCTTGGCGTTCGGGGTGAGCTCGATCGCCATGTCCTTGTTCTTCAGCTGCGTGGCGACGCGGCCGATCATCAGGTCCACCATCTCGACGATCTGCTCGTTGGTGAGCTGGTGGAAGACGATCACGTCGTCGATGCGGTTGAGGAACTCCGGCCGGAAGTGCTTCTTCAGCTCGTCGTTGACCTTGAGCTTCATCCGCTCGTAGTTCGAGCCCTCGTTGTTCGACTGGGTGAAGCCGAGACCGACGGCCTTCGAGATGTCCGAGGTGCCGAGGTTCGAGGTGAAGATCAGCACCGTGTTCTTGAAGTCCACGGTACGGCCCTGGCCATCGGTCAGGCGGCCGTCCTCCAGGACCTGCAACAGGGTGTTGTAGATCTCCTGGTGGGCCTTCTCGATCTCGTCGAACAGCACGACCGAGAACGGCTTGCGGCGCACCTTCTCGGTGAGCTGGCCGCCCTCTTCGTAGCCGACGTAGCCCGGAGGGGCACCGAACAGCCGCGAAGCGGTGAAGCGGTCGTGGAACTCGCCCATGTCAATCTGGATGAGCGCGTCGTCGTCGCCGAACAGGAAGTTCGCCAGCGCCTTGGACAGCTCGGTCTTACCGACGCCGGACGGG
Organism: Nocardia sichangensis; assembly: GCF_047200615.1. Lineage (NCBI taxonomy): Bacteria > Bacillati > Actinomycetota > Actinomycetes > Mycobacteriales > Nocardiaceae > Nocardia > Nocardia sichangensis. The sequence continues at coordinate 114,443 of NZ_JBJZOK010000017.1, forward strand.
CCGGCGAAGATGAACGAGCCGGACGGACGCTTCGGATCCTTCAGGCCGGCACGAGTGCGGCGGATGGCCTTGGAGACGGCCTTGACCGCGTCCTCCTGGCCGATGATCCGCTTGTGCAGCTCGTCCTCCATACGGAGCAGACGGGTGGTCTCCTCCTCGGTGAGCTTGAACACCGGAATACCGGTCCAGTTCGCCAACACCTCGGCGATCTGCTCGTCGTCGACCTCGGCCACGACGTCCAGATCACCCGAACGCCACTGCTTCTCCCGCTCTGCCCGCTTGGCGACGAGCTGCTTCTCCTTGTCGCGCAGCCGCGCGGCCTTCTCGAAGTCCTGCGCGTCGATCGCGGACTCCTTCTCCCGGCGCGCCTCGGCGATCTTGTCGTCGAACTCGCGCAGGTCCGGCGGAGCGGTCATGCGACGGATGCGCATCCGCGCGCCCGCCTCGTCGATCAGGTCGATCGCCTTGTCCGGCAGGAACCGGTCGTTGATGTAGCGGTCGGCCAGGGTGGCGGCGGCCACCAACGCGCCGTCGGTGATGGAGACCCGGTGGTGCGCCTCGTAGCGGTCACGCAGACCCTTGAGGATGTTGATGGTGTGCTCGACGGTCGGCTCGCCCACCTGCACCGGCTGGAACCGGCGCTCCAGGGCGGCGTCCTTCTCGATGTACTTGCGGTACTCGTCGAGGGTGGTCGCGCCGATGGTCTGCAGCTCGCCGCGGGCCAGCTTCGGCTTCAGGATCGAGGCCGCGTCGATGGCGCCCTCGGCGGCGCCCGCACCGACCAGCGTGTGCAGCTCGTCGATGAACAGGATGATGTCGCCGCGGGTGTTGATCTCCTTGAGCACCTTCTTCAGGCGCTCTTCGAAGTCACCGCGGTAGCGGCTGCCCGCGACCAGGGAGCCCAGGTCGAGGGTGTAGAGCTGCTTGTCCTTCAGCGTCTCGGGGACCTCGCCGTTGACGATGGCCTGCGCGAGCCCTTCGACGACGGCGGTCTTGCCGACGCCGGGCTCGCCGATCAGCACCGGGTTGTTCTTGGTACGGCGGCTGAGCACCTGCATGACCCGCTCGATCTCTTTCGAGCGGCCGATGACCGGATCGAGCTTGCCCTCGAGCGCGGCCTGGGTCAGGTTGCGACCGAACTGGTCGAGCACGAGCGAGGTCGACGGTGTGCCCGCCTCGCCGCGCGAACCGGACTCGACCGGCTCCTTGCCCTGATATCCCGACAGCAACTGGATGACCTGCTGGCGCACACGGTTGAGATCGGCGCCCAGCTTCACCAGCACCTGCGCCGCCACGCCCTCGCCCTCACGGATGAGGCCGAGCAGGATGTGCTCGGTGCCGATGTAGTTGTGGCCGAGCTGCAGCGCTTCGCGAAGGCTCAGCTCCAGCACCTTCTTGGCGCGCGGGGTGAACGGGATATGACCGGACGGGGCCTGCTGGCCCTGGCCGATGATCTCCTCCACCTGGCTACGCACGCCTTCCAGCGAAATGCCGAGCGACTCGAGCGACTTGGCCGCGACGCCCTCACCCTCGTGAATCAGCCCCAGCAGGATGTGCTCGGTGCCGATGTAGTTGTGGTTGAGCATCCGGGCCTCTTCCTGGGCCAGGACAACGACACGCCTCGCGCGGTCGGTGAACCTCTCGAACATCGCTCCCTCACTCTCCTGCTCCGACATTCTGGCAACAGACGCCGCAGTGTGCTGTGTACAACAACCGTGGGCGTCAGCCTGCCATGAAGCCCGGGGGTTGCGGCCCCCGCCTCCACTCTAGTTGGCGGGGGATGCCACCGCCGCCGGTCCACCCTATTGCCGACCGGCGACAGCACGGTCATTCACTCATAACGTGGGCGTCGCGGGATTCGTTTCCGGTCGGGTTTTGCCCTCAGCGAACAAACCGTCCGCCGACCGGATCTGCGCCGCACACGTACGACCTCGGCCGCCTACCCCGTGTACGGGTCGACGAAACCGCAGGGCACCGGGCGTTGATGAGCGGGATCGAGCGCGTTGAGCACGTAGGTCGCGGCCCTCTTGCTGCCCGCTATGCCCGTATGCCCAGAGTAGTCCGTCGCGCAGCCGTCCTGAACCACGATGTTGGTCACATGGGGGCCCGTGACCAGGCCGGAGGTATACGGCACCACCAGTTCGTCCAGCTGGGTCGCGATATTGGTGTAGGTCACGTCGGGGTGGTAGACGCCGTCCGCGTTGAGTTCGCGCACGAACTCCGACCCTTGCAACACCTGCCTGCAGGCATTGCACGGCGATCCGGCCACGGCGTCGAACAGCGGACCGAGGCCGAGGCGTGTGCCGAACGCGTTCAGGTCCGCCATGCCGTACGCGTTCGAGCCTTGCCACGGCGGGGCCAGACCGACCATCTTGTCCACCTTGCCCGCGCCCGCGAGCCGTTTGACGAAGTAGTTGCCGATGAAGTTGCCCTGGGAATGGCCGATGAGGTCGACCTTGTGCGCACCGGTCGCGGAGCGCACCCGGTCTACGAAGGCGGCGAGCTGGGCCGCGCTCTGCTCGATCGGGAGCATGCCTCCGATGGCCGACGCGGGCCACGGCAGGTCGTAGGCGCCGAACGTGGCCGAGTACACGCAGTAGCCCTCGTTGGCCAGCAGCGGCGCGTACACGCCCCAATTCGTCTGTGCGCCACCGCCCGTGCCGTGCACGAGGACCACGGGGTTCGGATGCTCGGAGTTCGGCCGGCACGACCAGTCGTTGGTGCCGGGCAGCGAACCACCCGGATTGGACAGTTCGGCGGGAATGCCCGCGAAGAAGTTGAACTCGACCGGATATCGCTCCTGCGCGTGCGCAGCGCCCGCGGTGGCGCACACCGCGGCGAGCAGAACGATGAACAACGAAAAGCCTGGGACACGCCGCACGATAGCCTCCCGGTCCGGATCGTCTCCGGGGAAGCTACCGCACGGAGTGGCCCAGACGGCGCAGATTCCGGCGGGTCGTTGCGGAAACTAGCTCTGACCGAAGGCCGACGCGCCGGACCGGTACGGCGCCGCGTACTCGCCTGCGGCGATCCGGCCCGGCGCCGCCGCGGCGGATGCCTTCCCCTGCTGGATTCCCGCGACGAACAGCGCACCGCAGAGCACCAGGAAGGCCAGCGTGTGGAAGACGCCACGCACGATGTTCCAACGCACCCAGGCGGATTCGAAATCGGCGCGCACCGCCGCCGGGTCGGCGATCGACGCCGGGTCGCCCGCGGCGGCCAGTTGGTCGTTGAGCGGAACATTCAGCCCGGAGGTCACCGCGAAGGCGATCACGTTGAGCACCAGAGCCAGACCGATCCAGATCAGCGTGCTCCGGTGCTCACGTCCCAGATGCAGCGCCGCGGCCAGGATGGTGAACCCCACCGTGCCGAGGAAGCCGATCATGAACCAGGGATTGATGATCACCACGTTGATCTTCTGCATCGCGTCGATCATCGCGCGATCGTCGGTGCGGGCCAGCGCGGGCATCACCGAATTGGCGTACGCGTAGAAAAGGCCCGCGACCAGGCCCGTAGCCAGTGTGGCGAGCACCAGTGCGGCGAGACGTGTGGCGGTCATGACTTCCTCCTGCTTCGGAAACCGGCCGGAGCCATCGCCCCGGTCGCTCGTCTCCGAGTCAAGCCGTCGCCGCCGTGACTCTCCATGGTCGAGAAGCTCGATCGGATGAGCGAGCGTCTACGGTGGACGTCTCACAGGTCCCGATCGGAAATGAGCCCACTCTGCATGGCCAGTCCAGCCAGCCGCACCCGCTTCTGGTTTTGCGGCAGATCCTCCACCCCGAACTTGGCGAACAACGCGCGTAGATGGGTCTTGATCGCGTCGACGCTGAGGAACAACTCCTCGGCGATCTGCTGATTCGAGGCGGGAGTGGCGAAACCCGCGCCGTGCTTATACGGGCGGCACAGCGCGACCAGGACCGAGCGCTGCGTTTCGGTGAGCGACCGCGCGGTGGGTATCGAGCCGGTGGAGGTGCGGGTGATGTCGTCGGACACGCCGCCGAAGTCGTGAAAGGACACCCGAGACGTACCGACCCGGATGACGTCGCCCGCCATCAGTCTGCGGCGGCCGACCAGCCGGTCCCCGTTGACGAAAGTGCCGTTGCGGGAAAGGCCGTCGTCCACGATGGTCCAGTGCGCACCCAGGTATTCGACCGCCGCGTGCAGCCGGGACACCTCCGCGTCCCAGCTCAGGGCGAGATCGGCATGCGGGGAGCGACCGATGGTGACGCGGCTGCGGTCGGGCGTGAGCGTGAGCTCCTGCTGCCGACCGGCGTCATCGGTGAACCGCAAGAATGATCCGACGAATCCTGTCACTGCGCCGATACCTCACCTCTCCATACCGCCAGTGACCTTCGCACGCTTCCATGGTGCCGCTTCCCGGTACCACGAGCAAGATCGATTCATCCGCAGTGACGGGCCACCGTGCGAACCGGTCTCGCTGCTATATCGAAGCCCTATCACAAACAAGACCGCCGTCCCGACGTCGCACGATTCGCCGGGACGGCGGCCGGAAAAAGAACTATCCCTTCGCGGCCTTGTTGTACGCGTCGGTGATGTCGGCGGAGATGCGGCCCCGCGCGGACACCTTGTGTCCATTACGGCGTGCCCACTCACGAATTGCGGCGCTTTGTTCCCGATCGATCGAGACCCGGCTCTTCGGAGTGCCCGTTGCGGCCGCGGCGGCCTTGACCCGGCGCCGGCCGCTGACCCGGCGCGCATTCGAAACCCACTCCTCCAAACCGTCGCGCAGCTTCGCCGCATTTGCCGACGACAGGTCGATCTCGTACGACACACCGTCGATCGCAAACTCGATGGTCTCGTCTGCGATGGACTCACCGTCGACATCGTCGATCAGGCTAACGGTGACCTTCTTTGCCATGAGATGAACGTCCTCTCGAAATCGTGCGACCCGCATACTAGGCCGATTACCCGAGGCAAGAATACCTCGAATTCCGGAAATTCCAAGACGGAGCCGCTGCTTTGCAATCCAGTGGTCACCTGGTGACCGGACGCACAATTGGGAACAGTATCGTTTCTCGGATTCCCAAACCCGTCAACGCCATCAACAACCGATCGATTCCCATACCCGTTCCGGTCGTCGGCGGCATGCCGTGCTCCATCGCGGCGAGGAAGTCCTCGTCCAGCACCATCGCCTCGTCGTCGCCCTGCGCGGCCAACCTGGCCTGGTCGACGAACCGCTCCCGCTGGATCACCGGGTCGACCAACTCCGAATAGCCCGTGGCCAACTCGAAGCCGCGCACATAGAGGTCCCACTTCTCCGTGACGCCGGCGGTGCTGCGATGCTGCCTGGTCAACGGGGATGTCTCCACCGGGAAGTCGCGCACGAAAGTCGGTGCGTACAGCTTGTCACCATACTGGTGTTCCCAAAGTTCCTCGACGAGTTTCCCGTGACCGTAGCCCTTGCCCTCCGGAATTTCCAGACCGACCCGATCCGCGAGTGCGCGCAATTCGGCGACCGATGTTTCCGGAGTGACCTGCACACCCAGCGCATCGGACAGCGACGGGTACATCTCGACGGTGGCCCACTCGCCACGGAGATCGTATTCGGTGCCGTCGGCCAGGGTCACCACCTGCGTGCCGAACGCCTCCTGCGCCACTTCCTGCACCAATTCCCGGGTCATCACCGCCGAGTCGTCATAGGTGCCGTAAGCCTGGTACGTCTCCAGCATCGCGAACTCGGGGGAATGCGTGGAGTCCGCCCCCTCGTTGCGGAAGTTCCGGTTGATCTCGAAGACCCGCTCCAAGCCGCCGACCACGCAGCGCTTCAGGAACAACTCGGGCGCGATGCGCAGGAAGAGGTCCATGTCGAGGGCATTGGAATGGGTGACGAACGGCCGGGCCGCGGCGCCGCCGTGCAGCGTCTGCAGCATCGGCGTCTCCACCTCGAGAAAGCCCCTGCGCTCGAGCGCGTTGCGCAGCGCGCGCACCACGGCGATGCGGGTACGGGCCATCTCCCTGGCCTCAGGGCGCACGATCAAGTCGACATAACGCTGCCGGACCCGCGACTCCTCGTTCATCTCCTTGTGCGCCACCGGCAGCGGCCGCAGGGCCTTCGCCGCCATGAACCAGGAATCGGCCATGACGCTCAGTTCCCCGGTTCGCGAAGAGATGACCTCACCGTGCACGAAAACGAAGTCACCGAGGTCGACGTCCGCCTTCCAGGCGGCAAGCGCGTCCGCGCCGACCCCGTTCAGACTGATCATCGCCTGCAGCTTGGTGCCGTCGCCTTCCTGCAGTGTCGCGAAACACAACTTGCCGGTATTACGCAGGAATATGACGCGCCCGGCGACGCCCACCTCTTGTCCGGTGGAGGTGTCGGCGGCCACGTCCGGATATGCGGCCCGAATTTCCGCCAGGGTATGCGTACGCGGCACGACGACGGGATACGCCTCGCCACCGGCCGCGAGCAGCCGCTCCCGCTTCTCCCGGCGAATCCGTATCTGCTCCGGGGCATCGTCGGCGGCGGGCGCCACAGCGGGCCGCGAATCCGATGTCGATGCGGTCGAAGAGGCAGAGTTCGGGGTGCTCACATCGAACAACCCTAGCGTGCACCGGAAATCGTTTTGCGCGCCGCCCGGACTCCGACCCGGAGTAACGAAACGGTATCGCTGCGGCGCACCGCCCGGGACGTCCCGGTCCACGTCCCGGAGACGCGAAATAGCCGGTGCGCATCATAGTGTGTGCGAAAACACCTGCGCGCCCGGCTATTTCGAGATGGAAGTGTTGGCGGAGAAATTACAGCGAGGCGAGCGCCTCGGCCTCACGCACGAAGTGCGACGCCCCGACGGCGACGTTCAACAGCCCGGCCGCCTTCAACGCCTGGTAACCGCCCACCAGATCGGTCGCCCGGTGCAGCCCGAGTTGCTGCAGGGCGGCGGCGGCCAAGCTGGAGGTATAGCCCTCGGAGCAGACCACGATCCATTCCACGTCGTGATCAGCGGCCAGCGCCAAGCGGGCCGAACTGGTGGGGTCCAGCCGCCATTCCAGGACATTGCGCTCGATCACCAAGGCGCCGGGCAAGGTGCCCTCGCGTCCGCGTTGCGCCTGCGGCCGGATATCCACCAGAATGGCGCCCCGCTCGATGGCTTCCGGCAATTCGAAGGCATAGATCCGGTCGAGTTGCGCCCGTGCGTTCTCGAGCATCTGATCGATGGTCAAACGGGTCATCACATGTCACCTTCGGGCTGGTCGGTGAGGACGGTTCGGGTGCGCCGCAGGGTGCCGTGGCCGGTCACCTCGTAATACGACATGGCGGTGAGCGGCGGGGAGTAGGCGTGCACGCTGAGCGTCGGATCGAGCGGGCCCGCGGATTCGACGGCGCCGGGCACGTCGGCGGGCGCCCGCATGACGTCGTGCACCCAGCCGATCGGGAACGAGGCCTGGTCACCCGCCGCGAGCGTGCGGCAACGCAATTCCGTCCCGTTCCAACGGTATTCGGATAACGCGCCGCTGAGCACGGTGAGCGCGCCGAGCGACCCGGCATGGTCGTGCAGCTCGGTCGACTTGCCCGGCGTCCAGCTGATCAACCAGACGTCGACCTCGTCGTCGGAGAGCAGCCTGGTCGCCCAGCGCTCGTCGTGCGGCCATGTCCCGTCAGCTGGAAGCAGGTGGTCATAGCGACCGGCGAGCACGTCCTCGGCGCCCTCGTCGGTCAGCCGCAGCAGATCGGCCGGGCGCAGCCGAGTGGGCAGAGCGGGTGCCACCGAGCGTTCCACCGGCGGAGTAGCCGACAGCGCCGTACGCGCGGAAGAAAGGGAAAGAACAGAAGAACGCATGAGCGAATCTCCAGGAGGAAGGTAACGGTCGAGGGCAGGAACTCAGCCTCGATCGGTCGAGGCACGTCAGCCTCGACAACACTCCTGGGTGCTCACGAAGAAAGTCACGAGAGGGAGTTTAACAGCATGCGACGCGGTGTCGACAAGTCCCTGGCCTGCGACGAATCCAACACCGCGCATATCAGACATTTCCCTTGCGCCGCTGGTTGCGTTCGTATACGAGCCGCAGGCCGGTCAACGTGAGATGCGGATCGTGGTCGTCGATCGTTTCCGATTCCGGGACGATCAGCGGCGCGGTCGCGCCGGTCGCCACCACCGCCACATCGTCGCCGGCAAAGGCGTCGAACTCGTCGCGAATCCGATCGATCAGGCCGTCGACCAGTCCGGCGAAACCGAACACCGCGCCGGACTGCATGCATTCCATGCTGTTCTTCCCCAGCACCGACCGCGGCCTGGTCAACTCCGCCCGCCGCAGCGCACTGCGTTCTACCAGGGCTTCCGTGGCGATCTCCACACCGGGTGCGATGATCCCGCCGAGAAACTCGCCCTTCTTCGACACCAGATCGACGCAGATCGCCGTTCCGAAATCGACGACGATCGCGGGCCCGGAATACCGCTGGTAGGCGGCCAGGCAATTGACGATGCGGTCGGCGCCGACTTCTTTCGGATTGTCCACCAGCAGCGGAATCCCGGTGCGCACACCGGGTTCCACCAACACGTGCGGAACATGAGCCCAGTATTGGCCGAGCATGCCGCGCAGTTCGCGCAGCACGGGCGGCACCGTCGAAAGCGCCGAGACGCCGATCACCTCGTCCAGTTGCGCACCGACCAACCCGCGCACCTGCATGGCGAATTCGTCGGCGGTCAGCAACGGATTGGTGTGGATACGCCAGTGGCGCACCAGTTTCGAATGCTCTCCGGAACCGGAGAACAAGCCGAGTTCGATACTCGTATTGCGGACATCGATGGTCAGCAACATGTCCGGTCGCCGCTGTTCAGACGAACGACAGCGAGCGCGGCGAGGTCAGGCCCGAGCCCTCCGGTGCGTGCGCCGGGTCCGAACCGAGCTCGACCGGGCGGTTGCGCTCGTCGACGAATACGACCTTGGGGTCGTATTCCTTCAGCTCCTGCTCGTTCAGCTGGCCGTAGGCGATCAGGATGACGAGGTCGCCGGGATGCACCAGGTGGGCCGCGGCGCCGTTGATCCCGATCACCCCCGAACCCCGCTCACCGGCGATCACGTAGGTCTCCAGGCGGGCGCCGTTGTCGATGTCGACGATGCAGACCTGCTCGCCTTCCAGCAGATCGGCGGCGTCGAGCAGGTCCTGGTCCACGGTGACCGAACCGACGTAGTGCAGGTCGGCGTGCGTCACGGTGGCACGGTGGATCTTCGACTTCATCATGGTGCGCAGCATTGCGTCGACCTTTCTAGTTCGCGGGACGAAGCGGGGCGGGATTCGACACCGCCGGAACGGACCGGGGGTCCACGGCGGGCCGCGAACCGGAGACGTTGGGATGGCCGTCGATCGGAGCGCCGAGCGTGACGGCGATGTTGTCGATGAGCCGGGTAGTGCCCACCCTGGCCGCGATCAGCAACCTGGCGTTGCCCGCGGCCGGGGCGGGACCCAGGGTGGCCGAGCGCAATTCCAGGTAGTCGACGTCCACGCCGGGCACGGCGTCGAGCACCTGACGGGCGGCCGCGAGCACCGCGTCGCCGCCGAGCCCGCCCGCGTGCTTGCCCGCCGACAGGGCGGCCGACAAGGCGAGCGCCGATTCGCGCTGCACGGGGTCGAGATAACGGTTCCGTGAGGACATGGCCAGGCCGTCGGCCTCACGGATGGTGACCACCGGCGTGATCTTCACGTCGAAGTTCAGATCGCGGACCATCTGCCGGATCAACGTGAGCTGCTGGTAGTCCTTCTCGCCGAAGAACGCCTCGGTCGGCCGCGCGATCTGCAGGAGCTTGGCGACCACGGTGAGCATGCCCGCGAAATGGGTCGGGCGGCTCGCCCCTTCCAGCTCCAAGCCGAGCGGGCCTGGCTGCACCGTGGTCCGCGGGCCGTCCGGATACATGTCGGACGCGCTGGGCGCGAACACCAGCTCGACACCCTCCGCGCGCAACAATTCGACGTCGGCGTCCAGCGTGCGTGGGTACTTGTCCAGGTCTTCGTTCGCCCCGAACTGCAACGGGTTGACGAAGATCGAGACGATGACCACCTGGTTGGTCCGCTTGGCCAGCCGCACGATCTCCAGGTGGCCCTCGTGCAGCGCACCCATGGTCGGCACCAGCGCGACGGTACGGCCGACGCCGCGCAGCGCGGCGGACACCGCGCCGAGCACGGCGGGATCGTGGTGGACGGTCAGCGCACCGGGCCGGTAGGCGCCGCGCAGTTTCGGGTCCAACATCAGCGTCCTTCCAGCAGTTCGATGACGGCGGGGGCGGTGCCCGCGCGTTCCGCCGTGCGCAGCGACAGCGCGCGATACGCCTCGGCCAGCCTGGCGTCGACCGACGCCAGCGCGGTCAGATGCGCGGCCACCGCGTCCGCGTCACCACGGGCGACCGGGCCGGTCAGCGCGGACTGGCCGCGCCGCAAGGCGTTGTCCAGCGCCGCCGATGCCAGGGGCGCGAGCAGACGCTCGGCCAGGCCGTTGGGCTGCTCGTCCACCAGCTGCTGGCCCATCAGGCCGGGGCCGGCCAGGGCGGCGCGCAACGCGGCCACCGCGTCGACGATCACCGTGACCAGGTGATTGCTGCCGTGCGCGAGCGCGGCGTGGTACAGCGGCCGGTTCTCCTCCGGCACCCGCACCGGCTCGCCGCCCATCTCGATCACCAGCGACTGCGCGATGGCGTAGCCGACCTCATCGGCGGCGGTGATGCCGAAGCACGCGTTGCCGAGGCGGTTCACGTCCTCGTCGTGTCCGGTGAAGGTCATGGCCGGGTGGATGGCCAGCGGAAGCGCGCCGATCTCGGCCAGGGGCGCGAGTACGCCGACGCCGTTCGCGCCGGACGTGTGCGCGACGATGGTGCCGGGACGGACGACTTCCGCACCGGCCAGACCGCGAACCAGGCCGGGAAGCTCGGCGTCGGGCACGGCCAGCAACAGCAGCTCGCTGCGGGCGGCCACCTGTTCGATCGGCAGGATCTCCGAATCGGGCAGCCGGGTCCTGGCACGCCGCACCGACGCGTCGGAGATCGCGCAGACGCCGAACACGACGTGTCCGGCGCGCTCGAGTGCGACGCCCAATGCCGAGCCCACGCGTCCCGCCGAGACGATTCCCACCGTCAGGCGTGCGGGCGCGGGGTCGTAGCCCGAATCAGCGTTGTCGGAATTCACGCTTCTCGAGGTCAACGTTGTCCTCTCGATGTCGTTCCAGTCCCGCCATGCGGGTACCGGACGGTACGCCAAGAGGATATCTACAGGTGCTTCGCCGCCGCCACGGGGTGCCCGCGTGATCTAGGCCGCAGTGCCGGGCCGGGCCCCGGCTCCACTCACCGGCGGTCCCGCTCCTCCGATTGCAGGTTGGCCATGATCTCCGCGACCGAGAGACGACGCGACGGCGTCTCGTCGTCGCTTTCCGCCCGGCGGCGCCTGCGCGCGCTCGGCGTGCCCATGGCGGGTGCTGAGGCCGACCGAGAGGCCGGTTCCGGCGTCGGCTGGGGTCGTGCGGCGGGCTGGGTGGGTGGCTCGTCCAGCGGCTCCTCGTCCACCGTCTCGGTGAAGGCGTCGGCCCAGCCGCGCGGCTCGGCGTAGCGCGCCCGCTCCGCGTCGGCCTGGTCGGTGTCGTCGAGGGAGACGACGGCGGTCTCCGCGGTGACCGGATCATCGAAGGGGCTGGCGAAGACCGGTGGCTCGGGATGGTCGGGCTCGAAGATCGGCGTCATACTGCTACGCGGTTGCTGGTCGGCGAACATCGACCACATCCCGGCATTCGCGGAGCTATTGTTCCCCGATTCCGTGCCGGAGCTGGTCAGCTCCTGGATCCTGGTCGCGTCGGCGCGCAACGCGGGACGATCCATCGGCAGATCGCCGTCGAACAGCCGCTGCAGGCTCTGCCGCAGCACGGTGAGCTCCGCGCGCAAGGCCGCGAGTTCGGTCGCGTCGGCGCCCACCTCCTCGCGGACCCGCGCCTCCACACCGAGCTCGTACTCGCGGCGCGCGGTGACCTCACGCTCCAGCTGCAACGCGTAGACGGTTTGCAGATCGCGGACCTTCGCCTTGTCGATCGTCGCCTCTTTGCGGTACTTCGTCGCAGCAAGAGCCCCGATCGCCGCGGCCCACAGGGCCGCGACCAGACCTACCCGTACGAACTCGACACTGTTGCTGAAGATCAGGAAAACACTGGCAACCAGACCGAGCACGATCAGGACGCCGACGAATAATTTTCCCGCCTCGTCCCGCCGTCCACGGGAAGTGCTGCTACGGGAGGGTGAAACCATGCCAGCCAGGGTAGCCAATTGCTTCGGCCACGCCCAGATTCCGGTTTTGTGATTAAGTTCGTGAAACTAGCTATGTAGTTGCCGCATCGTCGGTGGGATCCTCCGGCGCCCGGCAGCAGTACTCCAGCCAGAGGGCCGCAGCAACCAAAGCGAAGCCCGCCAGCATCCCGACGATCGCGCCGGGGCTGTCGGCCGCGGCCGCGCGCAAGGTGCCGCGCTGCGGGAGGACCCAGCACAGGAATCCGAGCCAGATACCCGCGGCGATCGAACCGACCTGCGCCGACGCCTTGGCCAACGCGACGGCGCGGGCCGCCGTGATCGGATGCAACTGGTGACGTCCATCGCCGATCTGGTGGTCGTTGACCCGCGCCCGGATGACGAAAGCAAGCACCGCTTCGATCGCGGCCACCGGATACAGCGAGGCGCCCGCGAAGATCGAGATCGGCGGGAAGCTGTCATAGGCCACCCGGGTGGCGATCCACGCGACGATCGCGGCGATCAGCACGTTCGCCACGAGGTCGAGTATGCGAGTCGGCTTCAGTTTCACGACGGCGCGCCCGTCAGCGAGAACTCGGTGCGACGCACCCCGGCGCGTTCGTCCGGATCGAGCCCGGCCAGCAGATCCGCGACAGCGTGCGGCACGCCGTCGACCTCGAGCACCGCGTCCGGCATCACGTCCAGCCACGGCGCCAGCACGAAGGCGCGCCGATGCGCCTGCGGGTGCGGCAGGATGAGATCCGGGTCGGCGCTACGGCACGCGACCGGCTCGCCGCCGCGCAGTTCGGCGCACCACACCACGTCCACGTCGAGTGTGCGTGCGCCCCAGCGCACTTCACGCACCCGTCCCGAGGCCTGCTCCAGCTCCTGCCCGCGACGCAGCCAGTCGGCGCAGCCGAAGGCCGGATCCTCTACCAGCACAGCGGCATTGAGATAGTCGCCCTGCGGGACACCACCCCAGGGCGCGGTCGAATACACGGCGGAGACCGCCAGCACGCGATGGCCGAACCCGTCCAGGACGCTGCGCAGATGCGCGAGCCGATCACCCAGATTCGAACCGATGGACAGCACGGCACGGGTCATCGGCGCACCTCCGCGGCGCCCGGCACGGTGAAAAACACCGCGCCGCAGTTCCGCTCGCTCATCCGACGGGCTCCCCCCGGTGACGCGAGGTGATCACCCGCACATCGGCGAACGTGTGCGGGATCGGCGCGGACGGCTTGTGCAACACCACCTCGACCGACCGTATCCGCGGATCGGTCATGACATCGTCGGCGATCTCCGCGACCACCGTCTCGATGAGATTGCGCGGCGGACCCTGGACGATGCGCACCGCGCGTTCGGCCAACGCGCCGTAGTCCACGGTGGCTGCCAGGTCGTCGGACGCCGCGGCCACGTCGAAGTCCACCCATACCGTCAGGTCGACCAGGAACTCCTGGCCGTCGCGGCGCTCGTGCTCGAACACGCCGTGGTGCCCGTAGGCGCGCAGGCCGCGCAACTCGATGCGGTCGGCGCCGCGCCGGATCGCCGAATCACCCGGCGGTGCTTCGTCTTCGGCGTGGATCGGGGACCGGCTCATCGTCGAGCTCCTTGCGCACTGGATCGGGCGGTGTCGTGCTGTTCGGCGCGCTGCCGTGCGGCATTCTGCCACGCGTCGGTGACCGTGATGGCGTCCAGCGAGGCGCGCACGTCGTGCACCCGCACACCCCACGCGCCGTGCACCGCGGCCAGTGCCGAGATGGTCGCGGTGGCCGTCTCCCTGCCGTCCGGTGGACGCGGCCCCGCCTCGTCGGCGAGCAGGGAGCCGAGAAAACGCTTGCGAGACGCCCCGATCAGGACCGGGAGCCCCTGCGCGACCAATTCCGGCAGCGCGCCGAGCAGAGCCCAGTTGTGTTCGGCGTTCTTCGCGAAGCCCAAGCCGGGGTCGAGAATCAGCCGGGACGACTCCACGCCCGCGGCGACGGCCGAGTCCACCTGCGCGGTCAACTCGGCGAGCACCTCCGCGACCACGTCGTCGTAGTGGTCCGCCGGTCCGGTGTGCCGGTAGTCGGCGCCCGCCCGCCAGTGCATGAGAATCCACGGGACCCGCGCGGAGGCGACCACGCGCACCATGTCGGCATCGGCGCGGCCGCCGGAGACGTCGTTCACCACCGACACCCCGGCTTCGATCGCGGCTTCGGCGACGGCGGCGCGCATGGTGTCCACGCTGGTCGGCACACCCGCCGCGACCAGTCCGCGGATGACCGGTGTCACCCGTGCGGTCTCGGTCGCCGCGTCGACGCGGACCGCGCCCGGCCTGGTCGACTCGCCGCCGACGTCGATGACGTCCGCGCCCGCGGCGTGCAGCCGAACGCCGTGCGCGATGGCCAGCTCGGGATCGAGGTATCGCCCGCCGTCGGAGAACGAATCGCTGGTGACGTTCACCACACCCATCACCACACAGGAGCGCCCGTCGCGGGCGGCGAGGCTCTCGAAGCGCCTCGGTTCGGACACCGCGGGCCCGCTCACTTCCGCAGGATCAGATCGAGCGCCTCGGCGCGCGAGGCGGCGTTGGACTGCAGCAGTCCACGCACCGCGGAGGTGGTCGTGCTCGCGCCCGGCTTGCGGATGCCGCGCATCGCCATGCAGAGGTGCTCGGCCTCGACCACGACGATCGCTCCCCTCGGGTCCAGCTTGCGCATCACCGCGTCGGCGATCTGGCTGGTCAGCCGCTCCTGCACCTGCGGGCGCTTGGCGTACAGGTCGACCAGGCGGGCGAGTTTGGACAGGCCGGTGACCCGGCCGTGCGGACCGGGGATGTACCCGACATGGGCGACACCGTGGAAGGACACCAAGTGGTGCTCACAGGTGGAGTACATCGGAATGTCCCTGACCAGTACGAGTTCCTGATGGCCCTCGTCGAACGTGGTGTTGAGCACCGAATCCGGTTCCACATAGAGCCCGGCGAACGTCTCCCGGTAGGCCCGCGCGACCCGGGCGGGCGTGTCGAGCAGGCCGGGCCGGTCCGGGTCCTCACCGACGGCGATCAGCAACTCCCGTACCGCCGCTTCGGCTCGCGCCTGATCGAACGACCTGCCCGTTTCCAGTGCCACGAGGCCCGGCTCCGACAGGCCGATGTCGATGCCGTTGTGCTCCGCACTGTCCAGTTCGGCGACGGTGTGACCACCGCCATACTCGTTGGCCGACAATCGAGGACACCTCCAAACTCCCCGGGCGCCGGCAATCTCTCGGCACCCCAGATGGTCGAGCCTAATCGTCACAGGTCAGTGACGACCGTTCGGTCCATCCCAATCACCGTCGCCCTCGCCGTTCGGATTCGTCCGGCGCGGCTCGTCGTAACCGCCGTGGTCGCCGTACCCGTCCCTGTCATAGCCGCCTTCGGGCGAACCCTGCGGACCCCACGGCTGATAGCCGTGCCGAGGCTGCTGCGGGTCGCCCCAGCCGGGCTGACCCTGCTGCGGCTCGTCGCGCGGCGGCCAGCCGGGAGCGGACCAGCCCGCCGGAGCGCCGTAGTCCGGCCGCGAACCGTGCGTGCCCTGGCGCGGATAGGCCGGAGCGGGCGCCTGCGGCAGCGGGTAGCCGGGCGCGGACGGGCGGGGGTACTGCGGCGGAGCGCCGTAACCGCTCTCATGCGGCGGATACCCGTTGGCGGGCTGCGGCTCGCGCTGCGCGGACGCGGCCACCGGCTTCACCACCGGCTCCGGCGGCCACGACTCGCCGCGCTCGGCGGCCAGCTCGCCCGGGGTCTTCACCGGCGGCTTGTCCGAGGGGACGCGCTCGCCGAAATCGTTGAACGCGGTGATCCGCGGGCGCTTCTGCACGGAGGCGAGGATCTGCTCGAGATCCTTGCGGTGCAGCGTCTCCCGCTCCAACAGCGCGGTGGCCAGGTCGTCGAGCACGTCGCGGTACTCGTTCAGGATCGCCCACGCCTCGGTGTGCGCGGCCTCGATCAGGTTGCGCACCTCCACGTCGATCGCGCCCGCCACCTCGTGCGAATACTCCGAACCCATGCCCATCGAGCGGCCGAGGAACGGGTCGCCCTGCTCCTGGCCGTAGCGGACCGCGCCGAGCCGGGCGCTCATGCCGTACTCGGTGACCATCGCCCGGGCGATCTTGGTTGCCTGGTCGATATCGGAGGACGCGCCGGTGGTCGGCTCGTGGAACACCAGTTCCTCGGCCGCGCGGCCGCCCATCGCCATGACCAGGCGGGCGATCATCTCCGAGCGGGTCATCAGGCCCTTGTCGTCCTCGGGCACCGTCATGGCGTGGCCGCCGGTGCGACCGCGCGCCAGGATGGTGACCTTGTAGACCGGCTCGATGTCCGGCATCGCCCAGGCGGCCAAGGTGTGGCCGCCCTCGTGATAGGCGGTGATCTTCTTCTCGTGCTCGCTGATGATCCGGCTCTTGCGGCGCGGGCCGCCGATCACGCGGTCGACCGACTCCTCCAGCGATTCGCCGGTGATCACCGCGCCGTGCTCGCGGGCGGTGAGCAGCGCGGCCTCGTTGATGACGTTGGCGAGGTCCGCGCCGGACATGCCGACGGTGCGCTTGGCCAGGCCGTCCAGATCGGCATCCGGGGAGATCGGCTTGCCCTGCGAGTGCACCCGCAGGATGGCGCGGCGACCGGCGAGGTCCGGATTGCCGACCGGGATCTGCCGGTCGAAGCGGCCGGGACGCAGCAGCGCCGGGTCGAGGATGTCGGGGCGGTTGGTGGCGGCGATCAGGATGATGCCGGTGCGGTCGCCGAAGCCGTCCATCTCCACCAGCAGCTGGTTGAGGGTCTGCTCGCGCTCGTCGTGACCGCCGCCGAGGCCAGCGCCGCGCTGGCGGCCGACCGCGTCGATCTCGTCGACGAAGATGATGCAGGGGCTGTTCTGCTTGGCCTGCTCGAACAGGTCGCGCACGCGGGAGGCGCCGACGCCGACGAACATCTCCACGAAGTCCGAACCGGAGATGGTGAAGAACGGCACGCCTGCCTCGCCCGCGACGGCACGGGCCAGCAGGGTCTTACCGGTGCCGGGCGGACCGTAGAGCAGGACGCCCTTGGGGATCTTGGCGCCGAGGGCCTGGTAGCGGACCGGGTTCTGCAGGAAGTCCTTGATCTCGTAGAGTTCCTCGACCGCCTCGTCGGCTCCGGCCACGTCGGCGAACGTGGTCTTGGGCATGTCCTTGGACAGCTGCTTGGCCTTCGACTTGCCGAAGCCCATCATGCCGCCGCGGCCGCCGCCCTGCATGCGGGCCATCACGAAGATGAACAGGCCGAGCAGGATGACCATCGGCAGCACGAACAGCAGGATCTGGGTGAACCAGCTCTCCTGCTTGACCACGGTGTTGTACGGGGCGCCGGAGTTCTTCACGGCCGAGAAGATCTGGGCGGAGGTCTCGCTACCGCCCGGATACTTCGCGATGATCTTGTTCTGTCCGCCGGTGGCGTCGTTGCCGTCCTTCAGCTCGATGCGCAGCTGCTGCTCGCGATCATCGATCTGGACGTTCTGGACGTTGCTCTTGTTCTCGAGCTGGCTCAGGGCAACCGATGTATCGACGCTCTTCCAGCCCCGCGTGTCGTTGCCGAAGTAGCTGAACGCATAGATCACGAGCAAGATGCCCGAGACTATGGCCAGGGTGCGAAACACTGTCTTGCGGTTCATAGAGCGTCGGCCGGGGCGGCCAGTCCTTTCCGGTGTCTCCGGTTCTTGCCTAGCGATGCGTCTGGCGCGTCCGGTTCCGCAGGGGTTCGGATGCGGACAAGCCACGTTACCGCGTACGGTCTACTCGATACATCGCGTAGTTCGGCTGCAGGTGCAGTTAAAGAGGTAAACGGCCGGGGATCGACGGTGGTTCCCGATGTCTCCGGTTCGGCTTCCTCCAAGTGGCAACAATCATGGCATGTTCGGCCTATCGTGAGCGACGACACAACATCGCGGCGCGAGCGACGGGCACGTAGGCGGTAGCTCGCACACCACGAAAGGCCCCGGGAGCGCCGCAGACCAGACACGAGCGCAGGGGGTATGGACATAGTCGAGTTACGAACACCCACAGCGATACTGCGTCACGGCCGCGGCAGGTTGATCGTCTTGCGGCCCGGGTCCGACGGCGAGCGCGTGCTCGATGTCCCGGTCTCCGACCTGCTGAAGGTCCGGCTGAACCGGCGCGCGGACGACGCGGTGGTGATCGAGATCTATCTGCGCTACCCGACGCCCGTGCTCACCGGCGTCCCCGCGGACCGCACGCCACTTCCGGTGATCATCGCCGAGCACGACGTTCCCGCGGCCACCGAAATCGTCGACCGCATCAACGCGCACATCCTCGCCACCCAGCGCATCGACGTGGCGGCGCCGGACCTGCGCCCGCCTCCCCCCACCTGGGGACGTGGCGGCCCCACCCGCGCGGACGTGGAACGGGCGACGCGCAGGATGTCGCCGCGCCGTGAGGCGAAGCATGCGATAGCGGCTCTGCATCGTTACGTGACGCCGGACGAGTACGTCCTGGAGACCGCCGTCGCGGTCGCGCACCCTCCGGCGGGCAGCGGCTCCGGCCTGCTCGCCGCCACGACGACGCGGCTGCTGTTCATCGCGATCGGCGACAGCCGGTACGCGTACGAACTCCCGATTCCCGTGGTCGTATGGGCTCGCGTGACCGATACCCCCACCGCGGGGCGCGGCGAGATCGGCCCCGGACGCGGCGCGACCGGCGCCGAGGTACACGACGGCAGCCGCACGCTGCAATTCGCGGGCGTCGACCGCGCCGACACCGATCGGGTCATCTGCGCGGTGAACTTCGCGGTACGCCGGGAGTCCGCCGACGGCGCCGCTGGCCCCGCGGATCCCGGTGTGGCGCAGTTGTATTCGGAGTGGGAACTGCTGGTCGAGCGACACTCCCTCGGCATGGTCGACGACGCGCAGTTCCAACGTTACGGCCGCGGAATCCTGCGTTCACTCCCCGACGGGAGCTGAGTTCAGCGCGATCCGCCGCCACGGGCTGGTCGGACGCAGCCACAGCCGCAGCAGCTCCTTGCGGCGGTCGACGCCGCCGTTCTTCAGCTCGGCCAAGTCCTCGCAGGCCTGCCAATAGGTCCAGCCGGTGAGGTAGGCGTCGCCGAACTGGCGCCAGTTGCGGTACTTGCTCTGGGCCAGCGGCAGGGCGCGCGCCAGATAACTCCAGGCCACGTCGGCGTCGAGGTACCCGGCCGTGTAGGCCATCCTGGCCACCGCGACGACCCTGGCCAGATCCCAGGCGTGGATGTCACCCGGCAGCGGCCGCGCCAGATGGTCGGTGAATCCGATCTTGATCGCCTGCGACCAGATGTCGTAGTCGCGGACCAGCGCCTCGGGATTGTCCATCCCCCGGAACGCTCCGACCTGCCGCAGGAACGCCCGGTGCCGGTCGGCGCGCTCACCGAAGCGATCGCGCTCACTGGCGTTGATCGAGGCCGTCACCAGCGGGTGCACCAGCGCGTAGAGCGGGGCGTGCATGCCGTCGAGCAACTGCTCCATCGACGCCTGCGCCTCGGTGCCATCGGTGATGCCCCACGCGCCGGTGAGTGTGTCGATGGCCAGTTCACGCCGGTCACCGAGCGGATGCGCGCGTTCCGGGCCGAGCAGCAGCGCGTCATGGAAGGCGTCCCAGCGCGCGGAATAGAAGGCGCCGAGGGCCAGCGCCCGCAATTCGTCGTCGGATACCGCGGCGCCGGACCAGTGGTCTTCCTCCCGCTCGTCCAGCTCCGCGTACGGAAAGGTCGTCAAGGTGGGTACGCCGCGCGAAGACATGCCCCGATTGTTCCCTATCCCGCGCGGGGTACGCGCGGGATTCGCGGACGGCCACCTCTGTCGGTCGCGACGCCGGACCGCGGGCGCGTCCGCAGGGCGAATCGATTTCGGACTCCGTTGGTTCTTGCGCTGACGCATGTCGTGATCTGGGGCTAGTGTGCTCGCATGTGTAGAAACATCACCGTCCTGCGTGGTCTGGAGCCTGCCGCAACCGAGCAGGAAATCTATGCCGCCGCACTGCAGTACGTGCGCAAGGTCGGTGGCGTGTCCGGCCTGAGCTCGACCACCAAACCGGCCGTCGACAAGGCCGTCGCGGCCATCGCAAACGCGACCACCACCTTGCTCGCCGAGTTACCCGACCGCAGGGTGGCCCCGACCACCGAACCGCCGCTGCGCCGGATCGCCGCACGGGAGGCCGCGGCGGGAGAGTAGACAGGCGGCCGGTTCAGGGCAGTGCGTCGGCGCCGTAGACGGCGACGCACACCAGCGCGATCTCCAGCGGCAGACCGCGTTCTTCGATCGGATATCCCAATAGCTGTTCGATCCGCTGCACGCGGTAGCGGACCGTGTTCTTGTGTACGCCGAGCACCTTCGCGGTGGCCTCCGGGCTGCGTTGGCTGCGCAGATAGGCGTGCAGCGTCTCGCGCAGCCGTGCGGCGTTCCCGTCGCGCGCCGCCAGCGCGCCCAGTTCCCGCTCGACCAGTCCTCGCATGGCCGCTTCGTCCGCACCGGCCAGATAGGCGATCTCCACCGTTCGATACCCGGTGACGCGCCGCCCGCCCGCGGGTGCGCGCTCCGCGACCTGCCGCGCGGCGACCGCTTCCCGATGACTGCGACGGAAACCGGCGATCCCCGCGGCGGGCACACCGAACGCCACCCGTACCGGCGCATCGACCTGCGCCGCGGTCAGCCGCTCCGCTTCGCCCGGCACCGCGAGTTCGGCGCCGTGTTCCCCGTCGTCCGATCCGGCCCACGCCCACATCGCGCTGGCGCCGGAGGGAACGGTGAGCAGCCGCGCGCTGCCCAGCGCCGCGGCCAGCCGCGCCGCGACCCGATCCAGCAGTCCGGTCGCCTCCGCCTCCGCGCCTGCGGGTTCTCCGGTCGGCTCGTCGGTCCACAGCACGAAGGCCAGGTGCCGCTGGGAGAGCCGGTAGCCGAGCCGCACCGATGCCTGATCGACGTCCACGTGCTCGCCGTCCAGCAGCGCTCGGACGGTCTCGGCGCGACGGTTGAAGGCGGCGCGCAGCACCTGCTCGCGCTCCTCCATGTAGGTGTCGGTGAGCAACTCGACCGACGTGCTGATCCACTTGGTGGCCCGCTCGAACAGCCGCAGCAGCACCATGCGTTCGAGTTCCGGCGTCGCCCGCCGCTGCTCGACGACCTCGGTCATGTAGTCCAGCACCGCCTCCATGCCCACGTGATAGACCCGCAGCAGCAACCGCAGCTCGAAACCACGCCTGGCCACGCTGCGCGCGAACGCGTGCGCCTCCTCCGGGAGCGAGAACTCGAAGGTATCGCTGGCCAGGCGGCTGAGCACGATCCTGGCGTGCGCCCTGGTGCTGGCCGCGAGGTCGCGGCGCATATCGCGATCGGCGAGTTCGGGGATGCGCGCGATGATCACGTCGTCGAGCCGGGTGACGATGCGTTCGAGCACTTCGGCGCGCGCCGTCTCGTAGACGTACTCCGCGAGCCAGTCGCGCACTTCGTCGGGTGCGGGGCTCGGCCTGGCCGCGGCGCCCGGCGAAGGCCCAACGGTCATCGCCCTCTCCTCCGGCTCGGCGGATACCGAACCACCGCTTGTCTCACGGACACAAAATCACCCGTTTTCCTTGATGATCTGGGCCAAGAAAGTCTGTTCGGATTGTGTCACGATCATAGTTCAGTGGCCTGCCTCACAGCAGTCAGCAGACCGCGGTTCAACACGACGTCAGTGGGAGAACAGCAGTGACCAACACCGAACCAGCGCCCGCGACCGAGAAGGCGCGGGCACGCGAAACGACCGCGAAGAAGGACGGTCCCGCCGTCATCGAAGTGCGCAATCCCGGCACGGGCGAGGTCGTCGGCACGGTGCCGGACGAGACCGCGGACGCGGTCGCGGCCAAGGTCCGCGAACTGCGGCTGTACCAGCCGGAGTGGGAGGCGATCGGCCCCGAAGGGCGCAAGGTCTGGCTGCTGAAGTTCCAGGACTGGTTGATCGACAACACCGACCGCCTTGCCGCCGTGCTGCAGTCGGAGACCGCCAAGCCCCGGGTGGACGCCCTGATCGATCCGGGTTTCGCGACCGATCTGATCGGCTACTACGCCCGCCGCGCGGCGAAGTTCCTCGCCGACGACCACCCGTCACCGCACAGCCCGCTGGCCCGCGTCAAACGCTTGACCACGGTCTACCGGCCCTATCCGGTGGTCGGCGTCATCACGCCGTGGAACTTCCCGCTGGCCATGCCGGTGATGGACGTGATCCCGGCGCTCGCGGCCGGGGCGGCCGTCATCCTCAAGCCCTCCGAGGTGACCCCGCTGTCCGCGATCGAACTGGCCAAAGGCTGGGCGGAGATCGGCGCGCCGCCGATCTTCGCGGTGGTCACCGGCGCGGGCGCGACCGGAGCGGCCGTGGTGGGCAACGCCGACTACATCCAGTTCACCGGTTCCACCGCGACCGGCCGCAAGATCGCCGCCGCGTGCGTGGAACGGATGGTGCCCTACAGCCTGGAACTCGGCGGCAAGGATCCGGCGATCGTCCTGGCCGACGCCGACCTGGATCGCGCCGCGCACGGCATCGCCTTCGGTGGCATGTTCAACTCCGGCCAGGTCTGCATCTCCGTGGAGCGGGTGTACGTCGAAGCGCCGGTGTACGACGAGTTCGTCGCCAAACTCACCGCCAATGTGCAGGCGCTACGCCAAGGCCTGGACGGGCGCGAGTCGAAATACGACGTGGGAGCGCTGGCCAACGAGAATCAGGCGGCCATCGTGCAGCGCCACGTCGACGAGGCCGTCGCGGCAGGCGCCAAGGTGCTCACCGGGGGCAAGCGGGCCGGATTCGGCACCGCCTTCGAGCCGACCGTGCTGGTCGATGTCGACCACACCATGTCCTGCGTCACCGAGGAGACCTTCGGCCCGACGCTGCCGGTGATGAAGGTGGCCGACGAGTCCGAGGCGATCCGGCTGGCCAACGACTCGGTGTACGGCCTGTCGGCCTCGGTGTGGACCGGCGACAAAGAGCGGGGCGAACGGATCGCACGGCAGCTGAACGCGGGCGCGGTCAACATCAACGACGTCTTCGCCAACCTGTTCAGTTACGCCCTGCCCATGGGCGGCTGGGGGCTGTCCGGCGTCGGCGCCCGCTGGGGCGGCGCGAACGGCGTGCGCAAGTACTGCCGCCAGCAGGCGATCACCACGCCGATCCTGCCGACGCAGCAGAAGGAACTGTTCTGGTACCCGTACTCGATGCCGAAGCTGCTGTTCGCGCTCGGCGCCATGCGCGCGGCAGGCGCCCGCGGGCTGCGCCGCCTCGACCTTCCGGCCCTGCTGAAGCTCAAAGGGGGCGACAAGTGACCGAAGCGAAGCAGATCCGCGGCAAGGTCGTGGTGATCACCGGTGGGGCACGCGGCATCGGACTCGCCACCGCGACCGCGCTACAGGCTCTCGGCGCGCAGATCGCGATCGGCGATATCGACGAGACCACGGTGAAGGAGTCGGGCACGGCACGAGGTTTCGAGCTCTACGGCAAGCTCGACGTTACCGATCAGGAGTCGTTCGACGGCTTCCTCGACGAGGTGGAGCGCACCCTCGGCCCGATCGACGTGCTGATCAACAACGCGGGCATCATGCCGACCGGCAAGCTGGTGGACGAGCCGGACCCGCTGACCCGCCGGATCCTGGACATCAACGTCTACGGCGTGATCCTGGGCTGCAAGCTGGCGCTGCGCCGGATGCTGCCGCGCGGCGGCGGGCACATCATCAACATCGCCTCACTGGCCGGCGAGACCCATATCCCCGGCCTGGCCACCTACAACGCCAGCAAGCACGCGGTGCTCGGCTTCACCGACACGCTGCGGGAGGAGTACCGCGGCACCGGCGTGCGCTTCTCCTCGGTACTGCCCACGCTGACCAACACCGAGCTCGGATCCGGCGTCACCGCGCCCAAGCTGCTGCGCGCCGCGGAGCCGGAGGAGATCGCCGACGCCGTCGCGAAGCTGATCGTCGCGCCGAAGTCGAAGGTCAGGGTGACCGCGGTGGCCGGGTTCATCGCCCAGTTCGTCGGCCTGCTGCCGGAATCGCTCGGTGACGGCATCGGCCGCGCGCTCGGATCCGGCCGCGCCTTCCTCGACGACGTCGACGCCGAGAAGCGCAAGGCCTACGAGGAGCGCGCGCGCGGCGCGTGAGCGCGGCGGGAAAGCAGGGGCGCCGCGGCTGGGATTCGTCTCGGCCGCGGCGCCCGTCGTGTTCGGGGGCACATCGGGAGCCCCACACACCGACGGCATTGTGAGGAAAATCACGCTCGCACTCGCTGACATCGCGAAGCCGGTCAGCGGCAAATTCTCAGCCGATCCTCGGCGGCCACAAACGCGTCCACAATCCGCCACAAAGACTCCCGGTTCGCTCTCGTTCATGCTGGTCAACTGCCCAAATCGAAGAACCCGACGGTAAACGGCCACGGCATGCCGAAAATTCGCTATCCGCCTGGTGCGCAGCACCATCGCAGGCAATATGCTGTCCCTAACAAACCTGCCGACTGTTTCGGCGCCAGTATCCGAACTTTTCGGCCTGATAAGGCTGGAAATTCCGGACCGATTCTGATAGCAAGGGGCTATGGACCCGCATTTGCGCGACCTGCGGTATTTCGTCGCCGTCGCTGAGGAACTGCATTTCACCAACGCCGCCCAGCGGCTGCACATCGCTCAACCCACCCTGTCGCGTCAGATCCGGCAGCTGGAACGTCAGCTCGACGTGGTCCTGTTCGACCGCAACCAGCGCAGTGTCGCGTTGACCGTCGCGGGCAAGGAACTGCTCGAAGGCGCACGCAAGATCCTGGAGTTGTGGGAGGTCACCAACGTCTCGCTGCAGGAGGCGGGCGAGGTGTTGCGCGTCGGCATCCAATCGACACTCGGGCGCGGTCTGCTCAGCGATCTGGAGAGCGCGAGCGGACATCGTCTCGCACTGCACGCGGCTTCCTGGACCGATCCCTCCAGCGGCCTGGCGGGTCGGCAGGCCGATCTCGCTCTGGTCTGGCTGCCGTTGCCGGACCAGAGCCGCTACCGGTGGCAGGTGCTGCGCACCGAACCGCGCTGGGTGCTGCTTCCGGAAAACCACCCGCTGGCGATCTCGGAGACCATCGAATTCGCCGATCTGCTCGACGAACCGTTCGTCGCACTGCCCACCGAAGCCGGTGCGGTGCGCGATTTCTGGCTCGGCAACGACGGACGCGGCGGCCGTCCGCCGAAGATCGGCGCCGAAGCCGCGACCGCGGAGGACAAGCTGGAAGCCGTGAGCCTCGGCCTCGGCGTGTGCCTGCTCGCCGAGAACAACGTGCCGATGTACCGCTGGCCCGGGCTGACCGCGCGTCCCGTGTCGGGGTTGGCGCCGTGCGAGCTCGCCGTGGCCTGGCGGGCCGACGACAACCGGCCGACAATCCTGGAGTTCGCCGGACGAGCCGTCGATGGCGGGTTCGCGGCGCAGCAGTCGCCGGTCAGCGTCTGAACCGGCCCGGCGGGGTCTCGGGGGCGGTGCGCTGCCACGGACGGCGCGTCTCCAATTGCGCGGCCAGCCGTAGCAGGGTGGATTCGCTACCGGGTGGTCCCGCGAGCTGAGCGGCCACCGGCGTACCCGACCAGGAGTGCATGCCCATGGGAACGGAGGCGGCGGGCCAGCCGACCAGATTCCACAGCGGAGTGAAGGGTGCGAACCGCGCGCCGGCGAGCAGAGTGGCCGGACGATTGCGGAAGTGCCAGGCCCGCGCCGTCGGCGGCGGGGCGGCGAGCGTGGGAGTGATCACCACGTCGTAACGCTCGAAGAACTCCAGTAGTCGCGCCTCCACCCGGTCGATCTGGGCGGGACGCGCGAGCCTCAACCGATGCACCGTCCGGCCCAGAGCCACGCGGTGCCGGGCTCTCCGCGGTAGTCGGCCGGGTTGGAGTAGCGCGGGGGCCTCGCGGGCGCCGAGGGCCAGCCAGCGTAGCGAGGCCGCGAGCAGGGCGTTTCCGTACGGTAGCGCGGTCGGTTCCACCGAGTGGCCTGCCGCCGCGGCCACCGAGGCCGCCCTGCGCGCCGCGGCGGTCCAGCGGCGGTCGACGCGCAACAGGCGAGAAGGTGGATCCACCGCCAGCCCGATACGTAGTCGGCCGGGTGGATCCACCTCGGCTAGGTCCGGTCGCGCCGCCAGGACCGACAACGCCAGCGCGGCGTCGTCCACGCTTGTCGCGAGGACACCGTGCTCGACCAGGCTCGACCACGGGCCCGCAGCGGGGACCGTGTACTGCCCCGGCTTGATCCCGAAGATTCCACAGCACGCGGCCGCGACCCGCACCTCCCCGAGGCCGTCGCAGCCGTGCGCCACCGGAACCAGTCCGGCCGCGATCGCGGCTCCGGCCGCGCTACCCGCGTAGCGCGTGGGGTTCCACGGATTGCGGATGACACGCTCGGTGCCCGCGCTGGTCACCCACCGACTCGGCTCGGGAGCCGCGACGAGGCCCATGACCACCGCTCCCGCGGCGCGCAGCCTGGCCACCACGTGGTGATCCGCGGCGGCCACCGGCCCCCACGGCATCGGCTCGCCCGCGAGGGGAACACCGTGCTCGACCACGACCGGTACACCGGCCAGGGGCAGCACGTCGAGGTCGTCGCGTTCCATCAGGCCGACCGACTCGGCCGTCGCCTGTTCGGCACGCAGGACGCTGAAGGCATGTCGTTTCCGGTCCGCCGCCGCGATCCGCGTCCCGGCATCCGCGGCCACTTGCCCGGGGTGCAGCAGGCCGTCTCGCACGCACGCCGCGATCGTCGCGGCCGGGCCGCGTTCGAGTGCGGTCTCGGCTTCCGGAGCGCCGTCGGGCCGCGCGTCTGCGACGGCTCCCAGCAGTCGGGCGGGCATCGGCTCGCCGGTCTTCGCGTTCGGAATGGCGGTGTGCGGAGCGGCGTTTCCCGCTGAGATCGAGCCGTCCGCCATGATTGCGGCCTCGTCGGACATGTGCTGGTCATCCCCCGTCGCGTCGTTGTCGAAATCGGGTGATCCACTGTCGAGCCGCAAGTTATCATTTCGAATACGGCACGGGGGATGATGGTGTCGGGTGTGGCGGAAATTTTCGGCACATCGGACAACAACCGGTGCGGATTCCGCGGCGTCCGCCGAGCCACTAGGTCCGAGCATGAGTGCGAACTCTGAGAGAAGGTCCGACCCCGACACGGGTATTTCCACCCGGCCGAGGAGTGGCGACCTGTCGCGTGCCGAATCCGACGCGGTGGCCGCGTTCACAGCGGAGTGGGAATCCACCCGGCGCCCACCGGCGATCGCCGAATATCTACCGGACGCCAGTACCTTGCGACGTGAGGCATTGCTGGAGCTGATCCGCGTCGACCTGCGCCATCGCTGGCTGCTTCGCCGCGGTAAAGGCGCGGGCACCGCGCCGGAACCGGCCGCGCGCATGCGCCTGACCGATTACTGCGCCGAATTCCCCGAACTCGCTTCCGACGATATTCCGGCCGGCTTGGTGTACGAGGAGTTCGTCATCCGCCGCCAGAGCGGCGAGCGGGTCGATCCGCGCGAATGCCTGCGCGAATATCCGCGGCAGGCGGAGCAACTGCGCGAGTTGCTGAACGCCGACGAAATCGACCAGAGCACCCGTCGCGCGACTCCGGAGGATTCCGTCTTGACCGCGGTCGCGCACAGCGACTCCGTTCTCGCCGACACCGTATTGAACCGAACCGCGGGGTCTGCTCGTGATTCCGAGGTGACCAGAACGACCGCCGCCGATCTGACGGGTACGGCCACCGCCGTGCCCACGACGATCGGGACCGGGCCGGGCCGCTCCGACCCGCTCGACCGGATCGAGATCGGTCAGCGGATCGACGACTTCGATCTGCTGACCGGTCTGGGCAGCGGTGCGTTCGCCCGGGTCTTCCTCGCGCGGCAGCGCTCGCTGCAACGGCTGGTCGCGGTGAAGATCTCCAGCGATCACGGCACCGAGCCGCAGACGCTGGCCCAGCTCGACCACGACTACATCGTGCGGGTCTTCGACCAGCGGCTGCTGGACGACGCCGAGGGCGCCGCGCGCCGGCTGCGGCTGCTCTACATGCAGTTCCTGCCCGGAGGCACGCTGCTCGGCGTACTGCGCTGGGTGCGCGCGACCCCACCCGAGGAGCGCAGCGGCAGGCTTCTGCTGGACGCCGTGGACGCGGCCATGGAGGAGAAGGGCGAGATCCGGCCGACCGACTCCAGCGTGCGCGCCGAGATCGCGGCGCTGAGCTGGCCGGAGACGGTGGCGTGGCTGGGCCGCAGGCTGGCCGAGGCGCTGGACTACGCCTCCTCGCACGGCGTGCTGCACCGCGACGTCAAACCGGCCAATGTCCTGCTCACCGCCGAGGGCGTGCCGAAACTCGCCGACTTCAACATCAGCTTCAGCCGCAACGTGGAGGGCACCAGCCCGGTGGCCTACTTCGGCGGATCACTGGCCTACATGTCACCGGAACAACTGGAGGCCTGCCATCCCAGTTTCGGCCGCAGTGCCGCCGACCTGGATACCCGCGCCGACATCTATTCGCTCGGCGTGGTGTTGTGGGAGCTGCTCACCGGTGCGAAGCCGTTCGACGACCGCACGGCGGGGGCGGGTGACCAAGGCGACGACACCACGCTGGAGGCCATGCTGGAGCGGCGCAGCAGCGGCGTGGACGAGACCGCGCTGCAGCGGGTTCCGGCCGACTGTCCCGCCGCGTTGCGGCGCATCCTTCTGACCTGCCTCGCCCCCGAGCGGGCCGACCGGTGGTCCAGCGGCGCGATCCTGGCCAGGCAGCTGGAGATGTGCCTGGACGAACGCGCGCGAGAATTGGTCGACCCCGCGCCGAACAGCTGGCGGCTGCGGCTGCGCCCCTACATCGTTCCGGTGGCGCTGGTGGCGATGGCGCTGCCGAATGTGCTCGCCTCGCTGTACAACATCCAGCACAACCAGCACCTGATCATCAGCCGGATGACCGAGGAGGCCCAGCAGACCTTCCTCATCATCACCGGCGTGGTGAACGCGATCTTCTTCCCGACCGGCATCGCGCTCGTGCTGTATATGGCGAGATACGTGCTGACGGTGCCGCGCGGCCTACGCAAAGGACGAAGATACGATCCGGGAACCCTGCGGCGTGCCAGACGCGATGCGTTGCTGATGGGCGATCGGGCCGTGGCCGTGGCCTTCTCGCTGTGGGTGCTGGCCGGACTGATCTTCCCGATCGCGCTACAGGTGTCGACGGGAGATATATCGGCACAGGCCGTGGTGCACTTCTTCTCCTCGTTGGTGGTGTGCGGCGCGATCGCGGTCGCCTATCCCTTCTTCCTGCTGACGTTCTACCTGGTGCGGTGCGTCTATCCCTTGTTCCTCCGGCACGGCGACATCAGCCCCGAGGACGCGGTCTGGCTGCGCGGCCTTGACCGGCGCTGCAACGGCTACCTCGCGGTGGCCGCCTCGGTGCCGCTGCTCGCGGTCACCGGGGTGACCTTCCTGCCCCCGTCCGACATCCCCTCGGTCATCGTCGCGGTTCGGCTGCTGTGTGTGGGCGGCATAATCGCGTTCGTGGGCACCTATCTGCTGTTCCGTGCGCTGGAAGCGGACCTACGGGCGCTGGAGCGGGTGGTCGATCCGGAATCCGCCGAATCGGGGGCCGCCGAGGGCCGACCCGCCCGATCGACCGCGACCGCCGTGGAGACCGACACGTGAGTTTGCCCCGCACCGATGCCGTCGCCCGCTTCTCCGCCGACTGGCAGCGCAGTCTCCATGGTGATCGCTTGCCGCCGCAGATTCGCGACTACGTACCCGACGGCACGCAAGTTCGCCTGGGGGTACTCGTCGATCTGATCCGGGTGGATCTGCGGCGACGCTGGGAGCGCGAAGGGCTCGGCAAACGGATCGCCGACTATCGCGAGGAATTCCCCGATGTGGAGACCAGCTCCGAGTTGGTCGACCTGCTGTGCGAGGAATTTCTGGCGCGTCGCGGACGCGGACCGCTGCCGCTGGAGGACTTCCTCGCCGAATACCCGGACCTCGCCGGCGCGGTCCGCGAGCACCTCGCCGATCTCGCCGCCGACGATGCCCACCCGGACGCCGACTCGAGCGAAGCCCTCGCCGCGCTCGCCGATCTCGCGCCGGGCCTGCGGATCGATGACTTCGACCTGCTCACCGACCTGGGCGCGGGACTGCTCGGCCGGGTCTTCCTAGCCAGGCAGCGTTCCATGCAACGGCTGGTCGCCGTCCGGTTCTCGGCGGGCCGGGCGGGCGCGGCGCACACGATGGCCCAGCTCGACCACGCCCACATCGTGCGGGTCTTCGACCAGCGAGTACTCAGCGCCGACGCCGCACAGGCCCTGACCATCGCGGGTCCTCCCGCGAACGGCCGCCACACCGCGGCGAACGCCGCCATCGCCGCGCCGCGCCTCGACCTCGACGCCGCGGCCGTCCCGTCCAGCCGGACGAGCCGCCCCGGCGACGACGACACCATCGTGGCGCCGACAACCCGAACGACGAGCCACCCCAGCGACGACGAAACGGTCCCCGGCCCGCGCACGCACGGCGCCGAGAGGCGCGCCCCGACCGTCACGGGTGACGCGACAGCCACCGCGCCAGAAGGTATCGATGACGAGACCGTGGTCAGCGCGCCCGATACGACCGCTGCGGTCCGCCCACGCAGTGCTCTGATTCCCGATTCCGGACGATCGGCCGAACCTCGTGACGCCGCCGCGGTTGCGGCTCATCCGGACGCGGTGACCGAGCGATCGAGCGATCCGGACGCGGCCATCGCGGTCCCTCCGGACGACATCGCATCCGCGCCCCCGCGACCGCCCCTCGCACCGGAGTCCAGGACGACCGCCCTCCCGCGTCTGGTCTACATGCAATACCTCCCCGGCGGCACGGCGGTCGACCTGCTCGAGCAACGCCGTCGCGGCCCCGTGACCGACGGCGGCGCCCTGCTGCTGCGCGCGGTGGACACCGCCATGGAGGCCAAGGGCGAGATCCGGCCGTCGGATTCGAGCGTGCGCGCCGAGATCGCGCGGCTGAACTGGCCGGAGACCGTGGCGTGGGTGGGCAGGCGGCTGGCCGACGCGCTGGATTACGCCGCACACCATGGCGTGCTGCACCACGACATCAAACCGGCGAACGTGCTGTTCACCGCGGAGGGCATTCCCAAGCTGGCCGATTTCGCCCTCGGTGAGGTACCTGGGCGCACCGCGCCGCACGGTCCCGGCGGGACCGACGCACTGGTCTACCGCTCTCCGGAGCAGCTGAGCCGCTACCTCGACCCTGACGCGCCCGCCCCCGGCGACGCCAGCGACGTCTACTCCCTCGGTGTGCTGCTCTGGGAAATGCTCACGGGCGCAACCCCCTTCGACGATCCGCCACTGGAGCAGAGCGGCCCTGGCACCGAGACGTACACGCGGATGCTCGCGGAGCGCCGCGGCGGCGTCTCGGCCGCGGCGCTCGCGCGCCTGCCGGAAGACACGCCGGCCACGCTGCGTCGCGTACTGCTGGACTGTCTGCACGAAGACCCGCAGCGGCGCTGGCGCGGCGGCGCCGAACTCGCGGGACAACTCGACCTCTGCCTGGACACCCGCGCGCGCGACCTGGTCGATCCCCCGCCCGGCAGTCTCGCCCATCGCGCCCGCGGGTGGCTGCTTCCGGTCGCGGCGCTGTGCGTCGGCGTGCCGAACGTGCTGGCCAGCTTCTACAACATCCAGCTGAACCAGACCCTGATCATCGACCGGATGTCGACCGCGGACCAGGAGAAGTTCACGGCGGTCGGATTGATCAACAACCTCATCGCGTTCCCGGTCGCCGCGCTGCTGCTGTTGTTCATGACCCGGCGGCCGCTCGCCATCTCCTACCGCCTCGGCCGTGGCGACGGCTACTCCGCGCGCACGCTCGCGAAAGCACGCCGCGACACCTTGCTGATGGGTGACTGGGCGGTGTGGATACCCTTCGGCTTCTGGCTGGTCGCGGGCATCGTCTGGCCGCTCGGGCTGGCCTTCTCCGGAGTCGACCTGCCGCGTGGCACCTTCTTGCACTTCTTCGCCGCGCAGATCGTGTGCGCGGCGATCGCGCTCGCCTATCCGTTCTTTCCGATCATGGTCTACTCGGTGCGCGCGATCTATCCACAGCTGCTGGTGCGCGGCGGTATCGGTCCCGACGACGAACGCCAGCTCCGCGCGCTGGCCAGGCGCGGCAGCTTCTACCTCGGTGTGGCGGCATCGGTTCCGCTGCTCGGCGTGGCGAGCGCGACCTTCGTCGAGGCCGACGACCTGGAGCTGGTGATCGTTCCGGTGCGTGTGCTGAGCGTGGGTGGCATCCTGGCATTCGTGTTGACCTATCGACTGTTCCGGCTCCTGGAAGCGGATCTGCTCGCTCTGGCCAGGGCGATTCCCCAGCGGACGCGATGACCACACCCCGCCCGCTGGGACGGCTGGTGAACCTGTCGCACGTCCACGATCCGGTCACCACACCGCTGTACCCGGAGGATCCGGAATTCCGCACCGACATCGTGGCCACGATCGCGAACGACGGCTACCTCCTGCGCTATATCCAGCAGGGCGAACACACCGGAACACATTGGGGTGCGCCGATTCATTTCCGTGCGGACGGACTGGCCGCCGACGAACTCGACCTCGACGATCTGCTGCTGCCCGCGGTGAAGATCGATCTCCGGCAGCGCTGCGCGAACGATCGCGACTACGCGATCACGGTCGACGATCTGAAGCGGTGGGAGGCCGAGCACGGCCGGATCCCGGACAGCGCCGCGATCGTCGCCTGGACCGGGTGGGACGCCAAGTGGGGCACGCCGGAGTTCGTCGGCACGGGCGAATCAGCCGGTCGGCAACCCGGTTTCGCGGTGCAGACGGTGGAATGGCTGCTGCGCGGCGGCAGGCTCGGCCGCCGCGGCGCGCTTGGCATCGACACATTCGGCCCCGACGTGGGCACCGACGAGACGTACGCGGTGTCGAAGCTGCTCTACGGCGAGCACCGGATCAGCTTGGAATGCTTGGCGAACCTGGCGGCACTGCCCGCAACCGGGGCGTGGGTGCTGGTGGGCGGACCGCTCTATCGCGGCGGTTCCGGTTCGCCGGCAACGATTTTCGGCATCCTGCCCGGATGAGGTCTCAGCCGCCGTAGACCTTGGGGTTGAGGGTGCCGATGTAGGGCAGGTCGCGGTAGCGCTCCGCGTAGTCGAGGCCGTAGCCGACGACGAATTCGTTCGGGATGTCGAATCCGACGTGCGCGACCTCCACCGGCGTGCGTAGCGCGTCGGGCTTGCGTAGCAAGGTGACCACCTCGAGCGAAGCCGGGTTACGGGTGGACAGGTTGCGCTTGAGCCACGACAGCGTGAGCCCGGAGTCGATGATGTCCTCGACGATCAGGACGTTGCGGCCCGCGATGTCCTTGTCCAAGTCCTTCATGATGCGCACCACACCCGAGGACGAGGTCGACGACCCGTAGGACGAGACGGCCATGAACTCCATCTGGGTCGGGATCGGCAGAGCCTTGGCCAGGTCGGTCATGAAGAAGATCGCGCCCTTGAGCACGCCCACCAACAGCAGATCGCCCTCCGGAGCGTCGGGTGGATACCGCTTGGCGATGAGTTCGGCCAGCTCCTGGGTCTTGGCGGCGATCTGTTCCGCGGTGATCAGCACCGACGCGATGTCATCCCCGTACACGTCAGCTGGATTCCCTTCCGTGGTGGTGAGCCCGTTCGGCCGGTTCGGTCTGCGTCATCGGTCCGATGCCAGCCTCACCCAGCCGCAGTGTCAGCCTGCCATGTTCGCGCCCCGCGACCAACCTGCTACCCGGCATGCCGCCGCCGACCGCGACGCCGCCCTGTCCGCGCCAAGCCGTAACCAGTTCGTCGACTGCCTGTAAATGCTTGGTGGTCAGGGCTTTCGCACCGTGCTCGAGCAGCCATGCCCGAATCGCCCGTTTCCGCAGAGCCGCGGGTGCAGTGGCGAGGGTCTCGATCACCAGCGCCCGCCCATCACCGGCGGTGTGCCGCAGCTCGGCGGCGAGCGCGTCGAGAACCGCCCCGTCCTCCCGCAGTTGTTCGGCCGTACGCGCCAGCGCCGGGGCCACCCCGCCGCCGAGGATCTGCTCCAACAGCGGCAACGCCTCGGTGCGTAGCCGGACCCTGGTGAACTCCGGCGCCACGTTGTGCGGGTCGTCGTGCGGCGTCACGCCCAGATCGGCGCACACGCGCCGGGTGGTCTCCCGGCGCACGCCGAGCAACGGCCGCCCCCACGGCTCGGCGTACGCGGACATCCCTTGGATCGAGCGGCCACCGGAGCCGCGTGCGAGCCCGAGCAGCACCGTTTCGGCCTGGTCGTCGAGGGTGTGCCCGAGCAGCACCGGAAGACCGTGGCGCGCGGAGTCCAGCGCGGCATACCGCGCCCGGCGCGCGGCGGCTTCCACACCGCCCTCGGTGCCGACCTGGACCGCGAGCACGCGCGCGGACCGGCAGCCGAGGGCGAGTGCCTGTGCCGCGGCCTCGGCGGCGACGGCGCCGGAACCGGGTTGTAGGCGATGATCCACCACCAAGGCGTCGACCGCGCCCGTCTCGACCACTGCCGCCGCGGTGAGAGCCAGCGAATCCGCGCCGCCGGACAGCGCCACCGCGACCGCCTGCTCCTCGGTCTCACGCGGCCCGAACCTGCTCAGCCAATCCCGGACCGCTCGACGAACGGCCAGCACAGCGGCGGTCTCGGGCAATCGCCGGGCGGCGGACGGCCGCCCGGATCCGGATGTCCCGCTCTCCGGCCCGAAGCGCCCGGGTGTCGTTCCTGGCGCACGCCCCATGGGCGCAGCCTACCGGCCGACCGCGCACGGCGAGTCGCCGCCGAGCCGGGAACCCTCGTTCAGTCCAGTACTCGTTCGATCCAGCGCTGCGGCTGCTCGATCTCGTCGGTGCGCGGCAGCGTGTCGGCTTCGGTCCACACCGTGTTGAACCGCGTCATCCCGACGGTGGCGACCACCTCATCGACGAATTTCTTGCCACGCACGTACTGGGCGACCTTCGCGTCCACGCCGAGCAGCGCGCGCAGGAGTCGCTGCACCGGGTTGGTCGGACGCCTGCGGCGCTGGTCGAACGCGGTGCGGATCTGCTCGACCGACGGGACGACCGCAGGACCGACCGCGTCCATGACGTGATCGGCGTGCCCCTCCAACAGGGTGCCGAGCATGAGCAGGCGGTCCAGCGCCGCACGCTGCGGCGGCGCCTGGGTGGCACGCAGCAGCCCGACCACACCGCGCGCGGCCGGATCGTCGGGGGCGGTTCCGCGACGGCGATCGCGCACCTCTTCGACCAGCCGGGACAGCATGTCGCTCACCGGCTCGTCCCCGGCCTCGCCGAGTACCTCGACGTTCGCGCGCATGTATTCGCCGAGCCAGGGCGCGGAGGAGAACTGCACCCGGTGGGTCACCTCGTGCAGGCACACCCACAGCCGGAAATCGCTCGCCGACACCCCGAGCGCCCGCTCCACCGCGACGATGTTCGGCGCGACCAGCAACAGAGTGCCGTCCGGCCCCGTGAAAGGGTCGTATTGACCGAGGATCGCGGTGGAGAGGAAGGCGAGCATGGCGCCCGCCTGCACCCCGGCGGGTTTACCCGCGAGGAGCTTGCGGTCGGTCTGCGCCTCATCCGCCCCGGTGAGCTGGGCCATCGAGTCGGCGGCGGCCGTGATCCACCCCGGCCGGTCGACGATTCTGGCCGCCGGGACCGGCCGGTCGTCCAGCAACCCGCTGACCTCGCGCACCGGCGCCTCGGCCCGCACGGAGGCATCGGCGAGCTCGGCGACCACCTGCTCGGCCGAATAGCGCGACGTGCGCGGACCCGCGGGCACCAGAACGGAGCCGGTCCGCGCGGCCAAACGCCAATCGACCACGCCGGACAAGCCCGAGCGCGGTTTTCGCCGCTCGACCGTGCCGGCGGAGCCGAAATCGGCTGTCTCGGAACCTTGCTGGGTCATGATCAACCACCCGTCACGAGCATCCACAGTTTCGCAGCGTGCCTGCGATCGCGTCCAACGCGGGCCTGCTCACCTCCGGTGGTCGATCGTTCGACATCAGTGCGAAGGTCAGCACCCGCCCATCGGCGTCCAGCACATATCCGACCAACGCGCTGGAGACCGACAGAGTTCCGGTCTTGGCTCGCACCCAGCCCGCCGCCTGACGATCCCGGGTGACGTAGCGGCTGGTCAGCGAGCCCGTGGCGCCGGCGACCGGCAGGTTGTCGAGCATCGGCGTCAAGGTCGCCGCGACCCGGCCGTTCTCGGGCCGGGCCTTGGTGCCTGCCGGTCGCACCGCCGTGGCGCCGGTGGGCTCGGCCGCGGTCGCCACGACCCGGTCGAGCAATCGCGCGGGAATCCGGTCGTCTACCGAAAGCCCGCTGCTGTCGTGCATATCCAGGCCGGACAGATCGAAACCGGCCTTGCTCAGCGCCGTGCGCACCGCGGTGACCCCGCCGGTGAACGAGGCCTCGCCGCCGGTGGCGGTCGCGATCTCCCGTCCGATCGCCTCGGCGAGCACGTTGTCGGAGTAGACCATCATGTCGCGCAGCCGGTCGCGCAGCGGCGCCGAACGCACCGAGGCGACCTCGGCCGCGCCCGCGGGTGCGGCGCCCGCCCGGACCCGCGCCGGGTCGAGCCCCAGTTCGGTGGCCAGCCGCCGTCCCGCGTCCAGAGCGGGCGTCGCGGTGCGCGGCGAGTACTCGACTAGCGGTTGCAACCGGCCGCCGTCGATCATCACCGGCTCGATCGGGGCGATGGACCCCTCGGGGATGTCGACCGGGTCCCAGCCCTGCGCCATGGTCGGGCCGGTGTAGGCGGAGAGGTCGACGACGATCGTGTCCACCGCGCGGCCCGCGGACTTGATCTGGGTGACCAGATCGGACAGACGCGGTCCGTTCGGGTAGTACCCCTTGCCGTCCGGCTGCGCGGTGAGCGTCGGATCGCCGCCGCCGACCAACACCAGTTCGTTCGGCGCCGCACCGGCGACCACCTTCGTGGTCACCCGTTGCTCGGCGGGCAGCGTGAGCAGAGCGGCCGCGGTGGTGAGGATCTTCGCGGTGGACGACGGGATCATCGGCCGGTTCGCGTCGCCGCTCCACAGCACCGTCCCGCTGTCGGCGTCGGTCACCTGGCCCGCGAACGCGCCGAGGTCCGGATTGGCGATCACCGGGGCCAGCGCGGCGGCGATCCCGGCGGAACTCGGCGCGGAACCGGTGGGCCGGGCCGGGACGACCTGCCCGGACGGCTCGGTCGGCGCGGGCGGGGCGGCGATGGTCAGACCACCGTGCCGGAACTCCTCGGTCCACGGCCGCACCGCGAGCAGTGCCACCGCGGCGGCCACGGCCAGCACGACCAGCACGGTCGAGATCAACAGCCATCTGTTGCGGCGCCGCCGAGCGGCCAGCCCACCGATGTTCTCGTTGCCACCAAACACGTCGCCGCCGCTCTCCTGACCGATTCCCGCAGCAGCCGCCTGCCGCACCCATGTCCCCGACGACCACACTATCCTCGTTGCGCAACCGTTCCCCTGAACAACCTGGCGAGTCGGCGCACTCCGCAGCGGCCGAGTCGGCAGTCGCCGAATAGCAGCCGAGTCGCAGAACTCGGCACCGATGCACGAAGGAGATGGCGTGGAGTTCGACGTCACGATCGAGATCCCCAAGGGTTCCCGGAACAAGTACGAGGTCGATCACGAGACCGGCCGGGTCCGGCTCGACCGGTTCCTGTACACGTCCATGGTCTATCCCGCCGACTACGGCTACATCGAGAACACCCTCGGCGAGGACGGCGACCCGCTGGACGCGCTGGTCCTGCTGCCCGATTCGGTGTTCCCCGGCGTGATCGTGGAGGCCAGGCCGGTCGCCATGTACAAGATGACCGACGAGGCGGGCGGCGACGACAAGATCCTGTGCGTGCCCGCGGGCGACCCGCGCTGGGACCACATCCAGGATCTGAAGGATGTCCCGGAGTTCGAGCTGGCCGCGATCAAGCACTTCTTCGAGCGCTACAAGGATCTCGAGCCCGGCAAGTTCGTCAAGGGCTCGGAGTGGGTCGGGCGGGCCGAGGCCGAGGCCGAGGTGCAGGCGTCCATCCAGCGGTTGAAGGACCAGGGCGGACACTGAAGCCCTTCGGGCACAACGAAAGCGGGGAGTCCGGCAGACACCGGACTCCCCGCTTCGCGGTCGGGGTCACGAAAGGCGAAAAGGGACACCCGGAATCCGGATGCCCCTTCTCTGTGACAGGTGGCTCAGTAGTAGATGTACAGGTCGTA
The DNA here is from genome assembly GCF_047200615.1 of Nocardia sichangensis. NCBI lineage: Bacteria > Bacillati > Actinomycetota > Actinomycetes > Mycobacteriales > Nocardiaceae > Nocardia > Nocardia sichangensis. Next base: position 152,937 of record NZ_JBJZOK010000017.1, read on the forward strand.
GCCGTCCCAGGTCTCGATGCACTCCCAGTAGTAGCCGCCGGTGCTCGGCGACTCGCCGTCGGCCCGGCACGCGCTCAGCGTGGCGTAGGTGCCGACGTAGGTGCCGCCGTAGGCGACCTCCTGGTAAACCGGTGCGGCGGAGGCCGAAGCGGCCGTCGACACCCCGGCGACGGCAGCGGTGGCCAGCAGACCAGTGGCGAAGAAGGACTTGATACGCATCGCTCTTGCTCCTGAATGCGAGATGAAATTTTTGACACCTCAAACGATATGGGCGATCGGCATCTCGCACAGCCACCCCTAGGGTGAGGGCAACGCAACCCTGAGGCGAATCACCTTGCCCACCCTCGATACCCACCCTTGGGGTCGGTGGCGGCGCACTCGCCCGGATGCGAGCGCGCCGCCGGTGTCAGTGGCCGCGGAATTCGGGCGCGCGCTTCTCGAAGACGGCCTTGACCGCCTCGGCGAGGTCCTCCGACGGCAGGAACGCGGCGTTCCACGCGGAGACGTAGCGCAGGCCCGCGGCGATCTCGTCCTTGCGCCGCTGCTCCAGCACGTCCTTGACGCCCTGCACCACCAGCGGCGGGTTCGCTGCGATCTCCCGCGCGGTGGCGTGCGCCGCGTCCAGCACCGCCTCTTGGTCGGGGAAGACGTCGTTGACCAGGCCGATCTTCTCCGCGCGCACGGCGTCGATGTCTTTGGCGGTGTAGGCGAGTTCGCGCAGGTGCCCCTCACCGATGATGCCGGGCAGCCGTTGCAGCGAGCCGACGTCGGCGACGATCGCGACCTTCGCCTCGCGCAGACTGAACTTCGCCTCCGCGCTGGCGTAGCGGATGTCGGCCGCCGCGATGAGATCCAGCCCGCCTCCGATGCACCAGCCGGACACCGCCGCGATCACCGGCTTGCGGCAGTCCGCCACGGCCGTGATCGCGGCCTGCATCTTGCGCACGTCGACGAGGAAGTCGGTGCGAGGGGCGGCCAGCGCGCGATCGGCCAGCAACGGGCCGAACGTGCCGCTCATCGCGGGCAGATCCAGACCGTAGGAGAAGTGTTTGCCGGAGCCGGTCAGCACGATCGCGCGCACCTCCGGATCGGCGTCCAGCGCCTGGAACACTTCCGGCAGCTCGCGCCAGAAGTCGGGACCCATCGCGTTGCCCTTGCCGGGGCCGATCAACGTCACCTGCGCGACGTGATCCTTCGTTTCGACGGTGAAAGCCTGCCAATCTGTCATTTGTACAGCGTATCGAGACAAATCGGAGCCCGTGTCCCGACCCGGTGATGCGCGACTCGGAAAGAAAACCTCGCCGCGTGTAAACCCTGCGCAAATTCGCAATGGTGTACTGGTCCGCGGTGGACAGAACAGCGGATCATGAGCAAGTCAGCAAACCTCATTCACCGGCTTCGGAGGACGTCATGCTGATGCATCGCGGGATCGGTCTCGACCGCTTCAACGAAATGCCACGCGGCCGCGCGGTGCACGCGCTGTACGAGTGCTGCTGCAACGTCACGTGGGCCGCGACACTGGCCGACGCTCGCCCCTATTCCGATCGGGACGCGCTGCTGAGCAAGGCCGATGTCGAACTGCTCGCGCTGTCCCAGCGGGACGTCGACCGCGCCTTCGAAGGGATTGCGCACGAACCGGTCTCGGCGCGAGACGTGACCGAACTCGCGCGGATAACCCGTGGGCGGATCGCCGGGATGCTCGGCCCGGCCGAGGGCTATCCGGAATACTGAGCCGACCGCGTGACTTCCCCGGCGTCCCGACCGCAATCGCTCTACCCTGGTGGGATGCGCAGGTCGTCATTGCCACCGGTCGCCTGCCGGGTCGCGGACACCCTCATCTCCCGGGGCCATCACGGTCTCATCGTGGCCCAGCCGGAGCCCACCCACACCGCCGACGACGCCGCGCGGGCGCTCGGCGTCGACGTGGGCGCGATCACGAAGTCACTGGTGTTCCTGCTCGACGACGACCCGGTGTTGCTGCTGGTCTCGGGGGCGCACCAGGTCGACCTGGCGAAGACCGGCGCGCGTCTGGAAGGGACGCTGACCCGCGCCCCCGCCGATATGGTGCGCCAGGTGACCGGTCAGCCCATCGGCGGCGTCGCGCCGGTCGGCCACCCGACCAACCTGCCCACTTGGGTCGACAACGCGCTGGCGCACCATCGGGAGGTATGGGCGGCGGGCGGGCATCCGAACACCATTTTCCGCACGTCGTTCCCGGAATTGCTGCGGATCACCGCGGGCTTGCCGATCGACGTCGACTAACTGGCGCCGGCGTCGCGAGATCGCGCCGGAGGCCGCGAAACTTCGATACTCGATGTCCGCCCGGTCCAGCGACGACCGGGGTCGCGTTCGACATGTGCCACCGCCGCGGGCCGTGAGACCCGCGTAGTTTCGTGTTGTGACCGAAGCACCACGGCCCGAGACGGAACTACAGGTTCCGGACGATCTGAGCGGCATCACCGCGGAGCAATATCGCGCATCGATGCGCCACTATCCGGCCGGCGTCACCGTCGTCACGCTGCGTTCGCCGCAAGGGCCGGTCGGCTTCACCGCGACTTCCTTCGCCTCGCTGTCGCTGGACCCGCCGCTTGTGTCGTTCAACATCGCGCACACCTCCTCCAGCCTGTCCGGCATGCTGGACGCCGAGTCCGTCGTCATCCATTTCCTCGGCGAACACCAGCAGCACCTGGCCCACCGGTTCTCCCGAACCGCGGAGGAGCGTTTCACCGACCGATCGCTGTGGACCACCCTCGACACCGGCGAACCGGTCCTGCACGGCACCCCGATCTGGCTGCGCGCCACCGTGCACCAACTGATCCCCATCGGCGACCACACCTTCGTCGTGGGGTTGGTCACCCGGGTACATGACAACACCGATGAGAAGCCCTCCGCCGCTCCGCTGCTGTACTACAACGGGCGCTACTACCGGCCGACCGCCCTCGGCGACTGATCCGAGTTCGCTACGCCACCCTCGGCCGCACCTGCACCACCAATTCGGCGTCGAGCGCACGGGCCAGCCGCTCCAGCACAGGAAGGCTGGGCACCGTCCCACCCGCCTCGAACCTGGCGACCGCGGACTGGGTCATACCTGCGGCATCGGCCAGCCCGGTCTGACTCCAGCCCCGCTCCTCGCGCATCCGCCGAATCGTCCGCCCCAGTTCATAAGCCAACCGAGCCGCTTCGTAAGCCTCCGCAGCGCCGGGTTCCTTCATCCGGCGGTTCCTGATTTCCGCCCAATCACCACGCTCAGCCATTGATCTCATCCTCCTCGGCCGTATGCCGCTCCGCGATGCAGCGGTCGAGCGCTCGTCGCGCTCGCTCGACCTCGGCATGCTCCCGCATCCTCGTCTTGACGAATACGGTCAGCATCACGATCCGACGACCAGGTGCAATCCAGTAGGTGAGCCGGACCGCGAAACTGTCCAAATAGAACCGCAGTTCCCGCAGCTTACCGTCCAACTGCCGGGTATACGGCTCGCCGAGCAGCGGTCCCTTGTCCCCGAGCAAATCGATGTAGAACGCCACCCGGGCGAATGCGACCGAGGGGAGCCTTTCCACCCAATCGCGCACCTCCGGTTCCAACTCCACAATACCCCAACCCATAGCATCAATGCTATATCGCCTGGGAGTCTTAGTACCCTTTTCGACGAGATCGAGGAACAAGCGTCGTTTCAGCCGACTAGGCAGGGAGCCGCGCCGGTGGGGGCTGTGGAGGTGAAGGGGCGCGTTTCGGGAGTCGGGTTCCATACGCCGTTCTCGGCGGCGTAGTTCCAGGTGGGGCCCGTCGCCACGAGGGTGGCTATCGCATCGATCAGACGGTCGACGTCGGCGGAGGTGGTGCCGAGGCCGATGCTCGCGCGCAGTGCGCCGTCCAAGCCGAGGCGGGTGAGCAGCGGGTGGGCGCAGAAGCGTCCGTCGCGGACGCCGATACCGTGTTCGGCGGAAAGAAAGGCGGCGACCTGGCCGGGGGCGAAATCGTCCAGGGTGAACGCGACGATGCCGACGGAGTCGGGGCTGTCGGTCCAAATGCGCAACAGCCGAACGCCAGGAATCTCGGCCAAGCCGTCGCGGAGACGGTCGGCGAGTCGATGTTCGTGCGCGGCAAGGGTTTCGGCGTCGATGGCACAGAGCGCGTCACAGGCGGCGGCCAGCGCGGCGGCGCCGAGCACGTTCGGCGACCCGGCTTCGTGCCGCTGCGGAGCGGGCGCCCACTCGGCCGCGTCGGTACTCACCTCACGCACCGCGCCCCCGCCCGCGAGGTAGGGCCGCGCCGCGTCGAGCCAATCCCGTCTGCCCACCAGCACACCCGAGCCGAACGGCGCGTACAGCTTGTGGCCGGAGAACGCCAGATAGTCGATTCCGCTGGCGCGCAGGCTGATTCGACGATGCGGAGCCAGCTGGGCCGCGTCGACCAGGATTCGGGCGCCGCACTGGTGCGCGACGGTGGCCAGCCGCTCCAGCGGAAGCACCTCGCCGGTCACATTCGACGCACCGGTCACCGCGAGCAGTGCGGCGGGCCTACTGCACAGTTCGGCGACCAGCCTGCCGATGGTCTCCTCCACCGTGTCGGCGGCCTGCACGACCCGCCTGCCCTGCCTGGTCCAGGGCAGGAAGTTGGCGTGGTGCTCGATGTCGAGCACCACGGTGTCGCCGGGCACGCAGGACGCGAGCAGGTTCAGCGAGTCGGTGGTGTTGCGGGTGAACACCACCACTTGGTCGTCGGCGGCGTCGAGGAACCGGGAGACCGACCCGCGGGCGGCCTCGTAGCACTCGGTGGAGATCCGGGAGGCGTAGCCCGCGCCGCGATGCACGCTCGCGTAGTACGGCAGCAACTGCTGCACCCGGTCGGTGACCTGCGTCAACGCCGGCGCGCTCGCCGCGTAGTCGAAGTTGGCGTAGGTGGCCGTTCCGCCTTGCACCAGCGGAACGAGCAATTCGTCGCCGGAGACCCGGGCGAGAGCGGCACAGGTGTTGTCGACAGTGGTAGTCATCACGTGAATCCCGTCGGCTCAGGGACCCGCAATCGCATGATTCGTCGAGTCCGCGCTTGCCGCGCCCGGTCGGGCGGCGGCCGGGTCGTCACCCGGAGCACCCCACCGCGGAGGAGGGTTGCCGGCCAGCAAGCCGGGGCTTCGCGCTGGCACTCATGACCTGACCCGAGGGTGGCAGAAGCGCCCCGGCGCTGTCAACCACGTTCGACCCCGAGTCCCCAGGAGCACCGCGTGGAGATAACCACCAGGCGTGAGCCTTTACAAGCATCCCGACGACAGCGCGCGAGCCGCTGCCTCGGGATCCCACGCGCCCCTCGGCAACTGACGCCTTCGACCGCGCTCCGAGGCGGCGGACCGGTCGCCGGCGCCACGAGCCTCGACGCCGCACGCGCCCATCCCGAGGTCCGCACCGCTTCGATGAGCGGAATCACACCCGCACACGAGCGATCTCCCGGCGAACCCGAGGGTCGACGGACCGACCAGCGATTGCCCTGTCGCGGCGGCGAATATCGATCCCACCTGCAACGACGCGCAGGGCGCCCGCCGATCCGGCGTCCACTCCGGTGAACAACGAACGACGACAACCCCGGGTACCGTGGACAACTGGCCATCGTGGCGTTTGCCCTTTGGTAACCCAGCTATGACACAACAACGGGAAAGTGTGAGGCGAGTCGATGGGAGGTGCGCAGAGCACCATGCTCGAGATAGACGTCGACGCGCCCGCGGGCCCGTTGTCGCGCGGTGACCGCGCGCCGGAGGCCAGGACACTGGTCGACATCCTGACCGCGACGGCGCTCGCCCACCCCGACGCCCCTGCCATCGATGACGGCCGAGTAGTGCTCTCCTACCTGGAGCTGGTCGTCGAGATCGAGAAGACCATGGCCCGTCTCGCCACCGCTGGTGTGCGACCGGGCGACCGGGTCGGCGTACGCATACCGTCGGGTACCCGTGAGCTCTACGTGACCATCCTCGCCGTCCTGTACTCCGGCGCGGCCTACGTGCCGGTCGACGCGGACGACCCGGACGAGCGCGCCCAACTGGTCTTCGGCGAGGCGCAGGTCACCGCGATCGTGACCGCGGCGGGCATCGAGACCACCGCCGCGGGCATCCGCGCGGCGGAAGATCAGCGCGAGGAAAGCTGGTCGACGCTGCCGACTCCCCGCGATGACGCTTGGATCATCTTCACCTCGGGTTCCACCGGCACCCCGAAAGGCGTTGCCGTCACCCACCGCAACGCGGCCGCCTTCGTCGACGCGGAAGCCGACCTGTTCCTTCAGGACGCCCCGATCGGCCCGAGTGACCGTGTACTCGCCGGATTGTCGGTCGCCTTCGACGCGTCCTGCGAGGAGATGTGGCTGGCCTGGCGCAACGGCGCCTGCTTGGTGCCCGCTCCGCGTGAGCTGGTGCGCACCGGCGCCGATCTCGGTCCATGGCTGGTGCGGCGGCGGATCACCGTGGTCTCGACCGTCCCGACCCTGGCGGCGACCTGGCCGGTCGAGGCGCTGGAGGCGGTGCGCCTGCTCATCTTCGGCGGCGAGGCCGTCCCGCCGGAACTCGCCGAGCGTCTCGCCGGAAACGGTGATGTGGCGCGCGAGGTGTGGAACACCTACGGCCCCACCGAAGCCACGGTCGTCGCCTGCGCCGCGCGGTTGGACGGTCAGTGGCCGATCCGAATCGGATTGCCGCTCAACGGCTGGGATCTGGTCGTCGTCGATGCGGCGGGTAACCCGGTGGCCGAGGGGGAATCCGGCGAACTGGTGATCGGCGGCGTCGGGCTGGCCCGCTACCTCGACCCGGCCAAGGACGCCGAGAAGTACGCGCCGCTGGCCTCCGTCGGCTGGGAGCGCGCGTATCGCAGCGGCGACCTGGTGCGCAACGACAGCGCAGGTCTGGTCTTCCTCGGCCGCGCCGACGATCAGATCAAGCTGGGCGGGCGGCGCATCGAACTCGGCGAGATCGATAACGCTCTGCAACGCCTGCCCGGAGTCACCGGCGCCGCGACGGCCATCCGCACCACAAAAGCGGGCAACAAGCTACTGGTCGGCTATCTGACCGGACCCGGACCGGATTTCGATGCCAAGGCCGCGCGCGCGGTCCTCGCCGGACAGTTGCCCGCGCCGCTGGTGCCCCGGCTCGCGGTGGTCGACGAACTGCCCACCCGCACCTCCGGCAAGGTCGACCGCGACGCGCTGCCCTGGCCGCTGCCCAACGCCGCCGAGGACGACGACGACAACGACCTGACCGGCACGGCCCTGTGGATCGCCGGACTCTGGGACGCCATCCTCGGCGCGGAGGTCGGCGATCTCGACGCGGACTTCTTCGACCTGGGCGGCGGTTCACTCGCGGCGGCCCAGCTGGTCACCGCCTTGCGCGAACGGTATCCGCAGATCGCCGTCGCGGACGTCTACGACCATCCCCGCCTGGGCGCGCTCGCCGAGCTGCTGGAGCAGACCACGCCCACCGTGGCCGTCGCCGACCGGACGGTGCGGCCGACGCCACCGCTCGCGCAAGCCGCGCAGGTACTCGCCACCATCCCGCTCACCACCCTCACCGGCCTGCAGTGGCTCACCTGGCTGGCGATCGTCGGCAACATCGCGGCCTGGTCCGGGTCGCTGCCATGGCTGCCACAGCTGTCCTGGTGGTGGACGCTGGTCGCGTTCCTGCTGTTCATCTCGCCGCTCGGCCGGATGACGATCTGCGTGGCGGGCGCGCGGCTGCTGCTGCGCGGCGTCCGGCCGGGGCGCTATCCGCGCGGGGGCTCGGTGCATCTGCGGTTATGGGCGGCCGTGCGCCTGTCCGAGGCCAGCGGCGCGGAGAATCTGTCCGGCGCCCCCTGGATGGTGCCGTTCGCCCGCGCGCTCGGCGCGAAGATCGGCAAGGGGGTCGACCTGCACAGCCTCCCGCCGGTGACGGGGATGCTCGAACTTGGCGATGGTTGCAGCGTGGAGCCGGAGGTCGACCTGTCCGGCTACTGGATCGACGGCGACGTGGTGCATCTCGGCCCGATCACCGTCGGCCCCGGCGCGGTGGTCGGCTCGCGCTCGATCTTGTTGCCCGGCACGAAGATCGGCAGGAACGCCGAGGTGGCGCCCGGCTCCGCGGTGGCGGGCAAGGTGAAGGCGGAACAGGAGTGGGCCGGTTCGCCCGCGGTGAAGGTGGGCAAGGCCCAGCACCGCTGGCCCGCGCACACGCCGGCTCGAGCCCGCCGCTGGGTCGGCGTCTTCGGTGTCACATCGATGGCGCTGGCCGCCATGCCGATTCTCGGCATCGGCGCCGGTGGCGCGTTCCTCGCCTGGTTCGTTCGCGACACCCGCACGCTCGCGGGCGGCGTCGCGCGCGCATTCGCCGTGCTTCCCTTCGCGACCCTGCTCAGCCTGGGCGTCTACGCCGCGGCGACCATCGTCGCGGTCCGGCTGCTGAGCATCGGCCTGACCGAGGGCTATCACCCGGTGCGCAGCCGGGTCGGCTGGCAGGCATGGGCCACCGAGCGCCTGCTGGATTCCGCACGCACTTTCCTGTTCCCGCTGTATGCCAGCCTGCTCACCCCGCTGTGGCTGCGCTTGCTCGGCGCGAAGGTGGGCAAGAGCGTCGAGGCCTCCACGGTGCTGCTGCTGCCGAAGTTCACCACCGTCGCCGACGGGGCGTTCCTGGCCGACGACACCATGATCGCCGGTTACGAACTCGGCGGCGGCTGGCTGCACATCGGTGCGGCCAAGGTCGGCAAGCGCGCCTTCCTCGGCAACTCCGGCATGACCGCCCCCGGGCGACGGGTCCCGAAGAACGGGCTGGTCGCGGTGCTGTCGGCGGCGCCGTCCAAAGCGAAACCCGGCTCGTCCTGGCTGGGCAGCCCACCGGTCCGGCTGCGCCGCGCCACGGAGAACGCCGAGACGGCGCGCACCTTCGATCCGCCCGCCCGCCTGCGCGTCGCCCGCGGCATCGTAGAGACGTGCCGCTTGATCCCGGTTCTGGTGACCTTCGCGATCGGTCTCGGCGTGCTGTGCACCCTCGCGTGGCTCGCGCAAACCTTCGGCCACCTGACGGCCGGGCTGCTCAGCGGACTGGTGCTGCTGGCGGCGGGTGGCGTCGCGGGGGCGACCTCGGTGGCCGCCAAGTGGTTGCTGGTGGGGCGGATCCGCGCCGAGGAGCATCCGCTGTGGAGTTCGTTCGTCTGGCGCAACGAGGTTTCCGACACGTTCGTGGAAACGGTTGCCGCACCATGGTTCGCGCGTGCGGCGACCGGGACGCCCGTCCTGAACCTCTGGCTTCGCGGTCTCGGCGCAGGCATCGGGCGCGGGGTATGGTGCGAGTCCTACTGGCTACCGGAGGCGGACCTGGTGACTCTCGGCGACGGCGCGACCGTGGAACGCGGATGTGTGGTGCAGACCCACCTGTTCCACGACCGGATCATGGCCATGGACACCGTCACCCTCGGCGCGGGCGCCACCCTCGGTCCGCACTGCGTGGCACTGCCCGCCTCGACGCTCGGCGACGGCGCGACCATCGGCCCGGCTTCCCTGGTCATGCGCGGCGACGCGGTGCCCGCCTCGACGCGCTGGTGGGGCAACCCGATCGCGCCCTGGTTCACGGGCGATCCCGGGGCACGCTGATGGCGGGCAAGTTCTACGAAGCCCCCATCGACGAGTACCTCCCGCAGAACGGCAACCGGGGGTATCGCGTTTCCCGGTACGAGCTGGAACTGGCCTATCGGGTGTCCGCCAACCGGCTCACCGGGCGCGCCGAGATCACCGCCGTGACCACCGAGGCGCGCACCCGGTTCGCACTCGATCTCGGCCAAGCGCTGAGCGTGTCGAAGGTGTCCGTCAACGGGATCAAGGCCGCGAAATTCGCCCATCAGCACGGCAAGTTGGTCGTGACGCCGCAACAGCGAATTCCGGCGGGCGGCGTGCTCGCGCTGGTGGTGCAGTACGGCGGCACCCCGAAACCGGTGCGCGGGCCGTGGGGCGAGGTCGGGTGGGAAGAACTCACCGAAGGCGCGATCGTGGCCAGTCAGCCCAATGGCGCGGCGTCCTGGTTCCCGTGTGACGACCACCCGAGTTCCAAGGCCAGCTACCGGATCTCGATCACCACCGATTCGCCCTACTACGCGGTGGCCAACGGCACCCTGCTGCGCAAGCAGACCAAGTCCAGTCAGACCACATGGGTGTACGAGCAGGCTGAGCCGATGTCGAGCTACCTGGCCACCATCCAGATCGGTCACTACCGCAAGCACCGCATCGGTTCTTCGCAGGCGGTGCCGATGCAGGCGATCCTGCCTGCGCGGCTGCGCGCCAACTTCGACCACGACTTCGCTCGTCAGCCGAGGATGCTCGAGGTCTTCAGCGAGAAATTCGGCCCCTACCCTTTCGCGGACTACACCGTCGTCGTCACCGACGACGAACTGGAGATCCCGATCGAGGCGCAGGGCATCTCCATCTTCGGCGCCAACCACTGCGACGGCCGCCGCGGCGCGGAACGACTGGTCGCGCACGAGCTGGCCCACCAGTGGTTCGGCAACAGCCTGACCATCCGGCAGTGGCGGGACATCTGGCTACACGAAGGCTTCGCCTGCTACGCGGAATGGATCTGGTCGGAGGCCGCGGGCGGGCCGACCGCCGATCAGCTGGCCCGCGCCGCACGGCACAACCTGGCCCGCGAGCCCCAGGACATCGTCATCGGCGATCCGGGACCGCAGCGGATGTTCGATGACCGCGTCTACAAGCGGGGTGCGCTCACCCTGCACGCTTTGCGCCTGGAACTCGGCGACTCGACCTTCTTCGACCTGCTCCGGGAATGGACCATTCGCTACCGCCACTCGTCGGTGACCACCGAGGAATTCACCGACCTGGCCGGGCACTACAGCCTGGTGTCGCTACGCCCACTGTGGGACAGCTGGCTGCTCGCCGAGCGACTACCGCAGCTGCCCCCCTACGGCGGCGCATCGACGGCCTGATCAGAACACCAGATAACGCGCGGCGAGTTCCTCGACCAGCGGATCGTCCTCCGGCACGTTGGCCAGCGCGTCCAGATCGGTCTCCACGGCGATCTGCCGGGGGTCGTCGTGCTCGGTGTCCCGGGGGTCCTCGATGAGCTGGCGCAGCAGTTTCTGCTGCACCCTGGTCTTCAGCGAATCTCTCATACCTTGGGGCTGCCCGTACATTCGCGTGTTACACCGGTGTGAACAGGGTTCCCCACGGCGTATTGCGTACCACCGTGTAGATCGCCAGCAATACGAAGAACGTCCACATGGTCGTCCGGCTGATCGACGGCAACCGCATCTTCCGGCCGCGCCACCCCTGAACCGTCCAGTCCAGCACCCACACCGCGAACGCGAGAACCAGCGGAAGCGCGAGCAAGTTGCTGTGCAGAGCATCGATGACATGCCCGTCGGTGAGGTTGTGCACGGCGCGCATCCCGCCGCAGCCGGGGCAGTAAAAGCCGGTCAGCGCGTACACCGGACAGGTGCCGTAGGAGCCCTCGACGTGCGGATCGCGCAGGTGCAGCAATACGCCGACGCCCACACCGACACCCGCCACCAGCAGCGGAAGCGCCGCCCCGCGCCACCCGGTCTTCGGCTCGGTTCCCGGGTCCGTCACGGGCCCGGAGGCAGGGTGCGCGATGTCCACGAGTCAACCGTAACCGGGCGATGAGGCGCGCCGCCACGGCAGCGCCCCGATCTTGGCAACGCGGTCCGACAGCCCAAACGAAGCGCGTCTGACTTTTTCTTTCGAAATGATCTTTTGCCGTACCGAATCCGGGGGTACTCCCCGATATAGACCAGGAATACCGTCGTACAGCGCTAACACTAGCAAGCACCGCTGCTTGCACTGTACGGTGACGGTGGACACAAAGGAGTGCCTGATGCTGGTGAAGTCGATGAGGACGCTGGCGGACGCGCATAACGGTGCGCTCACCGCCGATTACCGTGCCGGACTGCGGTCCCGCACCTTCCGTACCGCGTCGTTGAACGCGCCGACCGCTCGCCACGCGGTCATCCCGGTCACCACCCGAGACGGCGCTCGCTTGCGAGTACACGCGTACGGTCCGGCCAAGGGCGATGTCATCGTCCTGATCCACGGCTGGAGTTGCAGCATCGAGTACTGGAACCCGCAGATCAACGCGTTCGCCGACCGGTACCGCGTGGTCTGCTACGACCAGCGCGGGCACGGCGCGAGCGAACTCGGCAAGTCCGTCCCCAGCAAGGAGTCGCTGGCCGACGATTTGTCGGCCGTGCTGAACGCCACGCTGCGCCCAGGACAGCGGGCCGTGCTCGTCGGCCACAGCATGGGCGGTATCACCGTGCAGGCGTGGGCCGCTCGCTATCCGGAGCAGGTCCGCAAGCAGGCCGCGGCCGCCGTCCTGTTGAACAGTACGTCGGGCAACATCCGCTACGACACCGATCTGCTTCCGCTGCTGAACAAGCCGTTGACCTTGGCGGACCGCCCGATCACGGTGTTCGGCGCCACGGTACGGATGCCCATGATCGTGGCCGAGACGCTGCTCACCGCCCCCGTCCCGCTGCCGGGCGGCTGGCCGACGAGCGCGCTGCTCAAGGCGCGCGTGATGAACCCGCACGCAACCGCGGACCAGGTCGAGTTCGCGCTCGGCATCGTGCGCTCATGCCGACCGCTCACCCGAGGCAGGCACGCCGCCGCACTCGCCGACATGGATCTCGCCGAAGCGGCCGCCTCCCTCACCGTGCCCACCACGGTGATCGCGGGCGCACACGACCGTTTGCTGCCCGAGCGCATGTCGCGCCGCATCGCCGACGCGCTCGCGGAAGCCGGTCATTTGGCCGCATACCACGTCTGGCCCACCGGGCATCTGGGCAATATCGAAGCCGCCGACCGCTTCAACGCGGAATTGGCCGCCATCGCCGAGCGCGCCCACCTGCGCTCCGCAGCCGCCGGCTGACCCCGGAGAACGTTCTCCTGGACCGGTCAACGGCGCCCGGTCCAGGAGCGGCGTTTCCCGAAGTGCGGTCGGCGATCCTGTCCACTCCGCGGCGACGCCTCCATTCAGTTTGCTAATGCGTTACCAAATCGATCGCGCCCGCGAAAAACGCTGTCGCTCATCGTGAATTTCCGGCGCGCCGACGCCGAATCGCCGCCGCCCACCGCACCCTTCGTACGCTCCCGTTAACACTCAGCGAACTCATGTCGACACAGCAGGCAGACAGTTCGAGTCCGACGAAGGGAGCAGCGGTGGATGTCCGGCATGGTGTAGCGGTCATAGCTCTGACCATCGGCACACTCGGTGTGGCCGCCCCGGTGGCATCCGCGCTTCCTCTCGGCGTCCCCCCGGCGCGAACGCTCTGCGACGGTGGGGGCGCGGGCATCGGCATGATCGCCGCCTACTACGACCCCGACCGCAACTACTCCGGTCTGCCCACGCTGTGGATCCGCCCCGAGTTCGTCTTCGCGCCCGACCGGCCCGGCGGCTCCTGCGGCGTGGAAGTCACGGTTTCCTGGCGAAATTCCGACACCGGCGTGTACGGCACCCTGCCACCGATCCGGGTCGACGACAGCACACCGGCCGAGGAGAACGCGGCAGGCTCATGGATACCGGTGCCCATTCCCTCCGGTCTGGGCCGCGTGGAAGTCCTGATCGCGACGGACGCTCCCCACGTTCCCGGAAAGGGAGTCTTCGTCGTGACGTAGTCGGCGGCTCAGCCGGTGCCGCGGCGTGACTTCATCATCCGAACCCATTGGGCGATGGCCGCCACGGCCGAGAACATCGCCGTCGCACCGGCGAACAGCGCGGTACCGGTGAGTTTCGCGGTCTCGAACTCGACCTTTCGCAGCCCTGGCAGCGGATATTGCCCGTTGCCTGAAGCCCATCGGATCACGTAGCCGACCTGCGTGCCGAGGTCGGTGGGCGGGCCGGAGCCAATCATGGAGCGCAACTCCGGCCCCTTGCTGTTGAGATAGACCAGCGTGAAGGCGATGAAAAGCGCCACCGCCACCGCCGAACCGGTCGTCAAACGCGCGAGTGCCTCGGTGCGGGACCAGAGATTGGCCAACGCCGCGAGCACCGTGAGGAATATCGCGATGGTGGCGAAAATGGCCCATGTGCCGCTGAGATTGGAGTGCGCGGGCGGATTCTTCGACCAGAGCCCCACGAGCGTGGTGGTGATGTGGGTCTGGCCGAAGGCGTTGCTCCAGATCGTGCCATCCGGTCCGCCGGTGGCGAGCCACGGCTTGAACAGCAGGGTGAACGTGATGATGCTTCCGCCCGCGGCACACAGATAACCCGAGTTGTCCCGGAGCAAGACCACCAGCGGTTGCGCTGCCGCCCGGATTTGCGGCAACCGGGTCTGGAGTTTCGGCGGCCGCCCCCGAAGTTTCGGCAACCGCGACCGGAGTTTGGCGACGTCTACCCGGCGTTTCCGAGTACTGCCCGGCGAGCGGCTCGTCGCCCCCGCCTGTTGCTGCCGATCTCGATTCGCTCGCCAAGGAGTTGGCTGCACCATGTCGCTAATCGCCCTTCATCGATTCGACAACTGATGGGCCGCCAGATATCGGCTCGCTGATCAGCGGCTCTCGCCCGGCTGGCTCCTCGTGTCGACCGTCGACGGCCACCCCGGGGGCAGTTGCCGTTGGTTTCGCCACGGACAGCGGATCCGCGATGTCCTCCAAGGACTGCCCCTCCGCGTTCACTCCGAAGAACCAGGCGACCAGGCCACCGAAGATCATGAACCCGGCGCCGATGAGGTACCCCACCGTGAGCGGGAACCGGTCGGGGCTCGGGTTGTCCGCGCCGCCGACCAGATGCCCGAAGAGGAACGGCGCGACGACCCCGCCCGCGCCCTGCGCGATGGCGAAGAAGAACGAGATGGCCTGACCACGCAGTTCCAGCGGGAAGATCTCGCTGACCGTGAGATAAGCAGACGACGCCCCCGCCGAGGCGAAGAAGAAGATGACACACCAGAAGATGGTCTGGGTGGTGGCGTTGAGAATGCCCGCATTGAATGCCCACGCGGAAACGAAGAGCAACAAACCGGAGCCCACATAGGTGGCACAGATCATCTTCCGGCGGCCGATACTGTCGAAGAGCGGGCCGAGTACCAGTGGGCCGATCAGATTGCCGACCGCGAACGGGAAGAAATAATAGCCCGTGTGATCGGCCGGCACGTTGTAGAAATTGATCAGCACCAGGCCGACGGTGAAGAAGATCGCATTGTAGAGAAAAGCCTGCGTAGCCATCATCGTGAATCCGAGAAAGGAACGCGATGGATATCGTCCGAAGAAGATCCGGGCCATTTGCAGGTAGGACAGCCGATCCGCGTCCACGATGTCCAAGGCTTTGCTCTCGTCGACCGCGGGGAGCTCGATCCCCCTACTCCGCAACTGCCCTTCGATCTCGTCGACGGTCCGCTCCGCTTCCTCGGCCCGCCCGTGGGTGAGCAGCCAGCGCGGGCTCTCCGGAATGTGCCTGCGCAGGAAGATGATGATGAAGCCGAGGACGGGTCCGATGAAGAATCCGATACGCCATCCCCAGCCGGTCGGGATGAATCGCTCGTTGAACAGGATCAGGCTCGCGGCCGCTCCCAATGCCGCGCCACCCCAGTAGGTGCCGTTGATCGCGATGTCGACCCGGCCCCGATATCTGGACGGCATGATCTCGTCGATCGCCGAATTGATCGCCGTGTATTCGCCACCGATTCCGGTGCCCGCGATGAAGCGGAACAAGTACAGCGACCATGCGTTCCAGGAGAAACCGGCCAACCCACTACCGATCAGATAGATCGCCAGGGTCAGGATGAACAGCTTCTTGCGACCGAGCCGGTCGGTGAGCCTGCCGAACACGAGTGCGCCGACGACCTGACCGGCCAGGTACCACGAGGCCATCGCGCCGACCTGCCCGGAGGTCAGATGCAGCGTTTCGACGTCTTGCAGCGGTCCACCCATGCTGCTGACGATCTGGATCTCGATTCCGTCCAGGACCCAGGAGACCCCGAGCCCGACGACGATGAGCCAGTGGAACTTGGTCCACGGAAGCCGGTCCATCCGAGCGGGAACCAGACTTCGTACGACCTTGGTTTGCGTTTCCAGCACTTGACGGATCACCTCGATTTCAGAAGAAGGCCGGACCGTCGAGGGGCCTGCGCCGAGCCCCCGACCGAGCGCCACACAGGGATCACCTCGCCCCCTCACGAACTCGACCAGTGGGCGGGACCGACGCCCGGAACGCGGAAGCCCCAGCACAGCGCGGTCGTGAGCCGGGATCGCGCCTCGACATCTGCACGGGTGTCGCTCCTCAACGGCCTGAGCGGAACACGGTTACGCCCGATTTACGTAAATATTGGATCGTTGTGAATTGTGCCACTAGTTGGCGGCTCATTAAAGCCCGGCATCCTTCCCGCCCCCAGGCGACACTCGGCGCAGCTTGCCGAGCGGCGGGTCAGGCGGGGATCAATCTTCGGGCAGTGGCGATCAGTCCGCCGAGCGGCGGGATGGTGGCCAGGTGTCGCCCCATTCCGCGTCCCTTGCCTCGCGGTACGACTCGCCCTGTCGTTTCGAGACGAGGGTTTGCCGCACGCCGTCGTCGGCCGTGCAGACTTCCAGCGTGACCAGGCCCTTACGTTTGAGCGGATGTCGCAGGATTCGACCCGCGGCGGGGGCGTGCGCGGTCCGAGAGGCGATCACATAGGAGAACTTCTCGTCTTCATGGCCGAGTTCGCCCCCCTTCAACCGCCGGTGCAGGGACGTCCGGTTGATTCGCGTGCTGAAATGGCACCAGTCCGTCCCCGCGGCGAGCGGGCACATCTGTTGGTGCGGGCAGGGGGCCACGACCGTCAGACCGGCTTCGATCAAGACGTCGCGGGCGGAGAGGATTCTGCGATGGCCGTCCGGAGTTCCCGGCTCGATGACGGCCACCACTTCCGCCCCCTCGGCCGCCCTGGCCACCAGATCGGCTTGGTCTGCCTCGGAGAGTTCGCTCAGCACATAGGAAATCGTGACGAGGTCCGCTCCGCCGAATGCTTCCTGAGCGGCGAACGAGGTCCGCCGCCACACGGCGGAGCGCACCGCCGCGGAGGTGGCGTCGGCCGCGAGCTTGCGCCCTAAAAGCAGTGCTTCGTCCACCTGATCCAGTACGGTCGCCTCGGCCAAGGAAGGGAACAGTTCGCTCGCTGCCCATAGCGCCGCGCCGGTGCCCCCGCCGACGTCGAGCAGTGTCTCCGGCCGAAAGCCGGGCGCCTGCTCGGCGAACCGCTCGAGCGCACTGTGCACAGCGGCCCACGTCGCGGGCATGCGATAAGCGGCGTAGGCGGTGACGTCGGCGGTCGAAGCGAGAATCGGCGCCGCCGCCGGGCGCGGATCCCGGTAGCGCGAGATCAGCCGGTCGACCGAGGTGGCAAGCTGCCGCTGGGGAACGCCCGCGCATGCCCGGTCGAGGGCCTCGACAAGTTCGACGGGCAGTTCCACCCGGGATAACTCCTCTGGTCTGTAATGGCCGGCCCGTCATTCTGTCATTGCGGTGCCGACCCTACTTTCCTGGCGCTGTGCGGCAGCGTTCCAGTGCGTCACACCTGGGGCGGAGGTAGCGCGTGGATGGCGAGGAGGGCGGTGTCGTCCTCCACCCCTGGTCCGAAGGAGTCGAGCAATTCCCGGATGGCTTCGATACCGCCGGATGCCGTCACGGGCGCCAGCGCGCGAGCGAATTCGAGGAGGGCTCGATCGCCGTAACGACCGCCGTTCTCCGTGACGCGAGCTTCGGTGAGGCCATCCGTATAGAGCAGCAGCGTGTCCCCGGCCTCCAGCCGGAAGCTTCTGGTGACGATCCGGGCGTGCGGGATCGCCCCGATCAGCTGGCCACCCTGGGTGTGCATCTCTTCCACGGCGCCGTCGGAACGCAGGAGCAGCGCCGGCGGGTGCCCGCCGCCTGCCAATGTGATGTCGCAACCGCCGCGATCGGCAGTGGGACGGATGAGCCCGAAGATGATCGTGCAGAACCGGGGCCTGTGACCGTGGTATCGCTCGGTGAGCGTGGTGTTGAGCGTGTCCAGCACTGCGGCTGGGTCGTGGGTGTAGGCGGTGGCCGTGCGCAGTGTGTAACGGGCCAGTGAAGTGAGTGCCGCGGCAGGAGCTCCTTTGCCACAGACGTCGCCCAGGAACATTCCCCAGGTGTCGGCAGTGATGGGGAACAGATCGTAGAAATCGCCGCCGACCTCGTCGGCAGAGGCGATGTGGTAGTACGCGGCGACTTGGACGCCGGGGACCTGAGGCAGTTCGGGTGGTAGCAGGGTGGTCTGCAAAGTGGCGTTCAGACGCTGGAGGCGTTCGCGCTCCTCCTCGGCTTCGCGCCGTGCCCGCAGCAACTCCGTCTCGTAGGCCCGGCGCTCGCGGGCGTCGAAGACGGTGGTGCGAATCAGTAGCGGTTGCCCCTCCCTGCCGGTTTTGACGTGCGAACTCACCAGGACGGGTAGTCGCCGACCGTCGGCGGTCTTCATTTCCAGGGCAATGCCACGGATGTCGCCCTGCATCCGCAGCAGAGGTGCGAAGTGGGTTTCGTGATAGAGGCGACCGCCCACTGTGAGCAGGTCGGAGAAGTGTTTGCGTCCCACCAGTTCGTCGCGCCGCCAGCCCAGCCAGTCCAGCAGTGTGGCGTTCACTTTGGCGATGCGGCCGTCCAGCGAGGTGGAGAGGTATCCGCAGGGGGCGTTCTCGTACAGGTCCTCGGCGCTGTCCTCCAGTAGCGCGGCGAACACCGCGTCGTCGTCATCCGCCCCCGCTCCGAGAGCGCTGGCGCCGTCTCGGTCGCCCGCCGCGCTCGTCATCCGGTTTCCGCGGCGAAGGCGGCGATGGCGGCGGCGGTCTCGTCGGGAGAACTGAGCTGCGGGCAGTGTCCGGTCGCGGCGAGCGTGACCAGCCGACTGCCCCTGATCCGTTCATGGACGAACGCCCCGACCTCGGGTGGGGCGATGGCGTCGGCCGAGCACTGCAGAATCAGCGTGGGTACACCCACCGCGTCCAGATCGTCCCGGTTGTCGGAGAGGAACGTGACGCGTGCGAAGACGCGCGCGATCTCGGGGTCGGTGCGGCAGAAACTGTTGGTGAGTTCCTCGGCCAGCTCCGGCCGGTCCGGGTTGCCCATGATGACCGGCGCCATCGCGCCCGACCAGCCCAGATAGTTCGCATCGAGCGCCTCCAGCAGTTCCTCGATGTCGGCGGCGCTGAAACCGCCTCGGTACCCGGTGGCCGGATCATCGATGAAACACGGCGAGGGAGTCACCAGTACCAGTCCGGCGAATGCCGCGGGCTCGCGTGCGGCGGCCAGCACTCCCATCGTCGCACTGACCGAATGTCCTACGAAGACCACCGGCCCCAGTTCCAGCTCGCGAAGTAGCGCCAGCACATCCTCCACGTAGCCGTCCATGCTGGAGTAACGCGACGGGGTCCACGCCGAGAGATCCGAGCGGCCCGCACCCACGTGGTCGAACAGGACGACGGTGAAGTCACGCTCCAGAACCGGTGTGACCAGGCGCCACATGTGCTGGTCACACCCGAATCCGTGGGCGAGCACGACCACCGGTGCGCCGATCTTGCCGCGCACGATCACATGGTTCCTGCTCAACACCGCCACACAGACACCTTCGCAGAAGATCTACGCTGACGCCCACCACCGATATTTTGCCAGGTTGCCCCCTCGGGTGAGGCTCCCGGGCAGCAGCGGAGTGGATGACATCCGGCACGGCGGACCGCCGCCTCGCGCACTGGCGCGATCGGCCGCTTTCTGACTGATCAATCGATGGTCTTGCCAAGTCCTTCAGGGGTGGATAGGACTATCGGCGTGGTTGATCAACAGAATGTAGCCCGCACTGTCATGGCGGTTTCCTCGGCCGTGGTCGCCGTCTGCGCGGTGGCGGTGACGGTGAAGCTGATGGGCGCCGATCTCGACCCGGTCCAACAGCCGCGGGTGTTCGATCAGACTGCGTTGGAGCAGCAGGTGGCGAACAGGCTGCAGGGCGTGGGGGATCAACCTGCCGGTCGAGTGACCTGCCCCGGTTCTGTTGTGGTCCAGGTAGGCAACCAGTTCAAATGTCAGGCCTGGACGTACCTTCACTCGAAGGATGTGCTGGTCGAAGTGATCAGCGACCAGGGCGAGATCTCGGTGACCCGTTCGTAGCACCCGAGGCCCGGCCCGCACCTGCGGTCCGGTGTTCAGCGGCGGAACCTACGTTCCAGAATGCGCTGGGCTTGGTTGCGGTGGACGGCAGACCAGGCTTGGACCCGGATCGCCCACCAGGGGGCGATGTCGCGGGGTTTGGTCGTGACGGCGTGCGAGACGAGGTCGGAGGCTTCGTCGACGGTCAGACCGGGGGTGCGGCTGAAGTCGGTGGGGGCGCTCATCCTGGTGTGGACCAGGGGCATGTAGATCGATGTAGTGGTGACATCGTCGCAGGCGATTTCGGCGGCCACGCTGCGCAGCCAGACGTCGAAGGCCGCTTTCGAGGCGATGTAGGCCGACCAGCGTGGACTCGGCGGCAGGAGCACGCCCCAGGTGGAGATATTCACGATATGCCCCTGCTTGCGTGCACGCATATGGGGCAACAGAGTAAGCAGCAGCCGCACCGGGCCGAGATAGTTGATGTCGATGGTGCGGGTGAAATCGTGGAAGCGATCGTAGGACTCGGCGATGGGCCGCCGAATCGACTTTCCCGCATTGCTGATCACGGCATCTATGTGTCCGTACTCGGCCAGCAGTGTCCGGCCGAGCAGGTCGACGGCATCCAGGTCGGTCAGGTCGGTCGTGTACGCGTGGGCCGTGCCACCGTCGGCCGCGATGTCGGCGGCCAGCTGTTCCAGTTCCGGGCGGGACCGGGCCACCAGCGGCACCACCGCGCCCGCCGCGGCCAGCTTCCGCGCACTGGCCTTGCCGATACCGTGCGAGGCCCCGGTCACCAGCACCACCTTGCCTGCGACAGCCGCTCGTAGCGCTTCCTCGGTGGGCCGGGCTGTCGGATACAGCAACCGGATCGCCAGCCGTTCGGCGAGTGACCGTCCACTGTTCGTGGCCGGAGTCTCGTTCACAGCTCGACTGTATAAGGGCTGATCCGAGAACTCACGTGTCATGGCGAACTGGACCCGAGTCGGCGTCGATAGGCGCGCTCGCCCTTTACCCCCCGGAACGAATGATCTGTTCGATATTGCGCTCAGCCAGCGCGCTGATAGTCAATGAAGGATTCACTGTTCCGGTGCTACCCGGCACAGCTGCTCCGTCCATCACGTACAGGTTCCGATAGCCACGCACCCGGCCGTATCCGTCCGTTGCGCGCCCGATCACCGCTCCGCCCAACGGATGGGAGGTGAACGAGGCGTCCGCGTCGAAGGCGGGTCGAGAGATGGGCTGACAGTTGCAGGCCGCCTTGTTGTTGACTTCCCTCGCTCGCGCGAGATAGCCGGCAGCGCCGTCGGCCGGCCACCGCAGTTCCACGCGCCCGTCGGCCGGGTCGCAGACGAACCGGCCGCGGGTGTCGTCGAGCACGATGCCCAACGATGCGAGAAGGGTGGTGTCGAAGGGCGTCGTGCCGGGGATGTACCAGTTCTCCAGCGACACGGGTGTGCCCGCCTCGTCCAGAATCCGGCTCGCCGACGGTGTGCCCTGCGTGCCCACCTCGAGCGTGCTGAGCGGCCGTGCCAAGGCGACATCGCCGTTGCTGCCCCAGCCTTCCCCGACGTGCTCGTTCAGGTTCGGCAGCGCGCCGGTTTCCCGGGCACGCACCAGCAGTTCGGAGGTGCCGATGGAGCCCGCGGCCAGGAACAGCATGTCGCAGGTCAGCGTCCGGGTGCGGAGCACTTCACCGGTCGGGTCCAGTTTGGTCACGGCGACGCTATATCGACCCGACGCTCCCGGTTCCTCGGCGATGGCATCCACGCGATGGCCGGGGTAGATCCGGGCACGGCCGGTGCCCTCGGCGTAGCGCAGGTAATTCTGGTTCAGATCGAATTTCGCGCCGTTGGAGTTGCCCAGGTTCGAGCAGCCGACCGTCGCCGACGGCCTCGATCGCCCGGCCAGTTCGGCGCGGATGACATCCCAATTCCAGGTGCCGTCGATACGTTGCGGCGTATAACCGGCCACGCGGACCTGTTCGTCCCAGGCCCGCGAGTGCACGAACGCGAAAGAGTTGTAGATATCGTCGGGTATCACGCTGGGGCGCAATACTTCTCGGACCTTGGGGTAATAGACGTCGTGCATCTCGCGATAGTCGACCACGCCGCGGAACACATAGTCGAAGAATCGCTGCTCCGGCTCGATCATCACCCCGGTGAACACCACCGAGCCACCGCCCACGCACGCACCGCGCCACACGTCGATGCCCGGGTAATTCGTGACATCGAGGACCCCGCCGAACGGATCGATCTGCAGTGGGATCCGGTTCACCCCGGTAAAGGTCGTGCGATGCCAGAAGCCGCGGCCATCGGGAATCGTGTCGGTGGCGAAGATGTCACGCCACGGATCATTCGGCCAGCGCGACCCGCGCTCGAGCACCGCGACCTCGATCCCCGACTGCGCCAGACGCAGCGCGGTGACCGACGCCCCGAAGCCCGATCCGATGACGATCGCGGGCACATGGTCGGCGGGATCCGGCAGCGGCGCGAAGATCTCCGGCACCAACATGCGGTACATCGATGTTCTCGGGCTCGGGCTGAAATCGTCGGCCCACGCCGCAGACGCGGCCGTGCTCGCACCGGCGACACCGAGCATCGTCGCGGCCAAGCCGGCACTCTTGACGAAACCACGCCGGTCCATCGTGCCCCTCGTTCGATCCGAACGTCGCTCCACAACACTTCAGCACCCGCATGGACGACCATGCGTAGTACCTTCCTGGCCCAGCTCATCGGCACCGCCTAGTCGGCGACATCCGTTAACGCTAATAGTTCAGCAATGTAATAGCTACTCATTATCATGAGGAGTGGGTCGGGAGTGAGGAGGCGGCGATGTTGACTCGCGCCTGGATTCGGTGGCTACTCACTCATGGCCTGTTACGGACCTATCTCCGATGGGCGGCACGCCGGGGTGACCCGCTCGGGCAAATCGCAGTCGGCCAGGATCGCTTGCTCGGCTCATCACCATATATCGAGGAGATCCGGCGGCGCGGCCGTATTCCCAGCATGTCGGGCGTACACGTGACGGCAGACTACGAACTGTGCCGACTCATCTTGCGCGATCGACGCTTCGGTGTGGTCACCCCATTCCATCCAGCCCTGCCGAAGCCGATCCGCCGGGCGCTGGACAAAACGGATCTGGGGCTTCCCAACCTCGGGGAGCCGCCTTCGATGCTCGTGACCGATCCGCCGGATCACACCCGGTACCGACGCCTGGTCCGGCACGCATTCGGCCCGAAGGCGATCGCGGCGCTGGAGGGACGAGTCACCGAAGCGACCAACGACTTACTCGATCGCCTGGAATCGAAGCCTCGCCCTGATCTGATCGAGGACTTTTCCGCACAGCTGCCCGTCACGGTCATCGCCGAGATCCTCGGATTGCCCGCCGACATGCATCCGACCCTGCTGAAATGGGGAGACACAGGTGCGCCACTGCTCGAACGTGGCCTGAGCTGGACCACCTACCGCCACGCCATCGAAGACTTGGTCGAGGTCAAACAGTACTTCGACCACTACCTCGACGAACTCGCCGCCGAACCGAACAACGACGTACTCAGCATGCTGGCGACCGACGGCGAAACCACCCGTCGCGAGCAGGTGGCCAACGCGGCCCTGCTGCTGGACGCCGGCTTCTTGACGACAGTGAACATGCTCGGCAACGGAATCGTCCTACTGACAGGCCATCCAGACCAGCTGGAATCGCTCATCGCGCAGCCGGACTTGTGGCCTAACGCAGTCGAGGAAATCCTGCGCTACGACGGTCCCGTGCGGATGACCGGCCGGGTCGCGAACTGCGACGTCGACATCGCCGGTGAGCGCATCGAATCGGGTTCCCTGGTCCTGCTGTCGTTGGCCGGCGCCAACAACGACCCAGCAGTCTTCCCAGATCCCCACCAATTCGACGTGACCAGGGACAACGCCACGGAACATCTCGCGTTCAGCAGCGGGATACACGGCTGCCTGGGAGCCAGGCTGGCCCGGCTGGAAGGCGCCGTCGCGCTGCGAACCCTCTTCGAGAGGTACCCGAATTTGAGCCTGGACGGTCCGCCGGTCCCCCATCCCTTGCGGAATCTGCACGCCTACCGCTCCATGCCCGCCAAGCTCCTTGCCGGCTAGATACCGGGTTGTGCGACGGCGTCGGTCCGGTCCGGCGGGGTCGTCGAAGGAGTGAGGTGCTTCGGCTTCTGGCTGGTGGAATATCGGCGTTGGCCGGTCTGGGGGGTCAGCCGGCCTGAAGTTTCACCACCGGATCGAGGCCCAGATCGGTGATGTATACATTGCCCGCCGAGTCGACCGCCACGCCCTGGGGATTCTTCAAGCCGGTGAACGGCAGTGGGGTGGGCGTCGACGCGCCGGCCGCCAACCTCACCACCCATTTGTTACCCCAGTCCACGACGTACACATCTCCCGCCGTGTCGACCGCCAAGCCCTGGGGATCTTTGAGCCCGGTGAATGGCAACATGGTCGGCGCCGACGCGCCCGCGGCCAACATCCTCACCTGCTCGGTACCCAATTCGGTGACGTATAGGTTGCCCGCCGCGTCGACCGCCACACCATCGGGACCTTGGAGCCCCGTCAACGGCAGCGTCGTCGGCGCCGCCGCGCCCGCCGCCAATTTCAGCACCCGATCATTCCCCCGGTCGGCGACGTATACGTCGCCAGCATTGTCGACCGCCACACCATGGGGATCCTTCAGCCCGGTGAACGGCAGCGGGGCAGGTGTCGACGCGCCCACCGCCAATTTCAGCACCCGATCGTTACTCGTGTCGCTGACGTATACATTGCCCGCCGGGTCGACCGCCACATCCTGGGGATTCTTCAGGCCGGTGATAGGGAGCGGGGTCGGCGTCGACGCTCCCGCCGCCAATTTCAGCACCCGATCGCTACCCATGTCGGTGACGTATACGTTGCCCGCCGGGTCGACCGCCACACCGGTGGGCAGGCTGACGCCGGTGAACGGCAGCGCAGTCTGTGCTGAATAGCCCGGGGCGATAAGTGTGGGCGAGTTGCCACCGCCGCCTGATCCCCGTTGGACACCGACGACGACAGCTACGGCGGCCACCACCACGGCGACCGCGACCGCGAGCAGTCCGGCGGTCTGGCGCGAGAACCTGATTCGCCGCCCATGGCGCGTAGCCACGCCCACGGTGGGACTGACGGGCGAATCGCCCAGCGCGGCGCGGGCGGCCGCGGCCAGTTCACGCACAGTCTGGTAACGATCGCGGGGGTTCTTGGCCATCCCCTTCGCGATGACCGCATCGAACGCAGTCGGTACTTCGGGTGTGGTGGCGCTGGGACGCGGCGGCGGGCTGTGCAGGTGATGGGCGATCACACCCTGCATCCCGAATTCGCTCGCGAACGGCGGCCTGCCGGTCAGGCATTCGAACAACACGCACGTCAACGCGTACACGTCCACTCGGGCGTCGGCCTTGACCTCGGCGTCGATCTCCTCCGGCGCCATGTAGGCGAGGGTGCCGATGGTCTCGCCGGTCGCGGTCAGCGTACGGTCATCGGCGGCGTGGGCGATCCCGAAGTCGATCAGGGAGGCGAACTCATCGGTCCCCAGCAGGATATTGGTGGGTTTGACATCGCGGTGAACCAGCCCGGCGTCGTGAGCCGCCTGCAGCGCACCGGCCACCTGGACGATGATCGCCACTGCCCGCCGCGGCGACAAGGCACCTTCCCGCGCGATCAACGTGCGCAGGTCGGTGCCCTCGATCAGGCGCATATTCAGATAGAGCCGACCGTCGATATCGCCGAAGTCGTGGATGGGGATCACATGCGGCTCGGTCAACTGCGCCACCGCCCGGCACTCCCGGCGGAACCGCTCGCGCAGCTGCTCGTCATCGGCGAAGCGCTCGGGCAACACCTTCAGCGCCACCACCCGATTGGTCAGCGAATCATGCGCCCGCCACACCTGGCCCATGCCGCCCTGACCCAGCAGCGATAACAGCCGATAGCGCCCGAACGCCTCGGCTGGCCCCGACCCCCGGGCGGTGTCCCCGCCATTCACTGACGTGTCATCCATGATGCCGTCCCGTGACCACTTGTCTGGCTAACGGCGTACTCGCTTGCAGTTGCACCCGCGAGCAGGTAGCTCCACACTAGTCGATTCAGCCAGGACCGAGGCTCGATAGTCAGGCGGTATCGTCGGTGTACCCGAGGTTATTCGGCGGCCGCTCGGTACCCGCAGCAGGTGGCTGCTTCCTCACCCCGCACTGCGCAGAAGCTCGATGTACGGCGACGACCGAACCAGGACCACAACGGTTCTCGGGCAACAAGGCCATGTTAACTGCGGCACGGCCATTCGGGTCGAGGCAGTCAGGGTTGATCCCGCAAGCGAAGAAACGTCTTGTACCAGGAATGATGGAGCCGCCTGGGGGAATCGAACCCCCGACCTTTTCATTACGAGTGAAGCGCTCTACCGACTGAGCTAAGGCGGCGTGCCTTTCGGCCAGGGAAGTCTATCGTCTCGCAGGCCCGATCGCGAAAACGGGTGGTCACGGTCACTGGGCGCGGGCCGCGATGAGGGCGGCGGCCATGGCCGCGAGAGCGAAACGGGGTTTGACGTTCTGGTCGAGCGCGGTGCGGCAGGCCAGAACGGCCTCGATGGACTTCAGCAGACCCTCCGGGCGCACGCGGTCGGCCAGATCGTGAATCTCGTCGGACAGGTCGGGGTGGGTGAGCGCGACGCCGGAGCCGAGCCGGGTGGCCCCGAACCGCACGGCCAGTGCGTCCCGATAGACGCCCGCGACATCGATCAGGGCACGATCGAGGGCGTCGCGGCCGGTGCGGGTCGCGCGGGACTTCTGCCGCCGCTCGAGGTCCTTGAGCACGCCCGCGGAACCGCGGGTGGCGCTCGCCGCGCCCTTGCCGGTACCGCCCGCGCCCAGCGCGGTCGCGAGTTCCTCGCGCTCGCGTTCGTCGCGGGCCGCGCTCATCTGCTTGGCCTCGTCGTCGGCCGCGCGCACCAGTTCGTCGGCGGCGGCATAGGCCGCACCGGGCTTCCCGGCCGCGGTGACCAAGGCCAGGGCACGCTGACGGCGGGCGCGTGCCTCCTCGTCGGTGGCGAGCCTGCGGGCACGGCCGACATGTCCGCCGCTGATGGACGCGGCCCAGGTAGCGGTCTTCTCGTCGAGGTTGTCGCGCTCGCGGAGCACTCGCGCGATGGCGGGCACCGATGGCGTCACCAGATGCACGTGGCGGCAGCGGGAACGCAACGTGATCGAGATGTCCTCCGGGTCCACCGAGGGTGCACAGAGCAGGAACACCGTCCGGTCCGGCGGCTCCTCGACGACCTTGAGCAGCACGTTGCCCGCCGCCTCGGTCAAGCGGTCGGCATCCTCGATGACCACCACCTGCCAGCGCCCCGTGCTGGGCCTGCGCGAGGCCACCTGCACGATCTCGCGCATCTCCTTGGTGCTGATGCTCAGCCCCTCCGGCACCACCCGGCGAACGTCGCCGTGCGTGCCCGCCATGGTCGTGGTGCAGGCGTGACACCTACCGCACCCGGGCGTCGCCGGATCCGTGCACTGCAGCGCCGCCGCGAAACACAGCGCGGCAACGGATCTGCCCGATCCGGGCGGGCCGGTGAACAACCAGGAGTGCGTCATCGCGCCCTCGACCACGCCCCCGCGCGCAGCGACCGCGGCAGCCGTCAACTCGGACTCGACCGCCTCCTGGCCGACCAACCGATCGAAGACTCCCGCCACGTCGTACACCCTAGCCGCCCCTCCCGACAGATCCCGGACGGTCTCGGACACCACGCTCGCCACCGTCGACGGCCCGCATACACCAGGCCCGGACGCACCGTCCGGCTCGCCCGCGCACGGCCCGGCCAGCCCACACCACCCGACTCCGCCACGCACCGCTCGGCCGGTCACACGCTGTCCGACTGAGCCGTGCACACGCAGCTCGGCGGGAGCGGCTGAGTCGGACCGCTATGGATCTTGTCAGCCCATGCGGCCGCAAGCCCTGTTCCGGAACTAGGAGACGCGCTGCTGCGTGCTGTTCGCCCCGTCCAGCTCCTCACGGATGATGTCGGCGTGCCCGGAGTGATGCGCGATCTCCCGCAAGATGTGCAGCACCGTGTAACGCACCGACTGCCAGATCCGCTCCGGAGTCCACGGCGTCGTAGGAGTGGGGATCGAGGTGTCGAGACTGTCCACCGAACGGATCAGCTCGGCCGTCTCCGCCGCCACCTCGTCCCAGTCGGCCAGCAGGCCGGTCAGGGTCTCCTGCTCCGCCATGACGTACTCGCCGCCGAACTTCGAGACATCCAGCTCCGCGTTCTCGTCCCGTCGCACGATCACCGAGGTCCAGTGCCGTTCGCAGCTGACCAAGTGGTGCAGCAGCCCGCCGAGGGTCAGCTCGCTGACCGTGGTCCGCCGCCGCGCCTGCTCGTCATCGACGCCGCGCAGCGTGATCCGGAAAAGCTCGCGCTGGTCGGCGAGCATCGCGATCAGATCCTCGCGCTCCTGTTCGGTACTCATGGCGCTCAGGCTACGGCTGTGGCCACGAGCCGGGAACTCACGACTTCCCGACGCCGGTCTTCTTCGCCGCCGCCTTCTGCGCCGTGGTCTTCTTGGCCACCGTCTTGGTGGTGGTCGCCTTCTTGGCGGCGGTCTTCTTCGCCGCGGTCTTCTTGGCGGGCGCCTTCTTCGCCGCGGCCTTCTTGGCGGTCTTCTTCACCGGTCCGCGCGCACGCCGGTCGGCGAGCAGTTCCATCGCCCGCTCCGGGGTGATCGATTCGATCTCATCACCCTTGCGCAGTGTCGCGTTGGTCTCGCCGTCGGTGACGTACGGGCCGAAGCGGCCGTCCTTGATCACCATCGGCTTGCCGGTGGCGGAGTCGTTTCCGAGTTCCCGCAGCGGAGCGGCGCTCGATGCCTGCCGTCCACGGCGCTTCGGCTCGGCGTAGATCTTCAGCGCCTCGTCCAGCGTGACAGTGAAGATCTGATCCTCGGTGTTCAGCGAACGCGAGTCGGTGCCCTTCTTCAGGTACGGCCCGTAACGTCCGTTCTGCGCGGTGATTTCCTCGCCGCTGGCCGGGTCGGTGCCGACCACGCGCGGCAACGACAGCAACTTCAGCGCGTCGTCGAGTGTGATGGTGGCCAGATCCATGGACTTGAACAGCGAACCGGTGCGCGGCTTGGGCGCCGCGGCCTTCTTCGCGGTCTTCTTGGCGGGCTCTTGTCCCTCCTCGGCCTGCGGTTCGGGCAGGACCTCGGTGACGTACGGACCGAAACGTCCTTCCTTGGCGACGATTTCGTGCCCCGACTCGGGATCGACGCCGAGCGAACGGCCCTCCTGCGGAGTGGCGAACAGCTTCTCGGCGACCTCAGGGGTCAGCTCGTCCGGCGGGAGATCGTCGGGGAGATTGGCCCGCTGAGACACCGCGTTGCCTTCGGGGTCATCGGGATCGGTGACCATCCGCTCCAAATAGGGACCGTACTTGCCGACCCGGACGACGACGTCTCGATCGGCGGCATCGCTGAACAGCTTGATGGAGTTGATCTCGCGGGCGTCGATGTCATCGAGCCGCTCCCCCACCATCTTCTTCAGACCGCCGGACCGCGCGACCGAGCCCTCCACGCCGTGATCGCCGCCGAAGTAAAAGCTGGACAACCAGTTTCCGCGCTGCTCGCGGCCACCGGCGATGGCGTCGAGGTCGTCCTCCATGGCGGCGGTGAAGTCGAAATCGACCAGTCGGCCGAAATGCTCTTCGAGCAGGCCGATCACCGCGAACGCCACCCACGACGGCACCAGTGCGCTGCCGCGCTTGTAGACGTAGCCGCGGTCGAGGATCGTCTTGATGATCGACGAATACGTCGACGGGCGGCCGATGCCGAGCTCTTCGAGCGTCTTGATCAGCGACGCCTCGGTGTAGCGCGCGGGCGGATTCGTGCTGTGCCCATCGGGATTCAGCTCGACCGCGGTGACCGCCTGGCCTTCCTCGAGTGCGGGCAGCCTGGACTCGGCGTCGTCGGACTGGCCGCCCGCCTCCTCGTCGACGCTCTCCACATAGGCCTTCAGGAAGCCGGGGAACGTGATGGTGCGGCCGGAAGCAGAGAAAACGCACTCTTCGCCGGTGCCAGCGACGCCGGTTATGCGCAACGTCAGCGTGGTGCCCCTGGCGTCGGCCATCTGGGAGGCGACCGTGCGCTGCCAGATGAGTTCGTAGAGGCGGAACTCGTCGTTGTCCAACCGCGCGTGCAGTTGGCCGGGCGTGGCGAAGGTGTCGCCCGCTGGACGGATGGCCTCGTGCGCCTCCTGCGCGTTCTTCACCTTGCGGTTGTATTGCCGCGCGGTCGGGTGCACGTACTCCGAGCCGTAGAGCTGGGTCGCCTGCGCGCGCGCCGCCGCGATGGCCGACTCCGACAGCGTCGTCGAGTCGGTGCGCATATAAGTGATATAGCCGTTCTCGTACAGTCGCTGCGCCACCCGCATGGTCCGCTCGGAGGTGAAACGGAGTTTGCGCCCCGCCTCCTGCTGCAACGTCGAGGTCATGAACGGCGGATAGGGCTTGCGGGTGTACGGCTTGGCCTCCGCCGAGGAGACCACCAGGTCGGCGCCGTCCAGCGCCTCGGCCAGCCGCCGCGCATAGCCCTCGTCCAGCACGACGACGCCGTTGGTGGACTTGAGCCGTCCGTCCGATCCGAAATCGCGTCCGGTGGCGACCCGTGCGCCGTCGACGGTGACCAGTCGCGCGCCGAAGGTTCTCGGGTTGGTGGCGTCGCTCGCCTGGCCGTTGCCCGCGTCGAGCTTGGCGGCGATGTCCCAGTACTCGGCCGAACGGAACGACATCCGCTCGCGTTCACGCTGCACGATCACCCGGGTGGCCACCGACTGCACGCGACCGGCCGACAGCCGCGGCATGACCTTCTTCCACAGCACGGGACTGACCTCGTAGCCGTAGAGCCGGTCCAGGATGCGGCGGGTCTCCTGGGCGTCGACCAGATCGTTGTCGAGGTCACGGGTGTCCGCGGCGGCGGCCTGGATGGCCGGCTCGGTGATCTCGTGGAACACCATCCGCCGGACCGGCACCTTGGGTTTGAGCGTCTCCAGCAGGTGCCAGGCGATCGCCTCGCCCTCGCGGTCGGGGTCGGTGGCCAGGTAGAGCTCGTCGGCGTCCTTCAGCAGACTCTTGAGCTCGGTGACCTTGGCCTTCTTGTCCGGGCTCACGACGTAGATGGGTTCGAAGTCGTTGTCGACGTCCACGCCGAGACGCGCCCAGGACTGGCCCTTGTACTTGGCCGGGACATCGGCCGCACCACGCGGCAGATCCCGGATATGGCCGACCGACGCCTCGACCGTGTAGTTACGACCGAGGTACGGCGCGATCTTGCGGGCCTTGGTCGGGGACTCGACGATCACGAGACGACGCAGGGGACGGCCCTGGTCGGCTGCACCGAGGTCTCGTGTTGCCACCGGCGAATACACCTTTCCTGATCGACCCGCGCTGCGTCTTTTCCCGCTGCGCGCGGCTGGGGTGAGCGGCTGCGACGGCTGAACATCGCACCAGACACGTTTATACCGTGACGCCGCGTGTGGTCGAGTGCTTGCGACTCGAACCACCGAGCGTACGCCCGCGAGTTCGAATCAGTATGCCTTGCCGTTTCGCCACACCTGCGCCGCGGCATGCTCGGCGGACCGTTCCGCCGGCGCACGCGGGCCGTGACTACCCCAGATATAGCTCGTCCCTCACCCCGTTGCCGGTGGTGAGGGACGAGCTGTGGATCCTTGCGCCGCTCAGCTGAGCGCACGCACTCCGGTGGCCTGCGGGCCCTTGGTGCCCTGGCCGACCTCGAACTCGACCTTCTGGTTCTCCTCGAGGGTGCGGAAACCCGAACCCTGGATCTCGGAGTAGTGGACGAAGACGTCAGCGGAGCCGTCCTCCGGCGCGATGAAGCCGAACCCCTTCTCCGCGTTGAACCACTTCACAGTTCCCTGTGCCATTCTGTTCCTTCTCTTTTCTTACCGGAACGGCGGACAACTGGGTTCGTCCACCGGGTCCGTTGTGACCGCTGTACTGTTGGTTCCCCCTGCAGGAAAGCACCAAGCACACCGTTCGCAACATCGATCCTGCTGACGGTTTGGACTTTGGATCCGTCCCTCGAACACAGAAGCTTGCGACCAGGAACCAGTGAACCATGTCTTCGGGCAATTCAACAGTCGAGTTACCGACAATTTGCAAAAAAGTTGATCTTGCGAATGCGCAGGTGAGGGACACAATGGCGGAATCCAGACTTGGGGTTCGTTTGCCTGGTGATAACCGAGTCGACGTTCAGCAAAGAAGCTGTGACCCAGGTCGCTATTTGGTATCGAAAAGGCAGGTGGAGGTTCCCGGACACACACGTTTCACACTCCCCGAGCGTGTTGCGGGGTTCCGATCGTGAATCCGCCCGACTTCGCGCTGCGCGGGCGGCCGGGAACCGAGCTCGGCTACGGGACATCGTTGCTGAATCGTGTCCTAGCCGGAGGCCTCGATGGCGACCCCCGGCTCACGCACGTGGCCGAGTTGCCCGCACGAGCCGCCGAACACTCCGAATGGCCCGTCTGGGCATCGCCGGAAGTGATTGCGGCATTGCGTGAGACAGGCGTGGCGGCGCCATGGCGGCATCAGGTGGACACCGCGGAGCAGGCGTTCCGCGGACGGCACGTCGTCGTGAGCACCGGGACCGCCTCGGGCAAATCGCTCGGCTATCAGCTTCCGGTGCTCACGACGCTGCAAGCCGATCCGAAGGCCACCGCGTTGTATCTGTCGCCGACCAAGGCGCTCGGCGCCGATCAGCTGCGCGCGGTCGGCGAACTCACCCACGAAGGTCCGTTGCGCGATATACATCCGGCCACTTACGACGGCGATACGCCTGCCGAGATCCGGCAGTGGGTACGCGCCAACGCGCGCTGGATCTTCACCAATCCGGACATGCTCCACCTCGGCATACTTCGATCGCACCAGCGCTGGGCGCGGGTGCTGCGCAGGCTGCGTTACGTGGTGGTCGACGAATGCCACGCCTATCGCGGTGTTTTCGGCTCGCACGTCGCGCTGGTGTTGCGCAGGCTGCGGCGGATCGCCGCACGATACGGCGCCGATCCCGTGTTCGTGCTCTGCTCGGCGACCTCCGCCGAACCGGCGGAGGCCGCGTCGCGCCTGATCGGCGCGCCGTGCACCGCGGTCACTCGGGACGGATCGCCGCAGGGACCGCGGACGATCGCGCTCTGGGAGCCACCGTTGCTCACCGCCGTGACCGGCGAGAACGGTGCGCCGGTGCGCAGGTCCGCCACCGCGGAGGCGGCGCGGATCATGGCGGATCTGGTGGCCGAAGGCGCGCGGACCTTGACCTTCGTGCGCTCCCGCCGAGCCGCGGAGCTGACCGCGATGGATGCCAAAAGGCTCTTGGGCGAGGTCGATCCGGACCTCGCCGCACGCGTGGCGTCCTACCGGGCGGGTTATCTCGCGGAGGATCGGCGTGAGCTGGAAGCCGCTTTGTCGGACGGATCGCTGCTCGGCGCCGCGACGACCAGCGCACTGGAACTCGGCGTCGACATCGCGGGACTGGATGCCGTGGTCATCTCGGGTTTTCCCGGAACGGTCGCGTCGTTCTGGCAGCAGGCCGGGCGGGCGGGACGGCGCACCCAAGGGTCACTGGTGCTGCTCGTGGCGCGGGACGATCCATTGGACACCTACCTGGTCCATCACCCCGAAGCGCTGCTCGGAAAGCCGATCGAGGCCACCATCACCGACCCGCGCAACCCCTATGTGCTGGGTCCGCAACTACTGTGCGCCGCGCTGGAGTTGCCGCTCACCGACGCCGAGGTGGACGAACTGGGCGCCCGTGAAGTACTGGCCGAGCTGACCGTGAAAGGACTGATCAGGCGGCGTGGAACGGGAGATCGCGCGCGCTGGTACGTGACCGCGGAGACGCAACCGCACGACGCGGTGGACGTCCGGGGCGGAATCGGCGCACCGGTGGCCATCGTGGACGGCGAGACCGGCAGGCTGCTCGGCACCGCCGATGCGGGGCGGGCCAGGGCGACGCTGCACCCGGGCGCCGTGCACCTGCACCAGGGCGAGACCTATGTCGTCGACGAGCTGGATCTCGTTGACGGCGTGGCCTTCGTGCACACCGCCGAGCCCGGGTGGACCACCAGTGCGCGCCAGGTGACCTCGATCGTGATCGACGCGGTGACCGAGCACCGTGCCCACGGTCACGTGACGGCCGGCCTGGCCCGGGTGCGGGTCACCAGCCAGGTGATCGGCTATCTGCGCACGCTGCTCACCGGCGAAGTGCTCGACCTGGTGGAACTCGACCTGCCGCCGCAGACACTGCCGACCAGGGCGGTCATGTACACGGTGACACCGGAATTGCTGGCGCTGGCGGGGATCGCGCCCCAGGACGTCCCCGGGGCGCTGCACGCGGCCGAGCACGCGGCGATCGGGCTGTTGCCCCTGGTGGCGACCTGCGACCGGTGGGACATCGGCGGTGTCTCCACCGCCGAGCACCCGGATACCGGACTGCCCACCGTCTTCGTCTACGACGGCCAAGCCGGCGGGGCGGGATTCGCCGAGCGCGGGTTCGCCCAACTGCGCCAGTGGCTTACGGCGACCTTGTCGGCCATCGAGTCGTGCGGCTGCGCGGCGGGCTGCCCCTCCTGCGTCCAATCACCCAAGTGCGGCAACGGGAACCACCCACTGGACAAGGCGGCAGCGGCGCGCCTGCTCACCGCCGTACTCGCCGAACTGTCCGCTGGTGCGGACGCGCCGCTCGATTCGTGACGGCGCAGAGCCGGACACGTGACCAATTGTCGACCTTGCCAGCGCACACGCTGGGAGGGCTGGGAGACCTCCCAGTGGAATGCCGCCGCTTCACCCCGGTCGAATAAAGAGGATTAGATTCATGTTAACTAGACTATTGCCACTTCATCGTTTGTGGACATGCGCATTCCTCCCTTTTAGATATCCCGGGTCCGCGCGGGCATTTCCCTGAGTCCGCTTTTAAACCCGCCAGTTAAGTTTCCGATTTCCGCCACTGGAAGCGACGCGGGGCCGACTGTGTATCGAACTCCATCACTCTTCAACCGGTCCGGCCCGTGCGCTCGCCCGAACGATCCGATCGCCGTACAGACCTATTGGTACATTCCTTTCCACAGCCACCGTGGCGTCCCACTCCACCGCCTCGCAAACACGGATTCGCGCACCCATCCGCCGTGCCACCTGGTCCGCCTCAGCACATGCGACATCGACGCCATCGACCAAGGCTCCCGCCGCGGTCAGTGCCGCCGAATCGGCGGCCGCCTGCGCCCGATGCCGCGCCACCACCACGGCCCCCACCTGCGCGATCAATAGCGTCACCGCGATGAGGGCCGCGAGCGCCAAGCAAGCGAACACGGTGGCCAACCCCTGTTCGTCGCTCACCCGAACCCGCAGCATGCGAGGGACACGCCTCGGGCTGCGCTCGCTGATCGGAACCCGCTCACCGTTCCCTGTCACGTCTCGCTCCGGGCAGCGTCGCGAACCGGAATCCGACCGTGACGGGCACCGCCGCCCACGAGAAGCCAGGCCACCATCGGCACCGCCTTCATTCGGTGGCTCCGGGCTCGAGGGTCGCGACCGCCTCCGCGCGGAGGGTGAGCAGCGGCAGAAGCGGGGTCCGCGCGGAAACCACGGCGATCACACGAGTGCCCTCGGTGCGGAGTGCGATGTCGGCCGACGGCGGGGCGATGCGCTCCGCCGCCGGGCGGGCGTTCGCGTGATCGCCCCGCGCGGCGAGGCGGGCGGCCTCGCCGGCGGCATCGACACAGCGGACCTGGGTCGATGCCGCCAGCAGGGCCCCGAGACAGAGCACGACGGTAGCGACGACCGAGGTCAGGGCGAGCGCGGCCTCGATCGTCACCCCTCCCCGATCGTCGCCGAGCCACGGTGTGGCGACAGCTACACCGATGTGTTCAGTGCCCGGTCGATGATCTTCGTCAGCGCGTTCACGATGCTGTCGCCCGTCACCACCCCGTACAGCACGGCGCCGAAGGCCGCCGCCGCGATCGTGCCGATCGCGTACTCCGCTGTGCTCATGCCGTCCTCCGCGACCATCGCCCGCAGCGCCCGCGCACGCAGGCTTATATATACAGCCCGCACCCTGCGGCCCACGGACCTCACAACCCCCTGGATACGCACCCGATTCCTCCTTCCCGGCCCGTGCGGCCGGTCCGCACGAGCACGCTTCCTCCGATGCAGTGCGCGACGCTGCCGCCCGAGCACGGTCGCTTTCGCTTCGGTCCACGACGAACCGCCGACGGGTGCCGATCAGCGGCAGCGACGGGTTCCATGAGCGACCGAACGCTGGATACGGCTCAGCACGCCAAGCAGCCACCGAAGCGCCGAGTGCGTGGCACACCGCCGAGCTGCCGGGCCATAGGCGGACCGACCAGCCCCGCGACGGCCTTCCTCCCGACCGGTGGCGGCAGCGACGGTGCGGGGGCTCCGAGCGACCCACCTGACGCGCTCTCGTGAACGACGTGGGCCCGGCCGTCCGCTGTTCTCCCGATGCGATTCCAGGCGGGTCCGCGAGCGCGGGCCGCCCGGTCACGGTCCGCCGAACCTGCGCGAAAACCCGGCGTGAACGCTTCCGTGCGGACACCATGGGCGGCGTGGCCACTGCCTGGTGCGGAGTTACAGCAGCCCACCGCCTAGGACTCGGCTCGCCAAGCCTATGACCACCGGCACTATGCCGAGGCAGACGAAGGCCGGGAGGAAGCACAGCCCCAAGGGGCCGCCGATCAGGACGCCCGCGCGTTCCGCCTTCGCGGCCGCGATGTCTTCCACCGCGGCCCTGCGCTGCTCGGCCAGTTCCATCACCGCTGCCGCCAGCGACGATCCGGACCGCGCCGAACGGCGCGCCATCCGGGCCAGCGACTCGATCTCGTCGGCTCCTGGGCGCCCCTTCGCATCCCGCGCCACTTGGTGCCAGGCCGTGGCCGCGTCGGCACCGAGCGCGAGCAGGTCCGCCGCCCGTCGCAGTGCTTCGCCGAGTGGTTCCGGCGCCTCCTGCGCCACGGCGCGCGCCGCCCCTGCCATGGGAAGCCCAGCACGCAGGCAGGCGGCCAGCAGGTCGAGCACCGAGGCGACAGCCAGCGGATCGGTCTCCCGGTTCACCCGGCGCGGCGTCTCGGCCGGTGCGTTGCGCGTCCGGCCGAGGGCATGCAACCGCCTGCTCACGGCCACTCGTCCCGGCAGCGATGCGAGTGCGGCCGCCATCAGCAGCAACGGCAGTGCCGCACCAGAAGTGAACGCCATCAGCAGCCTTCCTCAGCGATCCTGTTGTGCGATGACCTCGTGCACGGCCCACAGTCGGGCCATACGACGGCACACCACGCCTCACCTGCGTGCCGTCGCCGAAGAGCGGACCGATGAGGCTGACCCGTCGTCGCTCAGCAGCGCGACCGTAGATTCGGCCGGTCTGCGGGTAGTCAGGGTTGAACGCGCCGTCGAGGTGGTGTGCATCCGCCGTGCGCTGCAGTCCGATTGGATCGCCGACCGGGCGGCGGCTTCGCAGGGCCGCACCGCCTGCGACTACGGCACACACGACCCTTGGAACCGGCGTGCGCGCAAACCGCCTCTCCCCGCCGATCGCAACCGGCTTCGAGTTCGACAACTGCTTTGGCCGGCCGCGACCAGCCATCGAGGAAGACTTCATATCAGCACCTTTCGGGTGATGGCATCGGTCCACAGCAGGCCCGCGCAGGCCAGGCCCGCGCCTACCGGCAACAGCACCGCCCCCGCGGACGAGGCGAACAGGACGTGCAGCGGCGCGGCGCCCATCATTTGGCCGAGGGCGATGCCGAGGAGCGGCAAACACGCCAGGACACCGGCGGTGGCCCGTGCGCCGGCCAGCGCGGCGGTGGTGCGGCCGTGGAATCGGATGCGTCCCGCGAGATCCGTTCGGGCCGCGGACAGCAACTCCGCCAGTGCCAAGCCGTGCTGCTCGGCCACCTGCCACGCCCCGGCGACCCGGGCGAGTTCCGCGGCGATCGGGGAATCCGGCCGGCGCAGACCCTCGGCCGCAGAGCCACCGAGTCGGCTGCGGGCGGCGCCAACGGTGAACGCGCGGGACGACTCGCCCCACACCTCACGTGCGGCGGCCTCGGCGGCGGCGCTCGGATGCGCCCCCACGCGCAATTCCGCGATCACAGCCTCCAAGGCATCGAGTAGGTACCCTTGCTCGGCTTTCCCGCGCCGGTCCCGTACCGCCCGGCGAGCCCGTAGCCCGACCGTTCCGGCGACCAGGCCGGCCGCGAGGAAAGCACCCGTACCGAAGACGGCGAGCACGATCACCACGCCTACGCAGGCACAGACGCGGAACAGCCTGCCGCGCTCCGGTATTCGGTACTCGACGCGCGCGGTGAACAGCTGTCCGAACCGGCGCTGCGACCGGGGCGCCGGAACCAGGACCAACGCCAGCGCGAGACACAACAGCGCGCCGCTCAACGGTCGAGCCGTTCGGCGAGCAGGCTGGACAGGTCCGCGGCGGCGGGGGCCACACCCGTGGTATGCCAGGCGGGCGTGATCCGCACGGCCCCATCGCCGTTGCGGTGCACGAGGCCGACCTCGCGCAGCCCCCGCGAGCCGTCGGATCGGCGGTGCATGTGCAGGACGACCTGCACCGCGGCGGCGAGTTGACTGTGCAAGGCTGCTCGATCCATGCCGCCCAGAGCGGCGAGGGCTTCCAGCCGGGCGGGGACTTCTTGCGGCGAGTTGGCGTGCACGGTGCCCGCCCCGCCGTCGTGTCCGGTGTTCAACGCGGTCAGCAGGTCGACCACCTCGGCGCCCCTGACCTCGCCGACCACGATCCGGTCCGGCCGCATGCGCAGCGCTTGACGGACCAGGTCACGGACGGTGACCTCGCCGACGCCTTCCACATTCGCGGTCCTGGCCACCAGCCGGACCAC
The DNA here is from genome assembly GCF_047200615.1 of Nocardia sichangensis. Taxonomy (NCBI): domain Bacteria; kingdom Bacillati; phylum Actinomycetota; class Actinomycetes; order Mycobacteriales; family Nocardiaceae; genus Nocardia; species Nocardia sichangensis. The sequence goes on from NZ_JBJZOK010000017.1 coordinate 191,980, forward strand.
GTGGGGATGCGGTGGCGCGAGCTCCGCCGCGTCCTCGACGCAGACGATCCGCTCGGACGGGCCCACCGTGGCGAGCAGGGCCGACAGCAGCGTCGTCTTCCCGGCTCCGGTGCCGCCGACGACCAGGAACGCCAGCCTCGCCCGGATGATTCGTTCCAGCAGGAGCTTCGCGTCGGCGGGCACCGAGCCCGCCACGGCGAGCGCGGACAGCCCCTGGGTGGCCGGACGGAGTACCCGCAACGACAGACAAGTGCCGCCGTGCGCGACCGGCGCGAGGACCGCGTGCAAACGGACCCCGAACGAATCCCCTGATGCCGCAGCGATTCCGGACAGCCGACCGTCCACCCATGGTTGTGCGTCGTCGAGTCGGCGGCCCGCCGACAGTGCCAGGCGCTGCGCCAGCCGCCGGACCGCGGCCTCGTCGGAGAAGGTGATCGAGGTCTTCTCCAGACCGTGCCCGCGATCGATCCACACCGCGTCCGGACCGGTCACCAGGACGTCGGCCACTCGCGGATCGTGCAAAAGCGGTTCGAGTACGCCCGCGCCGGTGAGTTCGGTCTGCAGCAGTCGCAGAGCCCGCAGCAGGTCGGTGTCGCCGAGCACCCCGCCCGCTTCGGCCCGGATCGCGGCGGCGACCTGCGCCGGATCCGGGTCGCCGGTCTCGCCCGCCAGGCGCTCCCGCACCCGGTCCAGCAGCTCGCTGGTCAGTATCGCGCTCATCGCCCCCTCCTCACCGCCGTTGTCCCGGTGGTGCACTCAGTACGCCGAGGACGGCGTCGGCCGCATCACGCAGCGGCCCGCGGCGGCCTACCGACATCCCGCCGCGCTCCAGCCGGTGCGCGAGACCGGACTGGGCGCGAACGGCGGCGAGCAGCGGGAGATCGAGCACCTCGGCGACCTCGGCTCCGCGCAGGCCGCCGGGCGCCGGACCGCGAACGATCAGGCCCTGGTTCGGGTTTCGCCGCGCGATATGGGCGGACACCGCTTCGGCGGCGGCGACCGCACGCAGCCGCGCCGGAACGACCAGAACCACGAGGTCCGCGGAGTCGAGCATCTGGTCGGCATGCGGCCCGCGCTCACCGGAAATATCGCAAACTATGAAATCGCCTGCGACACGGCCCGCTTCGATGACAGCGCGGACCGCGGGCGCGCCGAGCTCACGTGGCAATCGTCCCGCACCGCAGCGCCCACAGGACAGCACCGCGAGCCCGGGCGCCGCGACGGGTAGGGCGCCGTGCAGCGCGGTCGCTGAGACGCGCCCGTCCTCCACCACCAGGTCGGGCCAGCGCAGGCCCGCCGCGTTCTCGACACCGAGCAGCAGGTCGAGACCCCCCGCGAAGGGTGCGCCATCGACCAGCAAGGTCTCGCGCCGGAACCCCTCCGCGGCGGCGCGCAGCGCGACCGCGACGGCGAGGGTGGACGCACCGGCCCCGCCGCCCGCGCCGACGACGGCGAGCACCACGCCGTCACCCGCACGCTGCTCGCCGTATTCAGCAAACATATCGATGAGCCCCACCGCCGCGCCGGGCAAGGCGATAGCCCGCTCCGCGCCGACCGCGGCGGCGGCCTGCCAGTCGAGCAAACCTGGCTCACCATCGGTTACCACCACGACGCCGGCGCGGCGCAGGTAGCCCGCGGCGGCCGCTTCGCGTGCCGTATCGGTGTCCAGGATGACCAGTGGAGCGCCGGTCCAGGCATGTCGGCCGACGAGTCGCGTCCGCTCATCGAGTGGCCGTTCGGCGGCCGCCGCGATACGCCGGACTTCGTCGCGCAGACGGTCGTCATCGATGAGCACAAGGGCGGGCGTCGGCCCGATCGGCTCCGATGCATCGAGGTTCATGCAGGTCAGCGTCGCGGAACTGGAGCAGGGATAGAAGGGGCGATATGCCGAATGTGGACAACTCCGGGCTTGTGGACAGCTATCCGAACCCGATGTCGTAGCGCACTGTCCCTGAAATAGAGGACGGCCCCAGCCGGGGGGGGAGGAGGCTGGGGCCGTCGGGGTTCAGCCCCGGGGGGTCGGGCTGAACGCGCCTGGACCATGTCCAGGTGCCAGCAATACTACACCTAAGCCCCGGCCACCACGCAAGTCTGCCGACGGACATCTTTGTGGCCCTCGTGGCTTCGGCGTCTGCGGGGCAAACTTCATCGCCGCACCGGCCGCAGCCGCGCCACGGCGGGGAACACGCGTGCCGACCAGCGGCAGCCGTGGTGCAGCCGCCGCCCATCTGCGGCCGATCGAAGGCAGGACGGCCACACAACAGGCGCGGTGGCCGGAGAGCGCTGCCACAACCCGCGGTCGGACCGACCACGGGGACACAGCAGCCGCACCACACCTGACGCCTGGCCGAGCGGAGACCATACCGCCGCCTATCCTGGTCGGGTGGACAAGTCAGCCACTGCAGGTGGACGCGTCGCGGCCTTCTTCGATCTGGACAAGACCGTGATCGCGAAGTCGAGCACGTTCGTATTCAGCAAGCCCTTCTACGCGCAGGGGCTTTTGAACCGCCGCGCCGTACTGGAAAGCAGTTACGCCCACTTCCTGTTCCTGCTGTCGGGAGCCGATCACGATCAGATGGAACGGATGCGCGCCCACCTGACCAGCATGTGCGCGGGCTGGGACGTCGAGCAGGTGAAATCCATTGTGGCAGAGACATTGCACGAGTTGGTCGATCCGCTGATCTACGCGGAGGCGGCCGACTTGATCGCCGACCACAAGATCCGGGGGCACGATGTGGTGATCGTCTCGGCCTCCGGCGAGGAGATCGTCGGCCCGATCGCCGAAGCGCTCGGCGCCTCACATACCGCCGCCACCCGGATGGTCGTGGCGGACGGAAAGTACACCGGCGAGGTCGAGTTCTACTGCTACGGCGAGGGCAAGGTCGCCGCCATCGAGAAACTCGCCGCAGACGAGGGGTACGACCTGTCCCGCTGCTACGCCTACTCCGACTCGATCACCGACCTGCCGCTGCTCGGCGCGGTGGGCCACCCCACTGCGGTCAATCCGGATCGCAATCTGCGCCGTGAGGCCACCACGCGGGGCTGGCCGATCCTGACCTTCTCCAACCCGGTGTCGCTGTGGGCGCGCTTCCAAGCGCCGTCCTCGACGACGCTCGCGGCCACCGCGGCGGTCGGCTTGAGCGCGGTCGTGGCCGGCGCGATCAGCTACCGGATGCTGCGCCGCCGACGCTGAGATCGGACGCTCGAGCAGCCCGTCCAATCCGGGTCGCCAGCGGCTTGCCGTTAACTCAGCCAACTTGACCGATGGCGCTGCGGACCAGGCATTTAACCACGAAACGCCGAGAAAAACGCCGATTGTTCAATGTTCTCGCATCCCTTGATGTGAGTGCAGTCACAGGTGTAGAAAGGTAACTACGGAAGGACGGAAGGCCAAGGCAGCACCGGAAGAGAAGGCACTGTCTCCCGACCCTTCTTCCCAGCACGGGCACCAGGCACCCACGCGGAGCGCGCCGCGACAAGGGCAGAAGCGTTGTGGGCCTGCGAAATTCGGATAGTCGACGGCGAAGGCCTCGCACAGGTTGCGGGGATGAACCGGCCGATGTCCGGATTGTCGCCGAGGCCGCAGAACACAACCCACCTAGCACGCTTGGTAACCGGGTAGTCCGTGCTAGCGGGCGGTGAGGTCGAGAGACAACGCCGCCCGCTTTGACGTGTACGGGGGTTATCCCGCCGCCGAGTCCGCGATCGACGTGGCCTCGCGCGCGCCGTCCTCGAACGCCCCGCAACAGAGGATCACCCAGCCGCCGACCGCCTCCGCCTCCCCGGTTCCGAATCCCGCGGCCGCGTCCAGATACGCCTGACGCCTGCGCAACCAGAACACCTCCGGTACGCCGAGGCTGTGCGGATCCAGCCCACTCGACACCGCGACCAGCCGGGAGGCCGCCCGCGCGACTACGCCATCGGCCGTGCCGAACGGCCGCAGCGCCAGTAGCTCACCGTGTACTACGGCGGCGAGCACCGGCGCGGGCGCTCGCGAACCGAGCACCGTCTGCGCCAGCAGATCCAGCCGCTGCGCGACGCCCGAGTCGCCGCGCGGCCTGCCGAGCGCCTCTTGCTCCGGAATCAGATCGGCCGCGGCGAGCAGATGCAGCCGCGCCAGCGCCTGCAGCGGGGCACGCTGCCAGGTGCCCACCAGATTCCGCAGCGCGTCCCCGTCCAACGCTTGCCCGACGCGCAGCGAGCCGGCCAGGATCGGGTCCGCAACCCGGCCGTCGGCGGGAATGTCCGTGCTGCCGCCGTCGATGGCCGCCGAGGACCGGGCCGCACGCACCGCGGCCTCGGCCGCCGTGGTGGGCCACCCACGCCGGTTCGCCTTGTGCCGGTGCACCTCGGCGAGCGCGTCGCGGGCACGGTCGGCCGCGTCCCGGACACCGGGAAGATCGACGAGGGGCTGTAGCGGATCGGTCACGGCATACGAGGCTACTTGCGCTCGCGCGGACCGATCCGCGCGCCCGGCTCGCTATCCGGCCAGCAGATCGCGTCCCGGTATCGCGTCGAGCAGTTTGCGCGTGTACTCCTGCCGGGGATCGTCGAACACCTCGTCGGTCGTCGCCGCCTCGACCACCTTGCCGCGCTGCATGACGAGCACGTCGTCGGCGATCTGCCGCACCACGGCCAGATCGTGGGTGATGAACAGATACGCCAGCCCGAGCTCGGCTTGCAGCTCGTTGAGCAGGCGGAGGATCTGGGCCTGCACCAGCACGTCGAGCGCGGACACCGCCTCGTCGCACACCACCACTTCGGGCCGTAGGGCGAGTGCCCGCGCGACCGCCACGCGCTGACGCTGCCCACCGGACAGTTCGTTGGGGTAGCGCCGCAGCACACCGGCAGGCAGCGCGACCTTGTCGAGCAGTTCCCGCACGGTCGCCTCCCTTTCCTCGGCGGTACCGATCCGGTGGGTGCGCAACGGCTCCTCGATGGTGCGGTAGATCGTGTACATCGGATCGAGCGAGCCGTAGGGATCCTGGAAGATCGGCTGCACCCGGCGGCGGAAGGCGAAGGATTCCTTACGGTCCAGGGTGGTCACGTCCTTGCCGTCGAACGTGACGGCGCCGGAGGTGGGCGCGAGCAGTCCGAGGACCATCTGCGCCACCGTGGTCTTGCCCGAGCCGGATTCGCCGACGATCGCCGTGGTCGACCCGCGCCGCAGCCGGAACGACACATCGTCCACCGCGACGAACTCGGTCGACTTCCACGGCGTGCGATCGCGAATGTGAAACGTCTTCGTCAGACGCTCGGCTACCAGCACGTCGTCCGGCACCACCGTGTCGGCTGCCGCCACCTGCACGGCTTGCGCGTGGATCTCGGCCCGGCGCCGCACCGCCGACCGCCGCTGCGCGGCCAGCGACGGCGCCGAACTCACCAGCCGTTTGGTGTACAGGTGCTGCGGATCACGCAGAATCCGCAAAGCGGGCCCGGACTCCACGACACGGCCGCGATACATCACCACCAGGTGTTCGGCACGCTCCGCCGCCAGACCCAAGTCATGGGTGATCAGCAGCACCGCGGTGCCGAGTTCGGCGGTGAGCCGCTCGAGATGGTCGAGGATCTGCCGCTGTACGGTCACGTCGAGCGCCGAGGTCGGCTCGTCGGCGATGAGCAGTTGCGGCCGGCAGGACAGGCCGATCGCGATCAACGCACGCTGGCGCATGCCGCCGGAGAACTCGTGCGGATACTGGTTCACCCGGCGTTCGGCGTCGGGCATGCCCGCTTCCTCGAGCAGTTCCACCGCTCGCTTCTCGGCGGCCTTGCCCTTCGCGATGCCGTTGGCTTCGAGCGTCTCGCGGATCTGGAAACCGATCTTCCACACCGGATTCAGATTCGACATCGGATCCTGCGGGACCAGGCCGATGCCGCTGCCGCGGACCGCGACGATCTCTCGTTTCGAGGCCGCCGTGAGTTCCTTGCCGTCGAACCTGATCGAACCGGAGGTGACCCGGCCCGTGCCGGGCAGCAAGTCGATGATCGCGTGCGCGGTGGTCGACTTTCCCGAGCCCGATTCCCCGACGATGGCCACGGTCTGCCCCGGATACACCGACAGGCTCACGTCCCGGACCGCGGGCACCGGCTTGCCGTCGGCGGTGAAGCTCACGTTCAGATCGGTGATCTCCAGCAGCGGCCGGTCGGCCTCGCTCATCGCTTCCTCGCCTTCGGATCGAGGGCGTCGCGCACGGCGTCGCCCAGCATGATGAAGCTCAGCACGGTCAGCGCCAGCGCCGTCGCCGGATAGAACAGGATGGCGGAGGTGCGGATCTCCTTCTGACCCGTGGCGATGTCCGCGCCCCAGGACACCACGGTGCGCGGGAGACCGACGCCGAGATAGGACAGCGTCGCCTCGGTGACGATGAAGACGCCCAGCCACAGCGTGGTCACCACGATCAGCGGTCCCGCCGCGTTGGGCAACACGTGGCGCACAAGCGTCTGCGGTCGAGAGACGCCCAAAGCTTTCGCGGCCGTGACGTAATCACTGTTCTTCGCTTGGATCACCGCGCTACGGGCGATCCGCGCCGCCTGCGGCCAGGTGAACGAGGCGAGGATGACGATCACGGTCCAGATCGTCCTTGCGTCCAGCAGCTGCATGATCACGATGGCGGCCAGCATCAACGGAATCGCGTAGAAGACCTCCGCGACCCGCGAGACGATCGAGTCCAGCGGCCCGCCGTAGAAGCCCGCCAGCGCGCCGAGCGTTCCCCCGATCAGCACGAACAGCAGCGTCGCGCCGACTCCGGCGAGCACGGAAGCCCGCGCTCCGTAGACGGTGCGGGCGTAGATGTCGCACCCCTGCTTGTCGAAACCGAACGGGTGCCCTGCGCCGCGCGGGTCCATGCTGAAGTCGCCGTTGCAGTACCGCGGGTCCTGATCGGTGAACAGCCCCGGCCAGATCACCACGATCAGCACGAACACGATCAGCACCGCCGCGACGATGAAGATCGGGTTGCGCCGCAGCTGCCGCCACGCGTCGCGCCAGATGCTGGTCGGCGCGCCCGCATCCAGCACGGCGTCGGTGGCGAGCACCTCGACCTCGTCGGGCGGCGCGACGAAATGCTCCTGGCCGCGGCGCGGACTCGCGGCCTCGGTGCGGTCAGGCATAGCGGATCCTCGGGTCGAGTGCGGCGTAGAGCAGGTCCACGAGCAGATTGGTGAGCAGGAAGATGACGATCAGCACCGTGACGAAGGAGACGACGGTCGGCGGCTCCCCCCTGGTGATGGCCTGGTAGAGCGTGCCGCCCACGCCGGGAATGTTGAAGATGCCCTCGGTGACGATGGCGCCGCCCATCAGGGCGCCCAGATCCGCGCCGACGAACGTGACCACCGGAATCATCGAGTTGCGCAGGATGTGCACGGTCACCACGCGTGGCCTGCGCAGGCCTTTGGCGGTCGCGGTGCGCACGTAGTCGGCGGACATGTTCTCCGCCACCGAATTCCGGGTCAAGCGCAGGACGTAGGCGAACGACAGCGAGCCGAGCACGATCGCGGGCACCAGCAGTTCGCCGACGGTCGCCTTCCCGGAGACCGTCACGGGCGCGATGCCCCACTTCACGCCGAGCAGGAATTGGGCGAGGAAGCCCACCACGAAGACCGGGACCGCGATCACGACCAGGCTGATCACGAGCATCGCGGAGTCGAACAGCTTGCCTTTGCGCAGTCCGGCGATCAGGCCGAACAGCACGCCGAAGACCGACTCGATCAGCACCGCCATGAAGGCCAACTTGATCGTGATCGGGAACGCACGCGCGAGTTCGTCCCGCACCGGCCTGCCGGAGAAGGCCGTGCCGAAGTCCAGCGTGACGATGCCCTTCAGATACAACAGGTACTGCACGAGGAACGGCTCGTCGAGGTGGTAGCGCGCCCGCAGTTGCGCCTCCACCGCGGGCGTCATGGGTTTGTCACCCGCCAGCGCGTGGATCGGGTCGCCAGGGACGAGGAACACCAGTGCGTAGACGAGCAGGGTCGCACCGAGGAACACGGGGATCATCTGAAGCAGACGCCGCCCGACATACCAGGCCATTTCGCCTCCTGAACAGGACCGCCGAGCGTCACCCGGACGCCCGGCGGCCGGCGGCTACTTCTCGATGTTCTCGAAGTCGAACAGTCCGTTCCAGGCGAGTTCGGCCTTGCGCACCCGGTCGGAGCGGCCCGCGGCGGCCACGTAGTCGAACACCGGGACGTCGGCCAGGTCCTTGATCAGCAGGGACTGGGCCTGCGCGATGATCTTGTAGGACTCGTCCTGGCTCGGCGCGGCCAAGGCGGCATCGAGCAGGCGGTCGAATTCCGGGTTCTTGTAGTCGACGTTGTTGGTGTCGGAGTAGCTGTAGTACTGCGAAGTGAGGAACTGCAGCATGGTCGGGTAGTCACCCTGCCAGCCGTAGCGGAAGGCCTTGTTGATGGTGCGCGCGTTCACTTCGTCGCGGATGTTCTTGAACGTCGGGTACGGCACGCCGATGGCGTCGACGCCGAGGGTGTTCTTCACGCTGTTGGCCACCGCCTCCACCCAGGCCTGGTGGCCGCCGTCGGAGTTGTAGGCGATCTCGTAGCGGCCCGACCACGGCGAGATCGCGTCGGCCTGTGCCCAGACCTTCTTGGCCTCGTCGGGGTTGTACTTCAACACCTCCGAGCCGGGGAGGTTCGGGTCGAAGCCGGGCAGCGTGCTCGCGGTGAAGTCGCGCGCCGGGATCCGGGTGCCGTGGAAGATGTTCTGCGCGATCTGTTCCCGGTTGATCGCCATCGAGATCGCCCGGCGCCGCAACAGCCCTTCCTGGCCGGCGAAGTGCGCGACGTTGGACTGGATGCCGATGTGCTGGTTCTGGGCGGTCGGCTTGGTGATCGCGCGGTCACCGAGATCCCGTTCGTAGGAGGTGAGCGCGCTGTCGGGCACGGTGTCGAGCGCGTCCAGATTGCCCGCTTGCAGATCCGCGTAGGCGGTGTCGAAGGACTGATACATCACGAACCGCAGCCCTTTGTTCTTGGCCGGGCGGCCGCCGGGGTAGTCCGGGTTGGGCGCCAGATCGATCTTGACGTTGTGCTCCCACGCCCCGGACCGGGCGAACTTGTAGGGGCCGTTGCCGATCGGGTTCTCTCCGAACGCTTTCATGTCCTTGAACGCGGCCTCCGGCAGCGGATAGAACGGCGCGTACCCGAGTTCGGTCTCGAAATCGATCGAGGGTGCCTTCAGCTCGATGGTGAAGGTGCGGTCGTCGATCACCTTCAAGCCCGACATCGTCTGTGCCGTAGGCTTTTCCGCGGACACCTCGTCGAAACCGACGATGGGACTGAACACATAGCTCTGTAACTGGGCGTTGGTGCCGAGCGCGCCGTAGTTCCACGCGTCGACGAACGACTTCGCCGTCACCGGGGTGCCGTCGGTGAACTTCCAGCCGGGTTTGATGGTCACCCGGTAGCTCTTCCGATCCGTGGTCTGGATCGACTCCGCCATCTCGTCGTGCGCCTTGCCGCTCCCGTCGTAGTACTTCAGGCCCGCGAACAGCCGGTCGACCACGCGGCCGCCCATATTCTCGTTGGTGTTGGTAGGCACCAGCGGATTCTGCGGCTCGCCACCGTTGACCGTGACGATGTCGGCATCGGCGCCGTCGCCCGAGGAACATGCGGACAGCCCGAGGCTCGTGGCCAGTACGACCGCCGCGGTCAGCGCCATCGCTCTGTGGAATTTCAACGCGTCCTCCCGGTGCGAGAAGGGGGTAGCCGATCGGCACCCGCAGGAGGCCCGTCAGCGCATGCCGACGCGATCCCCCTGTGTGGTTGGCAGAGTAACCACCGGCGCGGGCACTGTCACCTGATTGATCCGAGTTCGTTGTACTTGTTACCGATCCGGCAACATCGCCGAAACACCCCGAGTTTCGTGCGGAAACGGCGCGCGGCCGGAGCATCGCCTTCGCCGCGGGAGGACAGGCGCGGCGGCGTGACGCGGGCGAAACCCGATCGACACACCGCACGCGGCATGGGTCACAGTTGATTACTGTCGAACTCGGCTGCGTCGAATCGTGCGCTCAGGCTACGTGGAAAGAAGAGACGAGATGACCGAAACCAGCGCCGAACACAGGGACTCGTATCCGCCGAACGCGGAGTTCGCCGCCCAGGCGAACGCCGACGCCGGACTCTACGAGCGGGCGGCGGCCGATCGCGACGCGTTCTGGGCCGAACAGGCCGGGCGGCTGCACTGGCACGAACCGTTCACCCAGGTGCTGGACTGGAGCGGGGCTCCGGTGGCGAAATGGTTCGTCGGCGGA